>NZ_JBYIQX010000037.1:0-71396 GCF_057707805.1 Streptomyces sp. bgisy159 | reverse complement strand
GACCCCCCCTGCGCCCTGCCCTTCCCCGACCCCCCCCCCCCCCCCCGCGACCGGGCCGCCCCGCCGTGCGAGAGCGGCCCGGAAAGGGGTACGCCGTCCTGTGTGGGCACTCGTCCGCGTGCGGCGAGGAGGTCGACATGCGTACCCGTGTGCGGTGCTGGCGGCGGCAGGGCTACCCGCTGCGGCGCCGGTCGGACGTGGTGGAGACGTGGACGGCGCTGGTGGCGGCCGTCCTGCTGATGGTGGGTGCGCCGCTGGCCGGTGCCCTGAGCGGACTGTGGGCTCATCAGGAGGCGCGGTCCATGACGGCCGAGCAGCGAGCCGAGCGGCACCGGGTCAGCGCGCAGGTGGTCGGACGGCCGCCCGAGGCGCTGCCGACCGTGGCGGCCGGCCGGCAGCGGACGTACCCGGTGACGGTGCGCTGGGCGGAGCCCGGCGTGGGAGAGCGGACGGCGACGGCCCGGGTGCCGACCGGTACGGCGGCCGGGGACCGGGTGACGGTGTGGCTCGACGACAGTGGTCACGCAGTGCCGCCGCCGCGGGGCGCCACCACCGTCTGGCAGCACACGCTGACCGTCGGCACGTGCGCGGCGATCGGCTCGGCCGGCGCGGTCCTGCTCGGACACGCGGCGGTGCGCCGGGCGGCGCTGCGGCGCCGGCTCGCCGAGTGGGAGCGGGACTGGGCCCGCACGGAGCCGCTGTGGACCCGGCGGGACGCGTGACGGACGCCCGGGCCGGAAGCGCCCGACAGACGGGCAGGGTCTGGAAAGCGCTCTCGCCCGCACGTACGGTGTGATCATTCGTATGCCTCATTGACAAAAAGGCGGTCCCGCATGGCCCTGTTCGATCTGCCCCTCGACGAGCTCCGCGAGTACCGCAGCGGGTCCACCGCACCGGAGGACTTCGACGCGTTCTGGGCGAAGACCCTTCAGGAGGCGCGCGAGCACGACCTCGACGCCCGTTTCGAGCCGGTCGACACCCCACTGACCACCGTCCAGGTGTTCGACGTGACGTTCTCCGGCTTCGGCGGCCATCCCGTCAAGGGCTGGCTGACGCTTCCGGCGACGGCCGACGGACCACTGCCGCTGGTGGTGGAGTTCGTGGGATACGGCGGCGGGCGCGGGCTGGCGCACGAGCACCTGCTGTGGGCCTCGTCGGGCCGCGCCCACTTCGTCATGGACACCCGGGGCCAGGGCAGCACCTGGGGCGGTGGCGGCGGTACGGCGGACCCGGTGGGCGGCGCACCGTCGTACCCCGGCTTCATGACGCGCGGCCTGGACGCGCCCGAGAACTACTACTACCGCCGGGTGTTCACCGACGCGGTGCGCGCCGTGGAGGCGGCCCGTTCGCACCCGCTGACCGACTCCTCGCGCACGGTGGCGGTGGGCGGCAGCCAGGGCGGCGGCATCACCATCGCCGTCGGCGGCCTGGTGCCCGATCTGGCGGGGATCGCGCCGGACGTACCCTTCCTGTGCGACTTCCCGCGCGCCGCGACGCTCACCGACCGCCACCCCTACCGCGAGATCGGGCTGTTCCTCAAGACGCACCGGGGCCGCACCGCGGACGCCCTGCGCACGCTCTCCTACTTCGACGGCGTCCACTTCGCCGCCCGGGGCTCCTCCCCGGCGCTCTTCTCCGTGGCACTGGAGGACCAGACGTGCCCGCCGTCGACCGTGTTCGCCGCCTACAACGCCTGGGCGCACGACGACAAGGCGATCGAGGTCTACGACTTCAACGACCACGAGGGCGGCGGCCCCTACCACGAGGCGGCCAAGCTGCGCTGGCTGGGCCCCCGGCTGTGACGACGGAGTTGGGCCGGGGAAGGGCGCGGCGGCGTCCGGTTTCGGCCGATCGAGCCGACCGCCCTTCCCTATTGGTTTAGACCAATGCTAGATGTGGTGGCGCAATGAGCCCGCACGGCCACGGTACGTCATCACACAGGAGGCGCGGCATGGCCCGCACCACCCCCCAACGCCCCCAGCCCCTCTACTGGAGGGTCGCCACCCAACTGCTCGGCGAGCTGCGCGACGGCACCATTCCGCCCGGCGAACGCCTGCCGGGGGAACGGCAGTTGGCCGAGCACTTCGCGGTGAGCCGGGAGACCGTACGGCAGGCCCTGGAGGTGCTGCGCCGCGACGGACTGGTCGCCACCGACCGGCGGGGCAGCCATGCGGCGCTCACCGGCCCGCCCGCCGAGACCCCGGCCGCGCCGACCTTTCCGGTCGGCGCCCGGCAGGCGGAGCCGAACGCCGTGGACCGGACCGCCGTCAGCTGGGAGACACCCCCGCCCGCGCACGCCGAGGCGCTGGGCCTCGCCCCGCACCGGCCGACGCTCGTCCACCGCTACGAGTCGGCCGGAGCGGACGGCCGCGCCCGCCGTACGGCACTGTCGTCGTTCTCCGCCGTCGCGCTCGCCGAGGTGGAGGAACTGGCGCGCTACCGCGACCGCGCCCCCTCGGCCGGCTGCCCCGAACTGCGGCGCGCCTACGACTGGATGCGCCGGGCCGGCCTCACCCTGCACCACCGGGACAGCATCACCCCGTTCGGAGACCCGCCCTCGGTGCGGGTCACCCGGCGCGTGCACGACCAGTACGACCGGCCGCTGGAGATCACCGACCTGGTGCTGGACGCCCGGCGGGAGCCGCTGGTCTACGAGTTCACGCTGCCGTCGGCCGGCTGACGGTCAGCCGACCCGCACCGCCGTGACCAGGCGCACACGGGGGCTGCCGTCCCGCCGCAGACCGAACTCGGGCAGGGCCTGCAGACCCACCCGGAACCCGGCGCGCTCCAGCTCCCGCCGCACGTCGCCCAGCCGGAAGGCCCGGTAGTACATGACGAACGGGGGCCGCCACAGCGCGTTGCGCACCCGCATCACGGCGTCGAAGCCGAGCAGCATCCAGAACGCGGGCGTGGCCGGGCGCGGCGGGGCGAGCACGGGGAAGGCCAACGTGCCGCCCGGCCGCAGCGCGGCGCGCACCTGGGTGAACAGGCCCGGCAGTTCGCGGGGCAGGAAGTGGCCGAACGCGCCGAAGCTGACGACGAGATCGAAGGCGGAGGCGAACGGCAGCACACGGGCGTCCGCCCGGACCCAGGACACCCGCGGCCCGTCCTGCGGGACGCCGGTGCGCCGGGCGGCCTCGGCGAGCATCCCGGCGCTGAAGTCCACCCCGGTCACGCGGCGCCGGCACACCTGGGCGAGCACACCGATCCCGGCGCCGGTGCCGCAGCACAGGTCGAGCCCGTCCTCCCAGGTGCCGGTGCGGGCCAGCGCGGCCGCGACGGCGTCGAGCACGGAGTCCGGGGTGCGGAAGGGGGTGTGGTCGAACTTCGGAGCGAGCAGGTCGTAGCCGTGCTCGACCGACGACAGTGCCTGGACGGCGAGTTCACGCAGGCTGGGGCCTTCAGGGCTGAACATCCGCCTCAGCCTAGGGCAAGGCGCCGGCCGGCCGTCACTTGCGCAGCTTGTCCAGGGTGGCCCGAGTATCCGTCTTGAGCCACTCGGCTATCTCGTCCGCCGTGGGCGGTTCGCTGTCGTCGTCCGCGCTGTACGAGGAGAAGGCGCTGAAGCTCATCGTGTACGTCACCCAGCCGTCCCGCACGGCGAGCACCGAGTACCGGGAGGAGGTGCCGGAGCCGTCGGCGACCAGGTAGGCCTCGTCACCGATGCCCTCCACCTCGGTCACGTCGTAGTCCGAGTACATCTTGTCGTAGTTCTTCCACGACGCGGTGAACTCGGGCCCCGGGTCGGTCTCCTTGTGCAGGGCAACGTCGACGGAGAGGTACCCGTCCTGGGAGTCCGTGCCCTCCGTCTCCAGACTGAGGCTGCACCGGCTGGTGTCGACGGCGGGGTCCTTCACCGAGTGGGCCTGCGGGGTGTCGTCGTCCTTGGGGTACTCCTTCTTGAACGACGCGTAGTCCCCGGCGGTGCAGAGGTTCTCGGGCGCCTGGTAGCCGCGCAGGTCCGCGTCACCGCCCTTGATGCCGCCGCCGAGCAGGAAGACGCCGCCCGCCCAGGCCGCGGACGCCACCACCGCGCCGACGGCCGCCCACAGCACGGCCCGTCCGGCTCCGCCTCGGCCTCCACCGGCCGGTGAGCCGAGCACCTCCGGATACGCGCCGGGCTGGGCGTACGGGTTGGCCACCGGCGGCTGACCGGGCTGACCGGGCTGACCGGGCTGACCGGGCTGACCGATCATGGTGGGCTGGCCGTAGAAGTTCTGCGCCGGGGCGCCCGCGGGCGGCGGGTAGCCCGCCGGGGACTGCGGGTCGGGGTAGGGGTAGGCGCTCGGCGCGGGCGGGTTCCCGGCGGGGACGCCCGGCTGCGAGGCGGGTGGCTGACCTGGCTGCGAGCCCGAGGGCGGGACGGGCGGCTGCGGAGGCTGAGGCGGCGTCGACATGCCGCGACAGTAATCGATGGCCGAACATCCCGACAGAACCGGGGCCAATGAGGTAAGGTGGACTCCGCACTTGTGTCGAGCCCCGTCGTGGGCCCCGGTGCCTTTCCTCTCTCCGCGCCGCCTTCACGCCCCGTCACTTCGGGCGGTGTGCGCAGGCGTTCCTCCGCCGCTCGCCAGGCAGGCGTCCGGGACATCCGGGCTGTGCCGTCCCGGCGCCCTCGCGGCCTCTCCCCTCCCCCGTCTTCTTCCCGCACGTCCCATGCCGCCGTCCTCGAAAGGACCGCCTCCCATGACCACCAGTCTCGAACGTCCCCCGGCCCAGCAGTCCTCCGCCCGGCTCGTCACCGGCGTCCTCGACGTCGACGGCGGCGGGAAGGGGTGGCTGCGCGGCCCGGACCTGCTGCCCTCCCCCGGCGATCCCTCGGTCTCGGCCGCGCTGATCCGCCGTCACCACCTGCGCGCGGGCGACCTGGTGACCGGCGTGCGCGGCGACCGGTCCGCGCTGACCGACATCACGCTGGTCGAGGGGAGGCGGCCCGTCGCCCGGCGCCGCCGCCCGGACCTCACCCCGATCCACCCGAGCGAGCGGCTGCGCCTGGAACACCCGGCGGCCGGTCTCGCCGGGCGCCTCACCGACCTGATCGCTCCCGTCGGCAAGGGGCAGCGCGGGCTGATCGTCGCCCCGCCCAAGACCGGCAAGACGGTACTGCTGCAACAGATCGCGGCGGCCGTCGCCGGGAACCATCCCACGTGCCGGCTGATGGTCGTGCTGCTGGACGAACGCCCCGAGGAAGTCACCGACATGCGCCGCTCGGTGCGCGGCGAGGTGTACGCCTCCACCTTCGACCGCTCGCCCCGGCACCACATCGCCCTCGCCGACCTGGTCGTCGAGCGGGCCAAGCGGCTCGTGGAGGCCGGCGAGGACGTCGTCGTCCTGCTCGACTCCCTGACCCGGCTGTGCCGGGCGCACAACAACGCGGCCGCCGCCGGGGGCCGTACGCTCAGCGGCGGCGTCGACGCGACCGCGCTGATCGGCCCCAAGCGGTTCTTCGGCGCCGCGCGGGCCGCCGAGGAGGGTGGCTCCCTGACGATCCTCGCCACCGCCCTGGTCGAGACCGGCTCCCGCGCCGACGACTTCTTCTTCGAGGAGCTGAAGAGCACCGGCAACATGGAACTCCGCCTGGACCGGGGGCCCGCCGCCCACCGGATCTTTCCCGCCGTCGACCTCGCCGCGTCCGGCTCGCGCCGCGAGGAACTGCTGCTCTCCCCGGCGGAGGCGGCCGCCGTGGGGGCACTGCGCCGGGCGCTCGGCGCCCGGGACGGACACGGCGGCCTGACGACCCTGCTGGAACGGATGCGGGCGACGCCCGACAACGCGGCCCTCGTCCGCCAGGTCCGGCCGGCCCTGCCCTGCGACTGACGCCGACGTCGGCGCCGGACCGCACGAGCGCGCCCGGATCCGAACCGTGTCCGCCATCCGGGGGCTTGCGGGTGTGGCTGGACCGCCGGCGTCCTCGGCGCGCCCCACAGTTCCTGCATGACACGTACCCGCAAGACCTGGCTGTCCGCCGCCGTGCTGCTCTCCCTCCTGCTGAGCGGTGCCCCCGCGCTCGCCGCGCCCCCGGCCCGTCCGAGGCCCGCCTGCGCGGCCACGCCCGACCCGACCCACGGGCAGGCTCGGAAGGTCGCGGACATCGTGCGGGAGACACGCGACGACCTCGAGCTCAACGCCGTGCTGGCCGAGGTGACCGTGCACGGGCGCGAGATCGTCACCATGGCCGACGGCGAGTCGATGACCGGCGTCCCCGCCACGGCCGACATGCGCTTCCGGGCCGGCGGGGTGGCCATCGGTTATCTGACCACCGTCCTGCTGCAGTTGGCGGACGAGAAGCGGGTCGGTCTCGACGAGCCGGTGTCCCGGTGGCTGCCCTCGCTGCCGCACGGCGACGCGATCACGCTGCGGATGCTCGGCAGCTCCACCTCGGGCCTGTACGACTACGTGACCGACCCCGGCTTCCTCGCCGCCCTCGACGCCGACCCGTTCCGCCGGTGGACCCCCCGAGAACTCGTCGCCCTCTCGACCGGCGAGCCGCTGTGGTACGAGCCCGGCACCAACTGGAACTACTCGCACGCCAACTTCGTGCTCCTGGGCGCCGCCCTGGAGCAGATCACCGGTACCCGGCTGGACCGGCTGCTCCGGGAGCGGATCATCCGCCCGCTGGGACTTCGCGGGACCCGCAACGGCTTCACACCCGAGATGCCCCGGCCGGTGCTGCACGCCTTCACCTCCGAGCGCGGCCGCTACGAGGAGTCCACCTTCTGGAACCCGTCCTGGACGATCGCGCCCGGGGCGGTGCTGACTTCGACCGTGTGCGACATGGCCCGTTCGGCCCGCGCCATCGGGTCGGGCGAGCTGATCTCGCCACGGTCGTACGCCACCCTGCTGAACCCCGGCACCGTCGGCACGGGCGGCCCCACGGACACCTGCCCGGCCGACGTGTGCCGGCCGCAGACCGAGGAGTCGCACTACGGGCTCGGCATGGTCGTCAGGAACGGCTGGGTGTTCCAGAACCCGCTGTTCAACGGCTACGGCGAGGTGATGGCCTACCTGCCGGGAAAGGGCCTGGCGATCGCGGTCGCGACGACCGCCGGACCGTCGTCGCCCGCCGGCAACACCGCGCAGGAGGTGGCGTCGCGCATCGCGGCCGCCCTGGCACCCGGCCGTCCGCTGTTCGGCTGACGGTGACCCCTCGCCGCGGCGCCGCCCGGCACGGTCAGCACGAGGAAGAGCGGGATCCTTCCTACGTTGGCGGTATGACGATCGGATTCTCCTCACGCGCCGTCACGTCGGCCTGCGCGGTGTGCGCGACGGGGGTGCTGGCGCTGGGCCCGGCCGCGGCCGCACACCCCGTCCGGCCCGACCCGGGCGCGCCCGGGGGCCGGGCGGGCGCCACCCCCGCGCCGGCGCTGCTCCACCGCACCGGCACGCAGGTCCGTCCCCGCCCGGGCGCCCCGCGGGTCCCGGACGTCTCCGCGCTGTCGTGGCTGGTGGCCGACGCGGGCTCGGGGGCGGTGCTGGCGGCTGGGAACGCGCACCGCCGGCTGCCGCCCGCGAGCACCCTGAAGACCCTGTTCGCCCTGACCGTGCTGCCGGCCCTGCCGGCCGGCATCCGGCACCGGGTCACCGAGAAGGAACTCGCCGGCATCGGGGCGGGCAGCAGCCTCGTCGGCGTCGCCGAGGACCGCTCGTACACGGTCGCCGACCTGTGGCGCGGGGTGTTCCTCGCGTCCGGCAACGACGCCGTGCACGTGCTCGCCAGGCTCAACGGCGGCTGGCGCACGACGGCCCGGCTCATGCAGGACAAGGCGCGCGCGCTGGGTGCGCTGGACACCCGGGTGGTGTCGCCCGACGGCTACGACGCCCCCGGGCAGGTGTCGTCGGCGTACGACCTGGCGGTGTTCGGGCGGGCGGGGCTGCGCAACGCCGACTTCGCGCGCTACTGCGGCACCGCCGAGGCCAGGTTCCCCGGGCGGGACGGGGGGTCGTACCCGATCGCCAACACCAACCGGCTGCTGACCGGCGGGAGCGGTGTCGCCCGTTACCCGGGGCTGATCGGCATCAAGAACGGTTACACCAGCAAGGCGGGCAACACGCTGGTGGCCGCCGCCCGGCGCGAGGGGCGCACGCTGGTCGTGACGGTGATGAATCCGCAGGAGGGCGGCGGCTACGCGGTGTACGAGGAGGCGCGGGAGCTGCTCGACTGGGGGTTCGCGGCAGCCGGCCGGGTGGACCCGGTGGGCTCACTCGACGCGCTACGGGCCCGGCCGCGCCCCGGTCCGCAGACGGCGCCGGTGGCCGTGCCGAAGCCGGCCGGCGCGGAGCTGGGGCTGCCGACCGCGCTGCTGGCCGCGGCCGCTGCCGTGGCCGGCGCGGCGGCCGTGGCACTCGCCCTGCACCTCCTCACCCGCCGCCCGGCCGACGGGTGAGCCGACGGGCCGGGCCCGCGCAGGCAGCTCGTGGACGCCTCCGGTTCCACGGGGTCACCTGTCGGCCGGGCAGCACGGGCACCGCCGGAAGGCCGGACGACGCACCTGCCCGGTCCGCGGGTGAACCGCAGGTCCCGCCTCACCCGAAACGGCCACTGCGCACCGGACCCGCCGTCTTCAGGGCCGCACGGTCGCCGTACAGCCAGGTGGGGCGGATCGCGGTGACGAAGGCGGTGAGCCGGCTGTCCGGGTCGGCCGGGGTGTCTCCGTCCCCGTCGTCGGGCGCCGGGTCGGCGGCCAGGATGTCCGCGGCGATGTCGGCCTCGGGGCGGACGTCGGGTTCGCCAGGCGCCACCCCGCCGTCGGCCGTCTGCCGCAGGCCGCCGCTCCACGGGGCCATCACGGCCTGGTGCAGCAGGGTGACGCTGTCCGGGGTGACGGCCGGCGGATCGGTCCAGCAGCCGGCGTGCTCGTGCAGCACCTGGCCGGGGGCGCGGTGGAAGAGCTGCCCGGTGATCCGCGGGCCCTCGTCGTGCCCGGCCAGTTCGTTCAGGTCGTGGGCGACGACGACGGTGTCCTCGCGCTCCGGTGCGAACGGCAGGGCGGGCAGGCCGAGCACCTCGGCGGCCGCATGGCCGAGGATACGGCTGCCGCGGTCGGGCAGCAGCGACACCGAGGCCGGGCGCAGCTCGGCCGCCGCCAGGACGGACTTCAGCCGCAGCAGCCCGCGCAGGCACTGCTCGTGGGTGTCCTGCAGGAACGCGTACCGGCCGGCCATGCCCGAGGCGTAGCCGTACGGGGAGAGGGTGCCGAGGACGGTGCCCCCGATCACGTACTGCCAGCCGCGCAGGTCCTCCGGGTCCAGCGCGGTCACGGCCTCGGCGGCCGCGGCCCGGCTCAGCATGCGGTTCTGGCGGTCGCGCGCGGGCTGCCACATCTCCTCGTCCGGGTCCGGCAGCAGGGCGTGCCGACGGCGGGCCAGGGGCAGGTCGCCCGCCATGACCGCGTTGAAGACCAGCAGATAGCCGTCCGGCCAGTCGGCGAGGCCGGACTCGTGCGCGAGGAGCGCGTCGACGGCCTCCCGGTGGCGTTCCTCGCCCTCGTACGCCGAGATCAGCTCGCGCAGCACCGGCAGGGCGCCCCCGCTCCGGTTCAGCGCCTCGCGCAGGGCGGGGACGGCGAGGTGGTGGACGCCGCGTTCGACGCAGGCGTACCCGTAGTCGTAGAGGGCCCGCACCCGGTCGGGGGCGGCGCTCACGGCGGTGGCGGCGTCCCGAAGGTCGTCGAAACCGGCCGTGGCGGCGGCGCGGGCGACGACCAGCGCGACCTCCGGGAGCGGCAGGTCGTCGGCGCCGGTGCGCAGCTGCCGCAGGGCTCCGGGGACGTCCCCCGCGTCGAGGCACTGCCAGGCCTTGAGGACGTCGGGGTGCTGGGGGCGGTGTTTCCTGCGCGAGAACATGCGCGAGATCCTCACCGCGGACCGGCCGCGGAGACAACCGTTTTACGGGCCGGCCGGTTTCGGCGGATTCCGCGGGTTCAGAAGACGGACAGTCCGGTCAGCGTCGTGAAGCGGTCCAGGGCCGCGACACCGGCCACCGAGTTGCCGCGCTCGTCGAGGCCCGGGCACCACACGCACAGCGTGCAGCGGCCCGGGACGACGGCGATGATGCCGCCGCCGACCCCGCTCTTGCCGGGCAGGCCGACCCGGTAGGCGAAGTCGCCGGCCGCGTCGTAGGTGCCGCAGGTCAGCATGATCGCGTTGATCTGCTTGGCCTGGCTGCGGGTGAGCAGCCGGGAGCCGTCGGCGCGGATGCCGTGCCGGGCGAGGAAGCCGGTGGCCAGGGCGAGGTCGGCACAGGAGGCGGTGATCGAGCACTGGCGGAAGTACTGGTCGAGCAGGGTCGGCACGTCGTTGTCGATGTTGCCGTAGGACGCCATGAAGTGGGCGAGCGCCGCGTTGCGGTCGCCGTGCGCGGTCTCGGAGGCGGCGACCTCCCGGTCGATGCCGAGGCCGGGGTTGCCGCTCTCGGCGCGCAGGAAGGCCAGGAGTTCACCGGCCGCGTCACCGCTGCGGGTGTGCAGGCGGTCGGTGACGACGAGCGCGCCCGCGTTGATGAAGGGGTTGCGCGGGATGCCGTTCTCGTACTCCAGCTGCACCAGCGAGTTGAACCGGTTGCCGGAGGGCTCCCGGCCCACGTGCTCCCAGAGTTCGTCGCCCTCGATGGCCAGGTCGAGGGCGAGGGTGAAGACCTTGGTGATGGACTGCGCGGAGAACGGCTCCCGCCAGTCCCCCACGCCGTACACCGTGCCGTCCGGATCCGCGACCGCCATGCCGAAGCGGCGCGGGTCGCGGGCGGCGAGCGCCGGGATGTAGTCGGCGGGGTGGCCGCGTCCCGGGGTGCCTTCGATCTCCCGGAGGATGCGGTCGAGGACGGGCTGGAATTGCGACGACATGATCGTCATCATGCCGCACCCCCGATCGACCGGCTCGCCGGGGTCGCGGAGGGTCGCCGTGCCGTCCAATCAGGCATGTCTTGGGTCGCCTTCCGCGTGCTGGCCACGCGGCGGCGCCGCGCGTCAGGGCGTGGCCGGGGCGGCCGTGTCCCGTGCGTGACGCTTCAGCCCTGGGGGTGACGTCACCCCGCGTGTCGGCCCGGCGCGGGGCGCAGGGTCCGTCGTACGCGGGGTGCGCCGGGACGCGTCGCCCGGGTCAGACGACCGTCACGGGACCGCTGCCCGCGAGCACCTCGGGGCGCAGCAGGACCGCCAGGCGCTCGGCCGGCAGCAGCCCCTTCTCCAGGACGAGTTCGGCCACTCCGCGGCCACTGGCCAGGGCCTCCTTGGCGATGGCGGTGGCGGCCTCGTAGCCGATGTGCGGGTTGAGGGCGGTGACCAGGCCGATGGAGTTCTCGACCCCGGCGCGCAGCATCTCGGTGTTGGCGGTGATGCCGCAGACGCAGCGCTCGGCGAGGGTCAGGCAGGCGGCGCGCAGATGGGTGAGGGACTCGGACAAGGAGTGCAGGATGACCGGCTCGAAGGCGTTGAGCTGGAGCTGGCCGGCCTCCGCGGCCATGGTGATGGTGACGTCGTTGCCGATCACCTCGAAGGCGACCTGGTTGACGACCTCGGGGACGACGGGGTTGACCTTGCCGGGCATGATCGACGAACCGGCCTGGACGGGCGGCAGGTTGATCTCGCCGAGGCCGGCGCGCGGCCCGGAGGAGAGCAGGCGCAGGTCGTTGCAGCTCTTGGAGAGCTTGACGGCGATCCGCTTGAGCACGCCGGACATCTGGACGAACGCGCCGCAGTCCTGGGTGGCCTCGACCAGGTTGGCGGCCGTGACCAGGGGCAGGCCGGTGATGTCGGCCAGGTGGCGGCGGGCCGCCTCGGCGTAGCCGGCGGGGGCGTTGAGGCCGGTGCCGATGGCGGTGGCGCCGAGGTTGATCTCGTGGATCAGCTCGACCGCCTCGTCGAGACGGGACCGGTCCTCGCCGATCATGACGGCGAACGCGGAGAACTCCTGACCGAGCGTCATGGGGACGGCGTCCTGCAACTGTGTGCGGCCCATCTTGAGCACGTCGCGGAACTCGACGGCTTTGCCGGCGAACGCGTCCTGCAGCACGGCCATCGCCCTGAGCAGTTCCCGTACCGCGAAGACCGTCGCGACCTTGACGGCGGTCGGGTAGACGTCGTTGGTGGACTGGCCGAGGTTGACGTCCTCGTTGGGGTGCAGGAACCGGTACTCGCCCTTGGCGTGGCCCAGCAGCTCCAGCGCCCGGTTGGCGACGACCTCGTTGGCGTTCATGTTCGTCGAGGTGCCGGCGCCGCCCTGGATGACGTCGACGACGAACTGGTCGTGCAGGTCGCCCGCGCGTATCTCCCGGCAGGCGGCGACGATCGCGGCGGCCTTCGCGGACGGCAGCAGCCCCAGCTCCTCGTTGGCGAGGGCGGCGGCCTCCTTGACGGCGGCGAGGGCGGTGATCAGGTGCGGGTACGTGGAGATGGGGGTGCCGGTGATGGGGAAGTTCTCGGTGGCCCGCAGGGTGTGCACGCCCCAGTAGGCGTCGGCGGGGACGTCACGGTCCCCGAGCAGGTCGTGTTCGCGGCGGGTGGCGGCGGTCATGGCGTACGGATCCTCTTTCCGAGGGGTGAGGGTGAGGGCCCCGCGCGGGGCGCGGGCGCGAGGTGGGACGGCCCTCCCCGCGGGCGCGAGGTGAGGCGGCGGCCTGCGCGCGGGAGGGCGAGGTGGGGTGGCGGCCTAAGCGCGGGCGGGCGAGGCGACCGGGTCGAGCGCCCGCACGGGACGCATGCGGCCCACCGGTTCGCCCCCGCCGAGCAGGGGCTCGCCCGCGAACTCGGTGAGCAGCTCCGGGTCGACGCCGGCCCGGGCCAGCGCGGCGGCGGCCACGGGTATGCGGGCCCGGTTCGCCCCGTCGGAGATCTTGACGGCGACCGCCCGCCCGTCGGGGAGGGCGGCGACCTCGACACCCTCGAAGCCGTCCTTGGCGAGCAGGCCGGGCACGGCCCGCATCAGCGCGGCGACGTCGCGGCCGGAGCCGGAGGCCATCTCGGCGTGCTCACGCATCGCGTCGGCCACCCGGGCCTGCGGGGTGCCGCCGGCGGCGGTGGTGATCCGGGCGGCCGCACGGGCCAGGCCGTGCAGGGAGACGGAGAACAGGGGCGCGCCGCAGCCGTCGACGCTCACCCGGGCGATCCGCTGGCCGGTGAGGTCCTCGACGGTCTCGGCGACGGTCTTCTGCAGCGGGTGCCCGGGGTCGAGGTAGCCGTCCAGGGGCCAGCCGTTGAGGCGGCAGGTGTACAGCATGGCGGCGTGTTTGCCGGAGCAGTTCTGGGCGAGCCGGGAGGGCAGCGCGCCCGCCCGCACCCAGGCGTCGCGCACCACCGGGTCGTACGGCAGGTCGACGACGTTGCGCAGGTCGTCCTCGGTGGCGCCGGCCAGCTCCAGGATCCGCCGGGTGCCGGCGAGGTGGCGTTCCTCGCCGGAGTGGCTGGCGGCGGCGAGGGAGAGCAGTTCGCCGTCGAGCGGCAGTCCGGCCCGCACCATGGCGACCGCCTGCACCGGTTTGAGGGCGGAGCGCGGGTAGAAGGCCGCCTCGATGTCGCCGAGCTGGAACTCGACCTGCCCGTCGCCGCCGAGGACGACGACGGAGCCGTAGTGGATGCCCTCGGTCACGCCGTCGCGGACGAGCTGGGCGACGGGGGCGTGGAGGGGTTCGCGGATCGCGGGGGGGTCCGCCGGGAAGCTGCTGAACATCACTGCCTGATCACTGGTGGGTGGGTGGCGGCCGGCGCGCGGTTCACGCGCCCGCCTCGGGGGCGGTGGTGCGGCGGGCAGGGCACGGTGGTGCGTCCGGCGCCGCCGTCGGCATCATCAGCCGGAACGTTTCTGCGGACCGCTGTGCGAGTGCTGCCCGCTCATGACCGGGGGCCGCCTTCCGCGGGGAGTCCGGGGCGGGCCGCGCGCACGATCGTGGTGAGGGTCGTCGCGACCCCGTCGAGGTGGAAGGCCATGGCCTCCACCGCGTCCCGCTCACTGCCGTCGAGCAGCGCCTCGTAGATCGCCACGTGCTCGCGGTGACCCCGGTCGCGACGGCCGCCGACCTCGTTGAGGAAGGCGGACTGGCGGGCCAGCGCGTCCCGGATCTCCTCGATGACCCGGCGGAAGACCGGGTTCTGGGAGGCTTCGGCGACGGCGAGGTGGAACAGGGTGTCCATGGCCACCCACGCGGTGGTGTCGGTCTCCCGCTCCATCCGGTCCAGCAGGTGCTTGATGTGGTCGAGGTCCTCCTGGGTGCGCCGCACGGCCGCGTAGCCCGCGACCGGTATCTCGATGTGGCGGCGGACCTCCAGCAGGTCGCTGGCCGCGTAGTCGCCGAAGGTGGGGTCCTCGACGGTGTTCGCGATCACGAAGGTGCCCTTGCCGGTCTTGGCGACCGTGAGGCCCATGGCCTGCAGGGCACGCAGGGCCTCCCGCAGGACGGGCCGGGATACCTCGAGGGTGCGGCAGAGCTCGGCCTCGGAGGGGAGCTTGTCGCCCACGGCGTAGTCGCCGCGCTCGATGGCGCCGCGGAGGTGGGTGAGGACCGCTTCCATGGCGCTGACGCGCCGCGGGCCGCTCCCACCTGTCTGGCTGTCTGACAGGTTCACGGAAGTGATGGTCGGGCCCATCGGCCGGTCGTGTCAAGGCGGGCGGAGGACGAACCCCGGCGGGTGTGCGGTGGACGGCGGCACCGCACACCCGCCGGGCGGCCAGCGGTCAGCCGTCGAGCGTGCCGGTCGCCAGCAGGCCCAGGAGCAGCACGCCGACGACGATCCGGTAGACCACGAAGGCGTTGAAGGAGTGCTTGGCGACGAACTTCAGCAGCCAGGCGATGGAGGCGTAGGCGACGGCGAAGGACACGGCCGTGCCGACGGCCAGCGGGAGGGCGCCCGCGCCGGTGCCGAGGGCGTCCTTGAGCTCGTAGATCCCGGCCCCGGTGAGGGCGGGGATGCCGAGGAAGAAGGACAGGCGGGTGGCGGCGACCCGGTCGAGGTCGAGCATGAGCGCGGTGGACATGGTGGCGCCGGAGCGGGAGAAGCCGGGGAAGAGGAGGGCGAGGATCTGGGAGCCGCCGACCAGCATCGCGTCCTTCAGCGAGGTGTCGTCCTCGCCGCGCTTGTGCCGTCCCATCCGGTCGGCCGCCCACATCACGCCGGAGCCGGCGATCAGCGAGCCCGCCACCACCCACAGCGAGGCCAGCGGGCCCTCGATGAGCGGCTTGGCGGCCAGTCCGACGACGACGATCGGGAGGGTGGCGTAGATCACCCACCAGGCGAACTTGTAGTCGTGGTGGTAGCGCTCCTCCTTGTCGCGCAGGCCGCGGAACCAGGCGGAGACGATCCGCGCGATGTCCTTGGAGAAGTACACCAGCACGGCGGCGATGGCGCCGACCTGGATGACGGCCGAGAACCCGACGACGGCGTCGTCGTCGACCTGGATTCCCATCAGGCCCTCGGTGATCTTCAGATGGCCGGTGGAGGAGACGGGGAGGAACTCGGTCACTCCCTCTACGGCTCCGAGGACGACGGCCTGGCCGACGGAGATGGCGCTCATGGGGTCCTGTTCGGGTTCGGTTGGCGGAACGTGCGGGAGACCGTCCTACCAGGCGCCGGTACGAGCGCCGGCCGGAACCGGCGGCCACCGGGGGCCCCGCGGGCCCCTAACCCCACACCGTCCGGCCCAGCCACACTCCCGCGAAGGCGGCCGTGAGCCCGGCCAGCACGCTCCCCACGGCGTTGACGGCGGCCTGCAGTCCGGCCCCGGTCTCCGCCAGCCGCAGCGTCTCGTACGAGAACGTCGAGTACGTCGTCAGCGCCCCGCACAGCCCGGTGCCCAGGAAGAGCCGCAGGTCGGCGCTCGCGGGGGCGGCGCCGGCGAGCAGCCCGAGGACGAGGCAGCCGGTGACGTTCACGGTGAACGTGCCCCAGGGGAAGACCGAGTCGTGACGGCTCTGCACCGCGCGGTCGGTGAGATAGCGGAGCGGGGCGCCGACCATGCCGCCCGCGGCGACCACCAGCCAGTTCACAACCACTTCTTACCCTTCGTGTCCGATGTGCCGGATTCCCCGCGGCCGGTGTACCGGATCACCTCGCACGCCTCGAGGGTCACCAGACCTTCGGTGACGAGTTCGTCGAGCTGGGGCAGGAAGGCGCGGACCCGGTCCTCGGTGTCCACGACGACGACGGCCACCGGCAGGTCCTCGCTGAGGGAGAGCAGCCGGGAGGTGTGCACCCGCGAGGAGGCGCCGAACCCCTCGATGCCGCGGAAGACACTGGCTCCGGCCAGGCCGGCCGCGTGGGCGCGGTGCACGATCTCGGCGTACAGCGGTCTGTGGTGGACGGTGTCGTTCTCGCCGACGAACACGGTCAGGCGCAGGGCACGTCCGGTCAGTCGCGTCATCGCCGCCTCCGGATCAGGGCGCGGCGGGTCGCGGTGGCCGCCAGCCAGACCGCCGCGAGGGCCGCGAGCAGGGTCGCCGCGAGGTAGGCCGGCGCGGTGAGCGGGTGGCCCGTGTCGAACAGGTGGCGCGCGTCGACGGCGTAGGTGGAGAAGGTGGTGAACCCGCCGAGCACCCCGGTGCCGAAGAACGGCCGCAGCAGGCGGTGGGCGGAGAGCACCTCCGTGAGCAGCACCAGGAAGACGCCGATCATCGCGCACCCGGCGACGTTCACCCAGAGCGTGGTCCACGGGAAACCGCCGGCGGTGGTGGGCCACCACTGGGCCGCCGCGTATCGCGCCGTGGCACCGAGACCGCCGCCGAGGGCGACGGCGGCGACGACGGGCAGCTGCTCCCGGCGGGCGGGCCGCCGCGGGGCGGCCGTCGGCGGGCTCCCGGTTTCCTGCGCTGTCATCGGTCGTACGTCTCCTGCCCGGCCGCCCCGCCCCGCCCGTCGGCGGGTGATCACGGCCGGGCACCAGCGTAACGCCGTCTCACCGGGCTGCCGGGGTCGACGGCCGGCAGTCCGCCGTGGCCGTCGCGGACCAGGAATTCCCCGTCGGGGCACAGGTCCGGGCCGAGCGGACGCCCGCCGATCTCGGCGACGCACTCGACGCGGGCCGAGGGCGGAGCGTCCGGACCGTCGACGCGCGGGATCCGTCCGTCGGCCACCCCGGTCAGCACACGCCCTCTGGGCTCCACGACGGCGTCCTCGGGGCGGTGCCGGGGAGGGTGACGTAGCGGAGCGGCGCCGGGGGCGCGGGACGGTCCATCGGCGGGCCTTCCTGTCCGAGGCGGTCGTCGTCGCAGCCGGATGTGTCCGGTGCGGCGGTCTGCCACGACTTCGCAGGGTTTTCCGGACATGGTTCGGCACGGGTTCCCGTCCGCATCGACGGGCGGCCGGGTGGCGCTACCACCCCTCCTGGAACAGCCGGGACACCTCGGCGATGCGCGGCTCGTCGCGTCGGTAGAAGGTGCGGTGGCGGATGCGCTTGGTGCGCAGCAGGCCCAGGTCGGCGAGGAGGGCGAGATGGGAGCGCGCCACGCGGCGGTGGACACCGAGCCGGGCGGCGACGGCCCCGGCCGTGACGCCGTCGGTCGCCGGGTCGCCGTGGCGCTGCGCCGGGAAGTGCCGGTCCGGTTCCTTCAGCCATTCCAGGATGTCCAGGCGCCGCCCGCCGGCGGGAGTCCTCGCCATCGCCGCCCCCTTCGGTTCCCTCCGCCGGGGTCCTTCTTGTTCCGCGTTCTTCCCACTTTTCCGGATCCGAGGCCGGGCTGTCGCGCGCTGGGCGCACCTTCGGCCGGGAACCGAACGCCGTTGCCGGGTCCGCGGGCGCGGCGGGCCGGCCGAACGCCGTCTGGAGACGCGGCGAGGGCCCGGCCGCCCGGTGTGGTCCTGGTGTGGCGCGGCCGGGCCCCCGCGGGTCGGGTCAGCGGTGGCGGAACCACGACGTGGAGGGCAGCGCCTTGTCATCGAAGCCGAACAGGGCCTGGTTCTCCCAGCCGTTGCCGGAGGAGGCGTCGGCGGGGTCCCAGCCGTTGCCGGTGACCGCGGTCCAGGTGGCCTCCCAGTAGAAGACGCCGAGGCCGCGGCCGTTGGGGACGGCCTCCACGATGCTCGCGACGTCGTTCATCCACCTGGTCTGACCGGCGACCGTGGCCGGGTAGCCGGGGACCAGTTCACCGGTGGTGTCGATCTGGTTGACCAGCGGGTCGTCGCTGTCGAGGCGGAAGGGGTAGGCCGTCTCGGCGACGAACACGGGCTTGCCGTAGCGGGCGGCCGCGTCGTCCAGGGTGGTCTGGAAGTCGTACAGCGAGCCGTGCCAGTAGCCGTAGTACGACAGGCCGATCGCGTCGAACCGCACGCCGCTCGCGACCGCGTTGTCGAACCACCGGCGGGTGCCGGCCGGATCGCCGCCCTCGGCGAGGTGCAGGGCGACCGTGGTGGACGCGTCGACCGCCTTGACGGCGTCGTATCCGCTGTTGAGGAGTCCGGCGAGCTGGGACCAGTTGGCGGTGGAGCCCTCGTTCCACAGCATGCCGCCGTTGATCTCGTTGCCGACCTGGACCATGTCGGCGGTGGTGCCCTGCGCCTTGAGGGCGTTCAGCACGTCGTACGTGTGGGTGTACACGTCCGTCCTGAGCCGGCTGTAGGTGTGCCCGGCCCACGCGGCGGGCTTGGTCTGCTTGCCGGGGTCCGCCCAGGCGTCCGAGTAGTGGAAGTCGACCAGCAGTCTCATGCCGGCCGCCTTGACGCGTCTGGCGACGGCGAGGACGTGCGCCTTGTCGTTGTAGCCGTCGGCCGGGTCGACCCAGACCTTCAGCCGTGCGTAGTTCATGCCGGCGTTCCTCAGGATGGTGACCGCGTCGCCGCTGGTGCCGCCGGCGGTGCGGTACACGCCGCCCTCGGCCTCGCTCTTGGCGAGGGAGGAGATGTCGGCGCCGTGGATCGACGTACCCGATGTGCCGGCCGTGAAGGCCAGGTCGTCGACATTGATCCAGTTCCCCGCGCCGGCGTCACTGTTGATGCTGATGGTGCATTGGTTGTTGGTCACCCTGACCGGCACGACGACATGTATCCACCCGCTCGCCGAGACGGGCAGGTCGGTGCGCCGCTCGGTGCCCCCGCAGTTCTTCAGCGCTATGTAGGCGGCCTTCTGACCGCCGCCGGAGCGGACCCATGCGGTGAGCCGGTAGTCGCCGTTGGCCAGTCCGGACAGGTACTGCCAGGTCTCCACCTTGTAGGCGGAGGACGACCAGTGGCTGAGGCGGTAGCCGCCGCTGTGGCCGCCGGCCTCGGTGAAGGAGGCGGAGTTCTGCCCGGCCGCCGAGTACGTGGACCAGCCGGCCGGTGCGGCGGTGCCGGTGCCGTCGGACTCGAACCCGCCGTTGGTGAGGGTGGTCGCGGCCCGGGCGGTCTGCGCGGGCAGGGCGGTGAGGGCGAGCCCGGCGGTGAGGGGTACCAGCAGGGCCTTCAGGGTGCGTCTGGGATGGAACATCGTCGTCCGTCGTCCCTTCGACGTGGTGGGGATGGGATGCCCGGTGCCCCCGGGATGGCGCTGGGTGGGAGCGGGGCCCCCTCCGCCCGCGGCTCGCGGCTCCACGGGCGGAGGGGAGTCGGGTTCAGCCGTCGAGCCGGACGACCCGGACGGCGCCGGCCGGGACCGCGAGGCGGCCGGCGGCGGGCTCGCCCGTCAGCAGCTCGGTGCCGGGCGTGTCGAGCGGCACCTTGGCGTCGGCGCCGGTGTGGTTGACGGCGAAGAGGAAACGGCCGCTCTCGCCGCTGCGGACGACGACCTCGACGTCGTGCGGCAGGTCGGCGCGCGGGGCGAGGCGCGCGTCCTCGGCGGCCCGCCCGAGCAGCACGTCCAGGCCCTCGCGGCCCAGGCGGGTGGAGACGTACCAGGCGATGCCCTCGCCCAGGCGGTGGCGGGTGATCGCGGGGTGCCCGGCGGTCGGGCCGTCGGCGTACCTCCAGACCGACTCGGCGCCGCGCGGGACGACGAACTCGGTCCACACGTCGCCGCCCAGCTCGGCGCCATCGGGACCGGTGACGCGCACGTTCCGTCCCGGCAGCAGCGGGGAGAACTCCTCGACGCTCAGGCCCAGTACCTCGCGCAGCGGGCCGGGGTAGGCGCCCTCGTGGACGGCGTCGTGCTCGTCGACGATGCCGGAGAAGTACGACACGACGAGGGTGCCGCCGTTCTCGACGTACGCCCTGAGGTTGTCGCCGGCCGCCTTGGTCATCAGGTACAGGGCGGGCACCACGACCAGCGGGTACGCGCAGAGGTCCGCCTCGGGGTGGGCGAAGTCGACCGTGAGGTGGCGGTCGTAGAGCGCCTCGTGGAAGGCGTCGGCGCGCTCTCGCGGGTCGGCGTCCTCGCTGGGGCGCCAGGCGAGGTTCTGCGCCCACCAGGACTGCCAGTCCCAGAGCACCGCCACGTCGGCCTCGGTGCGCGTGCCGCGGACGGCGGACAGCGAGTCCAGGCCGGCGCCCAGCTCGACCACCTCGCGCCAGACGCGGGTGTCGGTGCCGCCGTGCGGGACCATCGCCGAGTGGAACTTCTCGGCGCCGCGCCGGGACTGGCGCCACTGGAAGAACATCGCGCCCTCGGAGCCGCGGGCGACGTGCGCCAGGGAGTTGCGGGCCATCTGGCCCGGCGCCTTGGCCGGGTTGTGCGGCTGCCAGTTGACGCCCGAGGTGGAGTGCTCCAGCAGGATCCAGGGGGCTCCCCCGGCCACCGAGCGCGTCAGGTCGGCTGCCATCGCCAGGTTGACGTGGGTGCGGCGGCCGTCGGTGATCAGGTAGTGGTCGTTGGTGACGATGTCCACCTCGCGGCCCCAGGCCCAGTAGTCGACCGAGTCGCACTGGCTGAGGGCGGTCATGAAGTTGGTGGTGACCGGCACGCCGGGTGCCAGCCGGTGCAGGATGTCCCGCTCCGCCACGAAGTTCTCGCGCATGGTCGCGTCGGCGAACCGCCGGTAGTCCAGCGCCTGGCCCGGGTTGCCGACGGTCGGCGTCAGGCGCGGCGGGTTGATCTGCCCGAAGTCGGCGTAGCGCTGGCCCCAGAAGGCGGTGCCCCAGGCGTCGTTGACGGCGTCGACCGTGCCGTACGTGGTGGCCAGCCAGCGGCGGAAGTGGGCGGCGCAGGAGTCGCAGTAGCAGGCGGAGACGGGGACTCCGTACTCGTTGTGCACGTGCCACATGGCCAGCGCCGGGTGGTCGCCGTAGCGCTCGGCGAGCTCGGTGGTGATGTTCGCCGCCGCCGCGCGGTAGTCGGCGTTGCTGTGGCAGATCGCGGCGCGGGAGCCGAACTCGTAGCGCACGCCGTCGGCGGTGACGGGCAGCGCCCCGGGGTGCTCGCGGTAGAACCAGGCGGGCGGGGCCACGGTGGGGGTCGCGAGGTCGACGCGGACGCCGTTGTCGTGCAGCAGCCCGATGATCCGGTCCAGCCAGCCGAAGTCGTACTCCCCCGGCGCGGGTTCCAGCAGCGCCCAGGAGAAGATCCCGACGCTCACCATGGTGACGCCGGCCTCCCGCATCAGCCGGACGTCCTCCTGCCAGACGCTTTCCGGCCACTGTTCGGGGTTGTAGTCCCCGCCGAAGGCGAGCCTGGTCAGGCCCCTGGGCGTGGTCTCCGGCATGGATCTCTCCCGTTGTGTTCGATCATTTGGGAACGTGCACACACATCGATGGCGGCGTAAGCCCAACATAACCGCACAGCAACAACCATTGACAAGTGTCCGGGATGTTTCTCTACTGTGAACGCTCACAGAAGCATGGCAGGTCCACGCAGCAGGCGGGGGCCCAGGTCAGGGGAGATTTCCATGCCCAACACCCAGCGCCGGAGACTCTTCGAGGTCACGGCCGCCGCCGTCGCCGTCGCACTCGGCGCCACCACCCTCGCCGCGTGCGGCTCGTCGGACGACGACGGCTCGGCGCGGTCCGGTCCCGTCTCGCTCACGTACTGGACGTGGACGCCGGGCATGGACAAGGTCGTCGACCTGTGGAACAAGGGCCCCGGCAAGGACCGGCAGATCACCGTCACGGTGAAGAAGCAGGCGTCCGGCGACACCCTGGTCACCAAGATCCTCACCGCGCACAAGGCGGGCAAGGGACCCGACCTGGTCCAGGCCGAGTACCAGGCGCTGCCGACGCTGGTCAGCAACGACGCGCTGGCGGACATCTCCGGGGAGGCGGGCGACGCCCGGAGCAAGTTCGCCGACGGCGTCTGGCAGCAGACGACGCTGGGCACGGACGCGGTGTACGCGATCCCGCAGGACATCGGACCGATGATGTTCTACTACCGCAAGGACCTGTTCCAGCAGTACGGCCTGACGGTGCCGACGACCTGGGACGCGTTCGCCGAGACCGCCCGCGCGCTGAAGAAGAAGGCGCCCGACGTCGACCTGACCACCTTCTCCGCCAACGACTCCGGGCTGTTCGCGGGGCTCGCACAGCAGGCCGGCGCCAAGTGGTGGACCACCGAGGGCGACAAGTGGAAGGTCGGCATCAACGACGCGGCGACGAAGAAGGTCGCCGACTTCTGGGGCGGCCTGGTCGAGGAGGGCGCCATCGACAACCAGCCGATGTACACCCCGGCCTGGAACAAGGCGCTGGACACCGGCAAGCAGATCGCCTGGGTCTCCGCGGTGTGGGCGCCCGGCACGCTGACCACGGCCGCGCCGTCCACCAAGGGCAAGTGGGCCATGGCCCCGCTCCCCCAGTGGTCCACGAGCGACAACGTCACCGGCAGCTGGGGCGGCTCCTCGACGGCCGTGACGACGGACTCCGGGCACAAGGCCGCCGCCGCCGAGTTCGCCGCCTGGCTGAACACCGACGGCGACGCCCTCAACGCGCTCGCCAAGGAGGGCGGCATCTACCCGGCCTCCACCTCCGCGCAGCTCAGCGGCGCCTTCACCACGCCGCCGGACTTCTTCGCCGACCAGGCGGACTTCTACACCACCGCCGCGAAGATCGCGAAGACCACGGCGCCCTCCGCCTGGGGCCCGAACGTGAACGTCGCCTACACCTCCTTCAAGGACGCGTTCGGCGCCGCCGCCAAGAACAAGTCGGACTTCGGTGCCGCCCTGGACAAGATGCAGGCGGACACGGTCGCCGACATGAAGAAGCAGGGCTTCGGGGTCTCCGAGTGAGAAGCGCACGCAGGAGGTCGTACGGGGCCGAGGGGGCCCCGTACGCCCACCCGTCTCCCGCCACCGTCCTCGAACGAGGGCGAAGCGCCCCCTACTTCTTCCTCCTCCCCGGCACGGTCCTGTTCGCCCTGTTCTTCGCGCTGCCCATCGGGTACGCGCTCTGGCTCAGCCTCCACACGGTGCGGGTCTCCGGCCTCGGCCTGGGCGCCGGCGCCCGCGAGGAGGTCTGGGCCGGCGCGGAGAACTACGCCGACGCCCTCACCGACGGCGAGCTGCTGGACGGCGCGCTGCGCGTGCTGGGCTACGGCTGCATCGTCGTCCCGGTGATGCTGGGTCTCGCCCTGGTGCTCGCGCTGATGCTGGACTCCGACAAGGTGCGGCTCACCCCCTTCACCCGGCTGGCGATCTTCCTGCCGTACGCGGTCCCCGGCGTGGTCGCCGCCCTGCTGTGGGGCTTCCTGTACCTGCCGGACGTGAGTCCCTTCTACTTCGTCCTCGACAAGCTGGGGATGCCGCAGCCGGACCTGCTGGACGGCGGCCCGCTCTACCTGGCGCTGTCGAACATCGCCGTCTGGGGCGGCACCGGCTTCAACATGATCGTCATCTACACCTCGCTGCGGGCGATCCCGGCCGAGGTGTACGAGGCGGCGAAGCTGGACGGCGCCACGCCGCTGCAGATCGCACTGCGGATCAAGGTCCCGATGGTGGCGCCCTCGCTGGTGCTGACCTTCTTCTTCTCGATCATCGCGACGCTCCAGGTGTTCAGCGAGCCGACCACGCTGAAGCCGCTCACCAACTCCGTGTCCACGACCTGGAGTCCGCTGATGAAGGTGTACCGGGACGCGTTCGGCGCCGGTGACATCCACGCGGCGGCCGCCGAGGCCGTGATCATCGCCGTCGTCACGCTGGTGCTGTCCTTCGGGTTCCTGCGGGCCGCGAACCACCGCAACAAGCAGGAGGCATCCCGGTGAGCTCCCTCGCCGTACCCCAGGCGCCCTCCACGACCGGCACCGCCGGTACCACGCGGGGCCGCCCGCCGCTGCGCCGCCGCGTCGCCCTGGTCCCGACGGTGACACTGCTGCTCGGCGCGGTCTACTGTCTGCTGCCGGTGGCGTGGGTGGTGATCGCGTCCACGAAGTCGGGCCGGGAGCTGTTCTCGACGTTCACCTTCCTCCCGGGGTCGGGCTTCGCCGACAACGTCCAGGACCTCAGCTCCTACCGAGACGGCGTCTACTGGAAGTGGATGGGCAACTCGGCGCTCTACGCCGGGCTCGGCGCCCTGCTGTCGACGTGCGTCTCCGCCTTCAGCGGCTACGCGCTCGCGACGTACCGCTTCCGGGGCCGCGAGACGATGTTCAACGTCCTGCTCGCGGGCGTGCTGATGCCGCCGATCATCCTCGCGATCCCGCAGTACCTGCTGATGGCCGAGGCGGAGCTCACCGACTCCTACTGGTCGGTGCTGCTGCCGCAGATCCTCTCCCCGTACGGCGTGTACCTGTCGCGGATCTACGCGGCCGCCGCGGTGCCGGCCGACGTGGTCGAGGCCGGCCGGATGGACGGGGCGGGCGAGTGGCGGATCTTCAGCCGGATCGCCCTGCCGATGATGGTGCCCGGGCTGGTGACCGTGTTCCTGTTCCAGTTCGTGGCGGTCTGGAACAACTTCCTGCTGCCGTTCATCATGCTCAGCGACGACGAGAAGTTCCCGATCACGCTCGGGCTGTACACGCTGCTGGAGCAGGGCTCCAGCACCCCGGCGCTGTACACCCTGGTGATCACCGGGGCGTTCCTCGCGGTGCTTCCGCTGGTCGCGCTCTTCCTGGTCATCCAGCGGTTCTGGAGCCTGGATCTGCTGTCCGGGGCCGTAAAGTCATGACCATGAGCACCTCGGGGGGTCGGCGCAGGGCGCCGACGATTCACGACGTGGCGCGGGAGGCGGGGGTCTCCCGCGGCACCGTCTCGCGCGTGCTGAACGGCGGCCACTACGTCAGCCCCGCCGCCCAGGAGGCGGTCAACGCCGCGATCCGCAGGACGGGGTACGTCGTCAACCGGCACGCCCGGTCACTGATCACCGGGCGGTCCGACTCGGTCGGCTTCCTGCTGACGGAGCCTCAGGAACGGTTCTTCGAGGACCCCAACTTCAACGTGCTGCTGCGCGGCTGCACCCAGGCGCTGGCCGCGCACGACGTGCCGCTGCTGCTGATGCTGGCGGGCACGAAGGACGAACGGCGGCGGATAACGCGGTACATCACCGCCGGGCACGTCGACGGCGTGCTGCTGGTCTCCAGCCACTCCGGGGACCCGATCGCGCAGGAGCTGCGTGAGGCGGGCGTACCGCTGGTGGCGTGCGGCAAGCCGATCGGGCTCGGCTCGAAGGTGAGCTATGTGGCCGCCGACGACCGGGACGGCGCGCGGGACATGGTGCGCCACCTGCTGTCCCTCGGGCGGCGCCGGGTGGGCGTGGTGACCGGCCCGCTGGACACGCCGGGCGGTGTGGAGCGGCTCGCCGGGTACCGGGAGGTCCTCGCCGAGGCCGGCATCGACCACGACGAGCGGCTCGTCGTCTCCGGCGACTACAGCCGGGCGAGCGGTGAGGCGGGCGGCGAGCTACTGCTGGAGCGGGCGCCGGACCTGGACGCGGTGTTCGTCGCGTCCGACCTGATGGCCCAGGGCGTCCTGGCCGCGCTGGGGCGCGCGGGCCGGCGGGTGCCGGAGGACGTCGCGGTCGGTGGCTTCGACGACTCGCCCGCGGCCACGGCGGCCACCCCGGCCCTCACCACCATCCGCCAGCCCTGGGACCGCATCAGCGCCGAGATGGTCCGGGTCCTCCTCGCCCAGATCGGCGGCGAGGAGCCGGCCGCGGTGATCCTCCCGACGGAGCTGATCGAACGCGACTCGACGTGAGCGAGCGCCGCGCACCGGCGGGCGCTGTCCCGGACCCGGGGCCCGGGCCCCGGGGCCGGCACTCGAGGCGGTGGTGGAGCAAGCGGTCAGGATCGGAGAAGCCGGCCGCGGCCGGTCCGTCCTAGCGTGGAGGGACCGCTTCGGCGTTCGGCGTCAGGCCGCGCCGGGCGGTGCGTTCCGCCGATTCCACTCGCGTGACCTCACCGGTCCGCCCCGCACAGGAGTACGTCATGGCCAACGGACTGCAGACGATCATCTACCCCGTGAAGGACCTGGACCGCGCGAAGGCCGTCTTCCGCACACTGCTGGACGTCGAGCCGTACGCGGACGAGCCCTACTACGTCGGCTTCAAGGCGGCGGGCCAGGATGTCGGCCTCGACCCCAACGGGCACGGCAAGGGCATGACCGGACCGGTCCCCTACTGGCACGTCACCGATCTGCGGGCGCGGCTCGCCGCCCTGCTGGAGGCGGGCGCGGAGCTGCTGCAGGACGCGCAGGACGTGGGTGGCGGCCGGCTGATCGCGTCGGTGAAGGACGCGGACGGCAATCTGGTGGGCCTCCTGCAGGACCCGGCCGCCTGAGGCTGCCGCGGCCGCTCCGCCCCGCCGGCCGGGTCTCCGCAGCCGGGGCCGGGGCCACGGAGCCGGAGCGGAGCCGGAGGCCCGCCGCGGAGTTCCATGCATCCGCACTAGTTGCACACTCAATGAATGGCCGGAACGGTGCTACCTTCGGAGTATGGGAGCGAAGACGGCCGGGGCGGGCCTGGAGCAGCGGTGGCGGGACATCCTGTCGGTCCACGCGCGCACGATGTGCGAGATAGACCGGGTGCTGCACCCGCACGGGCTCGGCGCCAGCGACTTCGAGGTGCTCGACATCCTGGCCGCCGAGACCCCCGGCGAGGGCGAGCAGTGCCGGGTGCAGAACCTGGCCGGGCGGGTCCATCTCAGCCAGAGCGCGCTGTCCCGGCTGATCGGCCGTCTGGAGAAGGAGGGCCTGGTCGAGCGCTCGGTGTGCGCGGAGGACCGGCGCGGTGTGTGGGTCGCCCTCACCCGTAAGGGCCGCGACCTGCACGGCGCGGTGCTGCCGCTGCAGCGCGCCGCCCTGGAGCGCATGCTGCCGCCCGGCCACGCCGGGGCGCCGGCCCCCGAGACACCGGCGCGGTGAGAGGCGAGGCGCGCCGTCAGCGCGCGAGCAGGGTGCGCACGCCCTCCGACGTGAGGGTCAGCCCGTGGTCGCCGGCCGCGTCGATGGTCAGGGACAGATCATCAGTGGGCCACTGCGCGGCGAGCGCACCGAGCGGGATCAGGCGGTAGCGGGAGATGTAGGGCAGCAGCTCCGACATCTCCAGCTCCGAGGTGAACACGGGTACCACCGGGCTGCCGCCGGGCTGCTCCAGCACGGGCAGCGCGACCGCGGTGGGGTCGGAGGCGTCCTCGTCGGACGTCTCGTCGGGCACCGGGACCAGCACCTCGCTGTGCGCGAGGGTGTCCAGCGCGTCGTTGTCCTCGGCATCCCTGGCCAGCGCGTCCAGCGCCCGCCGGGCGGGGGTGGTGGGGTCGTGGGCAGGTGTGTCCATGGGGGTTCCCTGGTGTGCGGTTGCGGCCGGAACCTGAGCGGTCCGTCCGGAGGGTCGTGGCTCGCGTACCCGGCCCCCGGCGGCTCAATCCGATCGACGGGCGGGGCCGCACGGCGCCGTGCCGGACGGCGGCCGCGGGGTGGGCGGACTCAGCCGCCGTGGCGGCGGGCCGACTCGTTCTCCTGGGCCATGCGGCGCAGCGCCATCAGGGCGGGTTCCAGGAGGACGGTCATCAGCAGGGCGCGCTCGGCGGCCTCCAGAGGGTCGTCGAGCCCGCCGAGCTGGTCGAGGTCGAGGACCGCGATCCGCTCGGCGAGACGTGCGTAGGGCAGCAGGGTCCGCCCGTCGACGGGGACGCCGAGACAGCGCAGGGAGGCCAGGGTTCCGGCGAGCACGGCGCGGGCCGGGGCGTCCTGGTGCACCTGCCAGCCCAGCTCCTCGACCAGGGCGTCGACCTCGGCGGTGTCGGCGGTCCGGTCGGCGGGGTCGTCCGCGACCCGGATCGCGCCCAGGGCCAGGCCGAGGACGCGGTGGGTGTCGTCGCCGTGCTCACCGAGGGCGTCCAGCACCTCGCGGGTGGTCGCCACCGACAGACCCCGGACACCTGTCAGGGCGCGGATCAGCCGGAGCCGGCGCAGGTGCTGGTCGTCGTAATCGGCCTGGGTGGCGGCGGTCTGACGGCCGGGCGGGAGAAGGCCCTCGCGCAGGTAGTACTTGATCGTCGTGACCGAGACGCCGCTGCGGCGGCTCAGTTCGGAGATGCGCATCGCCGACGCCTCGCCCTTCGAACCCTTGGCAACTGGATACCTTCACTGTCTAACATGGATAGCGTAAGTATCCAACTGCCGACGAAGGGGCACAGCCATGCCCACCCTCCCCTGGTCCACGGTCGACATCCCCGCCCCGGACGCCGAGGCGTTCGTCATGGCGTCCCGCTTCGAGGTGCGCTCCCCGGCCGACGTACCGCGCTTCTTCCTGAAGTCGCTGGCCGCCTGGAAGCAGGTCAAGGGCGCACCCGGCGCGTACGGAGCGTCGCTGGTCGCCCAGCCGCTCAGGCGCACCTTCTGGACCCTGTCGGCCTGGCGGGACGAGGACGCGCTGCGGGCGTACGCGCGCACGGAGCCACACAAGTCGATCATGGTCAGGCTGCGGCCGACCATGAAGGACTCGGTCTTCGTCTTCTGGCGGGTCCCGGCCTCACAGCTGCCCCTCGACTGGCCGGAGGCCCGGCGCCGGCTGGCGGAGCGGGCCGCGCGGTCCTGACGGCGCCCGCCCGGGTGAGGGACGGCCGCGCCGGGCGTCGGGTATCGGCCGTCCCCGGCGTGTGCCCCCTGCGGTCCGGCGTCCGACGGCTAGCGTGAGCGGGGCCGTACCGGAGTCCGCCCCGGCGCGCGCTCCCCGGCGCGCCTTCCGGGCGTGCGCACCGCTCGCGCGGCACCGGGACGGCCACCTTGACCGCCGCACCAGCCACCACCGCATCAGCGGCAGCCCGCGGTCGCCGTTCTCGCGGAACTCGCGGTGCGCGCCGCACCCGCCGCACAGGCAGGCCGCACTCGCGCAAGGGGTGACACCAAGCAGATGGCGCAGACCGTACGACCACGACCGCCGGGGTTCGCCCGTGCGTTCCCCTGGACCCGCGGCGACGACGTCCGCACGGCGGCGGTGGCGTGCGCGTTCGCCGCGGCGCAGCTGCTGCTGGTACCGCCCGCCATGGGGCTCGGCTGGGACGAGTCGGTGTACGTCAGCCAGGTCGGCGACCAGGCGCCGGCGGCGTTCTTCAGCGCGCCGCGCGCCCGCGGGGTGCCGGTGCTGGTGGCGCCGATCGCCTCCTGGTCGTCGTCCACGCCCCTGCTGCGGGTGTATCTCGCCGTCCTGTCGGCCGTCGCGCTGTTCCTGGCGCTGCGCGCCTGGCGCGGGCTGTTCCCGGCGCGGGTCGTCGCCGGCGGCGGCGCGCTGTTCGCCTCGCTGTGGGTGACGGTGTACTACGGCCCGCAGGCGATGCCCAACATCTGGGTGGCCCTCGGCGCGCTGGCCGCGGTGGGCTGCTTCCTGCGCTTCCAGCGCGACCCCGTCCTGCGCGGTCCCGTGTGGGGGCTGGGCGTGAGCGCGGTGCTGATGGCGCTGATGCGGCCCGGTGACGCGGCGTACGTGGGTCTGGCGCTCCTGGTGGCGCTGGTCACGGTGCGCCGGTGGCGGTCGGTCCGGCTGTCGGCCGCGCTCCTCGGCGGCCTCGCCGCCGGAGCGGCGCCCTGGCTGATCGAGGCCTACGCCGCCTACGGCGGTCCTCTGCGACGGCTGGCCGAGGCCTCCCGGATCCAGGGCGGACTGAGCTGGCATCTCGCCGTCGACGACCAGATGCGCAGCCTGTCGGGGCGTACCCTGTGCCGCCCGTGCGAGGGGCCGATGCCGGACACGCCGGTCATGCTGTGGTGGTTCGTGCTGCCGGCGCTCGCACTGCTCGCCCTGGTGATCGCCGTGCGGCGGGACCGGGCCGCGCCGACCGTGCTGTCCACGGCCTGCGCGGCGACGGTGGCCGTGCCGTACCTGTTCCTCATCGGCTACGCCGCTCCGCGCTTCCTGCTCCCGGCCTACGCGCTGCTGGCCCTGCCGGCCGCGGACGCCCTCGGGTATCTGCTGACGCGCGCGCGGGCGGCCCGGCGGCCTCTGGTGGTGACGGCCGTGGCGGTCGGGCTGGCGGGGCATCTGGCGGTGCAGTCGGCGGTGCTCTGGCGCACCGCCGAGCGCACGACCGCCGAGCACGAGCGCTGGGCGCGGGTCGCGGCGGACCTGCACCGGCACGGCGTACGACCGCCGTGCGTGCTGACCGGCCACTCCTCCCTGGCGCCGACGGTGCCGATCGCCTACTACACGGGCTGTGCCTCGGCCCACACGCGCGGGCACGACACCAACACCACCACGGCGGCCCTGGCCCGGACCGCGCGCCGCGTGCCGGTGGTGTTCCTGACCCGGGGGGCGCGGACCCCGCCCGGGTACGCGCACGACTGGGACGCGGTGCGGCTGGAGGGCGGACTGTCGGCGTACCTCACGGTGCCGGCGCCCACCGGTACGGCCCTGGCCGGCGACGGGCGCTGAGCCGGCGGACAGAACGGGCACTGAGCCGACGGACGGAACCGAGCGTGGCCCGGGCCTCCCGCGAGATCTGCTCGATGCCCGTGCCGCCGTGGCCGTGCCGTCGTGGCCGTGCGGTCGCATGAGCAGCGGGGCCGTGCGGATGACGTGCTCGCGCGGGGCGCCCCGACCGGCCCGCGAACCGGCGCCCGTCGCCGTGGGGTAGGGTTTACCTGCGTGTTCGCACGGTTCGCCGCCGGACACGACGGGACGTGGCGCAGCTTGGTAGCGCACTTGACTGGGGGTCAAGGGGTCGCAGGTTCAAATCCTGTCGTCCCGACCGAGAGAGTCGCGGCTCAGGGCCGGTTCGGAGACATCCGAACCGGCCCTCGGTCTCCCGCCGGGCGCTTCAGGTCACTCCCGCCTCGGCAGCCGAGGAGTCTCCGGCCGCCGCGGGATGCCGGAAAAGTGCGCCTGGATACGGACATGGGCCGACCGTCCGGCCGGATTTCTCCACGAGCTCGTGTTTCATCCGGCGGGAGCGGGAAAAGGGCCGGGCCGCGGCGAAAAGGAATTGGCCCGATTTCCGCCGCGGTGGCCGTGATCGGCCGCCTGACCGGATCGATGCGGCGGCTGACCTCGCGACTGTTGCTTCATTGACCAGCGAGTAACAAGCGGTCTACCTTTCAACGCGTTTCGCGCTAGCGCCTTTCCGTCAGTTTCACCTCGATTCGGAGAATCATGACGTCCGCTGTGCGTTCCGAGGATTTGATCATCGGCATCACTCCACTGGGTGAACCCGATCCGGGGCTCGCCCTGGCCGTGGGGCGCGCGGGCGGGCTGGGGGTGCTCGACCTGGGCGACGGCGACCGCGTGGCCCGTGCGGCGCTCGCGCGGCTGCGGGCCGCCGGCGAGGGGCCGTTCGGCGTCAGGGTCGGGGCGCGCTGCCGGCTCGGACCGGACGACCTGGACCCCGGCCCCCCGCGTACGGCGGTGCTGGCCCCGGACTCCGCCTGGCCGCTCGGTGACGCGCTCGCCCTGTTCCCGCGCGTACTGGTGGAGGTCACCGACCTGGCCGGCGCCCGCGCGGCGGCCGCGGCGGGGGCCCACGGGCTGATCGCGCGCGGCACCGAGAGCGGTGGACGCGTCGGGGAGTCGGGCACGTTCGTCCTGCTGCAACGACTGCTCGGCGAGCCGGAACTCGACCTCCCGGTGTGGGCGTGCGGAGGCATCGGCCCGCGCACGGCCGCCGCCGCGGTGGCCGGCGGGGCCGCGGGCGTGGTCCTCGACACCCAGCTCGCCCTGCTCGCGGAGTCGTCGCTGCCCGGGCCGGCCGCCGCCGCGTTGCGGTCCCTGGACGGCTCGGAGACGGTCGTGGTGGCCGGGCACCGGGTGCTGCGCCGCCGCGTCCCGGGTGCCGTTCGGCCACCGTCGGATCCGGCGGGCGTGGCCGTCCTGCTGGGCGCGCGGGACCCGGACACCCAACTGCTCCCGGTGGGTCAGGACGGTTTCCTCGCCGCCCGGTTCGCCGACCGGTGGGGGGACGTACGGCGCACGGTGCGGGCCGTGACCGACGCGGTGCGCGACGCCCTGCGGGACGCGGCACCGGCGCGGGCGCTCGGGCCGGACTCCCCGATGAGCCGGGCGCTCGGTACCCGGCTGCCCGTCGCCCAGGGCCCGATGACCCGGGTGAGCGACCGGCCGGCGTTCGCGGCGGCCGTGGCCGGCGACGGCGCGCTGCCGTTCCTCGCGCTGGCGCTGGCGGACGGCACGCGGACGCGGGAACTGCTGCACGACGCCCGTCAGGCGCTGGGCGACCGGCCGTGGGGGGTGGGGGTGCTCGGGTTCGCGCCGGAGGAGATCCGGGCCGCGCAACTGACCGCCGTACGGGAGATGCGGCCGACGCACGCGGTCATCGCCGGCGGGCGGCCCGCGCAGGCGGAGGCGCTGGAACGGGCCGGGGTGCGCACCTTCCTGCACGTGCCGTCGCCGGGGCTGCTGCGGCAGTTCCTGCGGGCCGGGGCCCGGCGGTTCGTGTTCGAGGGGGCGGAGTGCGGCGGTCATGTCGGTCCCCGGGCGAGCTTCCCGCTGTGGGAGGCGCAACTGGACGTGCTGGAGGAGCACTTCGGACGTGAGGGCGCCGACGGCGTAAGGGACGTGGAGGTGTTCCTCGCGGGCGGGGTGCACGACGAGCGGTCGGCGGCCATGGTCGCCGCGCTCGCCGCGCCGCTCACCGGACGGGGTGCCGCTGTCGGCGTACTGATGGGCACCGCCTACCTGTTCACCGAGGAAGCGGTCGTCCACGAGGCGATCCGGCCCCTGTTCCAGCGGCAGGTGATGGCCGCCGACCGCACCACACTGCTGGAGTCGGCGCCCGGTCACGCCACGCGGTGTCTGCCCAGTGCCTTCACCGCGGACTTCGCCGCGCTGCGGGCGCGGCTGCGCACGGAGGGCGTGCCCGAACGGCAGGTCTGGGAGGAGCTGGAACGGCTCAACGTGGGCCGGCTGCGGGTAGCCAGCAAGGGCGTGGCACGCGATCGGGCGGGCGGGCTCGCCCCGGTGGACGAGGAACGCCAGCTCACCGAGGGCATGTTCATGGCCGGGGAGGTGGCGGCGCTGCGCTCGGCGGCCACCACGATCCCCGAGCTGCACCGCTCGGTGACCACGGGGGCCGCCCACTTCCTGACCGAACGTGTCGCCGTGTTACGCCACTTGGCCGCGACCGAGCCACTGCCCGAGGCCCCGGCGCCGCTCGACATCGCCGTCGTCGGCATGGCCTGCATGTTTCCGCAGGCACCCGATCTGGCCACCTTCTGGGCGAACGTCGTCGGCGGCCGGGACGCCGTCACCGAGGTGCCGCCCGAGCGCTGGGACCCGGCCGTGCACCACGGCACCTCCACCACCTCGAAGTGGGGCGGCTTCCTGCCCCGCATCCCCTTCGACCCGCTGCGCTACGGCATCCCGCCGGCCTCGCTCGGCAGTGTGGAGCCGGTCCAGCTGCTGTCCCTGGAGGCCGCCCGGCGGGCCCTGGAGGACGCCGGGTACGGCGACGGGGGCCGGGGCTTCGACCGGTCGCGCGCCTCGGTGGTGTTCGGCGCGGAGGCCGGCAGCGACCTGTCGAACGCGGCGACGCTGCGGGCCGTACTGCCGGCCTACTACGGCCGGGTCCCCGACGGCCTGGACGGGCAGCTGCCCCGGCTCACCGAGGACTCCTTCCCCGGCATGCTCGCCAACGTGATCTCCGGGCGGATCGCCAACCGGCTCGACCTCGGCGGCGCCAACTACACCGTGGACGCCGCCTGCGCGTCGTCGCTGGCCGCCGTGGACGTCGCCTGCAAGGAACTCGCCGCGGGCACCAGCGACGTGGTGCTGTGCGGCGGCGCCGACCTGCACAACGGCATCAACGACTATGTGCTGTTCTCCTCCGTGCACGCCCTGTCCCCGACCGGCCGCTCCCGCGCCTTCGACGCGTCGGCGGACGGCATCGCGCTCGGTGAGGGCGTCGCCTGCGTCGTCCTGAAGCGGCTTGCGGACGCCGAGCGGGACGGCGACCGGGTCTACGGGGTGATCAAGGGCGTCGGCAGCTCCAGTGACGGCCGCTCCCTCGGCCTGACCGCGCCCCGTCCGCAGGGCCAGCGGGCCGCGCTGGAACGCGCGTACCGCAACGCGGGGATCTCCCCGGCCGACGTGGGTCTGGTCGAGGCGCACGGCACCGGGACGGTGGTCGGTGACCGCACCGAACTGGCCGTCCTCAGCGAGGTGTTCGACGCCGCCGGGGCGCGGCCGGGCAGCTGCGTGCTCGGCTCGGTCAAGTCGCAGATCGGGCACACCAAGTGCGCCGCCGGGCTGGCCGGCCTGATCAAGACGGTGCTCGCGCTGCACACCGGCGTCCGGCCGCCCACCCTGCACGTGGAGCGCCCCAACGCGGCCTGGGACGCGGACGGCAGCCCCTTCGTCTTCCACGACGGGGCCCGGCCGTGGGCGGTGCCCGCACGCGAACGGGTCGCGGGCGTCAGCGCGTTCGGATTCGGCGGCACCAACTTCCACGTGGTGCTGAGCGCCCACGACGGCGGTGTGCCGCCGGTGCGCGGCCTGGACGTCTGGCCGGCCGAGCTGTTCCTGTTCCGGGGCCGCGACGAGGCGGCGGCGCGCCGGGCGGCCGAGGAACTGCTGACGGCCGCCGCGGCGGAGGGCCGGCCCTGGCGGCTGCGCGACCTGGCGCTGGGCGCGGCCCGCCGGGCGGACGCGGGCACCGGGCCGGTCCGGATCGCGGTCGTCGCCACGGACGTCGACGACCTGACCGGCAAGGTGCGCCGGGCGCTGGCCGGTGAGCACGACCCGGCCCGCGGTGTCCATCTGGCCGAGGCACCCCTCGACGGGCAGGTCGCCTTCCTCTTCCCCGGACAGGGCAGCCAGCGCACCGGCATGTTCGCCGACCTGTTCGTCACCTTTCCGGAGCTGCACCACTGTCTGGAGCTCGGTCGGGACCACGTCGGCCCGCTGTATCCGCCGGCCGCCTTCGACGACGCCGCCCGGGAACGGCAGCGGGCCGCACTCACCGACACCCGGGCGGCGCAGCCCGCGCTCGGCATCGCCGGGCTCGCCGCGCACTGGCTGCTCGGCGCCGCCGGGGTGCGCCCCGACATGGCGGCCGGGCACAGTTACGGCGAACTGGTCGCCCTGTGCGCGGCCGGTGCCCTCGACCCGGCGACGCTGCTGCAGCTGAGCGCGGACCGGGCCGCGGCGATCCTCGCGGCCGCCGGGGACGAACCGGGCGGCATGGCCGCGGTACCGGCCGGTGCCGAGTCGGTCGCCGCCGCGCTCGGCACGGCCGGCGCGCCGGACACGGTGGTCGTCGCCAACCGCAACGCGCCCGACCAGACGGTGATCTCGGGCCCGTCCGACGACCTGGCCGAGGCGGTGCGGCTGCTGCGTGCGGCGGGGCTGCCGGCCCGGCCGGTCCCGGTGGCGTGCGCCTTCCACAGCCCGGTGGTCGCCGGGGCCGGGGACCGCTTCGCCGAGGTACTCGCCGAAGTGCCGGTACGCGCGCCCGAGTTCCCCGTGTGGGCGAACCGTACGGCGGCCCCGTACGCGGCCGACGCGGACGCGGTGCGGGCCGGCCTGGCCGCGCAGATCGGCGCGCCGGTGGCCTTCGTGGAGCAGATCGAGGCGATGTACGCGGCCGGGGCGCGGCTGTTCGTGGAGGCCGGACCGGGTTCGGTGCTGACCCGGCTGGTCGGGCGGATCCTCGGGGACCGCCCGCACCGCACGGTGGCCTGCGAGCCCCGGCCGGGCGACGGGCTGCGCGGCTTTCTGGACGCCCTCGCGCGGCTGGCCGTCACGGGGCAGCCGGTGCGCGCCGAGTGGCTGCTGCGCGGCCGGGACGCCGTGGACGCGCTGACCGCGCCCGCGCCGCGGCGGCCCGGCTGGACGGTGGACGGTCAGCTCGTCAGGACCGCCGCCGGAGACCTCCTGCCCGGTGCGCTCGCACCGGCCCGCCGAGTCGTGGAGAGCAGGGAGACGACTGTGACGACCAACCCCCCACCCGGCGTCCCGTCCGACCGGGACGCCCTCATCGCCGAGTTCCTCCGCACCAGCCGGGAGATGATCGCCGCCCAACGGGACGTGCTGCTCACGTACTTCGGGGCGGCGCCCGCGGCGGCCGTCCCCGGGCCGGGCACGGTGGTCCAAGCGGCCGAGCCGGTGCCGGTGGCGCAGGCGCAGCCGCTCCGGCCGGTGCCGCCAGAGCCGGTTACCGCCCATGGGGCCCCCGACACCACCCACATGACCGACACCGCCGACAGTGACAGCAACAGCGGCACCGGCACCGAGGACGTCCGGCAGGTCGTGCTGGAGATCATCAGCGAGCGCACCGGATACCCCGTCGACATGATCGAGCCGGATCTGGATCTGGAGGCCGACCTCAGCATCGACTCCATCAAGCGCGCCGAGATCGCGGGCGAGCTGGCCCGGCGGCTCGGGGTCGGCAACGGCGCTGACCTGACCGCGCTCGACGACTCCGAGGTGGAGGAGCTGGCCGGGGCACGTACCGCGGCGGCGGTGACCGACTGGCTCACGGCGCGGCTGGACGCACCGGGTCACGCCGCGTCCACGGCCCCGGTACCGGTACCTGAAGTGACCGTTGAGGCACCGGAAGTGGCCGGTGAGGCGCCGCGCCGGCAGGTGCTGCGGCCCGTGCTCCTCCAGGAGGCGGGCGGTACGCCGGACCCGGCCGCCGTGCTGGCCGGGACCCGCTGGGCCGTCCTCGGGGACGGCGGCGCGGCCGGGGCCCGCCTGACCGCGTACGGCGCCGACGTCGTCGTACGCGACGCGCGGCACGTGCTGTCGGACGCGGACGGGCCCGTGGACGGTGTGCTGTACCTCGGCGCGCTCACGGCCGACGGACCGCCGGTGCTGCCGGACGCCTTCCCCGTGCTCCGGGCGGCCGTGCTCGGCGAACCCCGGTGGCTGCTTGCCGTCGGCTCGCTCGACGGCACGGCGGCCGTGGGGCTGCCGGGGCTGTTCCGGACCCTGGCCCGGGAGTACCCGGGGACGGTCGCCCGGCTCGTCGACGGCGGGGACGCCCCGCTCGCCGACACGGTTCTCGGCGAGATCACCGCCGGCGACCGCACACCGGTGGTGCGGCGCACAGCGACGGGCCGGCACGGCTTCGAGCTGGTCGAGGCACCGCTCGGGGCGCTGGGCGACAGGGGTGCCGGGCCGGCCGGGGACGGTGCCGCGGAGGCGGCGGCGCTGGGCCTGGACCAGGACGCCGTGCTGGTGCTCGCGGGCGGGGCGCGGGGCATCGCCGCGCAGTGCGCCCTCGCGTTCGCCGCGGCGTCCCGCTGCCGTCTGGAGCTGCTGGGCAGGACGCCCGCCCCGGACGGCCCTGAGGACGCCGGCACGGCCGCCGCACGGACCCCGGCCGAGCTGCGAGCGGCGCTGGCCGCGCGGGGCGGACTGACGCCCTCGGACATCCACCGCGCGGCCGAACTGCTGCTGGCGCAGCGGGAGATCGCCGCCACGCTGGCGGAGGCGGCCGCGCTCGGCAGCCGCGTCCGCTACCGGTCGGTCGACTTCCGGGAGCCCGAGGCGGTGCTGCAGGCGGTCAAGGAGATCCACGCCGAGCACGGCCGTCTCGACGGGGTGGTGTACGCGGCGGGGGTGATCGAGGACCGGCTGATCACGGAGAAGACCCCGGAGTCCTTCCAGCGGGTCTACGGCACGAAGGCGGCCGGCGCCCGGGCCCTGCTCACGGCCTTGGAGGAACTGCCCGAGGGGCCCGCCTTCACCGTACTGTTCGGCAGCGTCGCCGCCGTGCTCGGCAACCGTGGCCAGGCCGACTACGCGGCCGCCAACGACGCCCTCGGGTCGCTGGGCGCGGCGTGGGCGGCCCGGACCGGGCACCGGGCGCTGACCGTGCACTGGGGGCCGTGGGCGCCCGCCGCCGGGCACGCCGGGATGGTGGGGCCGGAGCTGGCGCGGGAGTACGCGCGGCGCGGCGTCCGGCTGATCGACCCGCAGGAGGGCACCGCCGCGCTGCTGCGCGAGCTGGCCTGGGGCGATCCGTCCGTCACCGCCGTCGTCCACACGGTGTCGGGCTGGTGACCGGCGAGGTGACCGGCCGTCAGGTGCCGGTGGCCGTCGTGGGGATGGCGGTGCTGCTGCCCGGAGCCGACGGCCTGGAGGCCTACTGGCGCAATCTGCGCGACGGCGTCGACGCGATCGGCGAGGTGCCGGACGGGCGGTGGGACGCGGACTACCACCGGCCCGGCAGTGCCGGTGAGGCGCCGGCCGCGGACCGGGTGTACTGCCGGCGGGGCGGCTTCGTGGACGCGCTGGCCGAGGTGGAGGTCACCCGGTTCGGGATCATGCCGGCGTCGGTGCCGGGCACCGAGCCGGACCAGTTGATCGCGCTGCGGGTCGCGGCCGCCGCGCTCGCCGACGCGGGCGGCCCGGACCGGCTCCCCGACCGGCGGCGGATCGGCGTCGTCCTCGGCCGGGGCGGCTACCTCACGCCCGGTCTGGTGCGGCTGGACCAGCGGGTCCGGACCGCGGGCCAGCTGGTACGGACGCTGGGCGAGCTGCTGCCCGACCTGACGAGCGCCCAACTGGACCGGGTGAAGCGGGCGTTCACCGAACGGCTGGGTCCGGACAGCCCCGAGTCGGCGATCGGGCTGGTGCCCAACCTGGCCGCCTCCCGGGTCGCCAACCGACTCGATCTGCGTGGCCCCGCCTACACGGTGGACGCGGCCTGCGCGTCCTCGCTGGTCGCCGTGGACCAGGCGGTCGGCGCCCTCGCCGGCGGGCGCTGTGACCTGATGCTCGCCGGTGGGGTCCACCACTGCCACGACATCACCCTGTGGAGTGTCTTCTCCCAACTGCGGGCCCTCTCCCCCAGCGAGCGCAGCCGTCCCTTCCACCGTGACGCCGACGGCATCCTCATCGGCGAGGGCACCGGTGTGGTGGTGCTCAAGCGGCTGGCCGACGCGGAACGGGACGGCGACCGGGTGTACGCGGTGATCCGGGGCACGGGCGTGGCCGGCGACGGCCGGGCGGCCGGACTGGTCACCCCGGACCCCGGCGGTCAGGCGCGGGCGGTGCGCCAGGCGTGGGAGGCCGCCGGGCTCGATCCGGCCGCGGCCGGTTCGGTCGGCCTGCTGGAGGCGCACGGCACCGCGACCCCGGCGGGTGACGCCGCCGAACTCGCCACGCTCGCCGAGGTGTTCGGTGCCGGGGACGAGGACGGGGAGCGGGCGGTCATCGGCTCGGTGAAGTCGATGATCGGGCACACCATGCCCGCCGCCGGGGTGGCGGGGCTGGTCAAGGCCGTGCTCGCGCTGCACCACCGCACCCTGCTGCCGACGCTGCACTGCGACGACCCGCACCCGGCGCTGGCCCGCACCCGGTTCCGTCCGCTCGGCACGGCGGCCCCCTGGGAGACCGGTGCGGGGCGGCCGGTACGGCGGGCCGCCGTGAACGCGTTCGGGTTCGGCGGGATCAACGCGCACGTGGTGCTGGAGGAGGCGCCGGGTGCCGTCGGCGCCGCCGCCCCGCTGCGGGTGACGGAGCCCGAGCGGGTGCTGGTGCTCGCCGCCGACACCCCCGACCGGCTCGGCGCGCTGCTGGACGGCGACGACAGCACCGTACGGGCCGCGGGGCTCGACCCTTCGCGCCCTCGTCCGGCGGGGCGGGTCCGGCTCGGTGTCGTCGATCCGACGGCCGAGCGGCTGGCGCTGGCGCGGCGCGCGGTCGCCAAGGGGCGGCCCTGGCACGGGCGCGGCGACGTGTGGTTCCGGCCGGAGCCGCTGCTCGGCGGCGCGGGCGGCGGCCGGGTGGCCTTCGTCTTCCCCGGTCTGGAGGGCGACTTCGCGCCGCGCGTGAACGACGTGGCGGCCCACTTCGGGCTGGCCCTGCCCGCCCTGGGCCGGGGGCCTCGGGAAAGCGGTGGGGTTCCGGAGTCCGCGCGGCACGGGAGGCCCGGGGCCGGTAGCGGTACGGGGCAGGCGTCCGGGACGACCGGGGTGGCCGACCCCTTCGAGGGCGCCCCACCCGGCGGCGCCCCACCCGGCGGCAGGCGGCCGGACTCCGGGGCGGACGGCGGGCGGGCTGCGGCCGGGGCGGACGGCCGGTCAGGCTCCGGGACGGGCCGGGACGCCGGCGCGCGGGACGACGGCGGTGACCTGGGCCGGCACGGCTTCGGGGTCGTCGCCGTGGGCCGCCTGCTGGACGCCGCGCTGCGCCGGGCCGGGATCGTGCCGGACGCGGTGGCCGGGCACAGCGTGGGCGAGTGGACGGCGATGGTGGCCGGCGGCATGTACGACGGGGCCGAGGTCGACGCGTTCATGGCGGACTTCGACCCCGAGGCGCTGTCGGTGCCGGGGCTCGCCTTCGGCGCGCTCGGCGCGTCCGCCGAGCGGGTGGCGGCGGAGCTGCGCGACGGCGGCTGGACCGGGTCCGGCCTGGTGCTGTCGCACGACAACGCGCCCCGGCAGTCGATGGTGTGCGGCCCGGACGCGGCGGTGGCGGAGTTCGTGCGCGCCTTCCGCGCCCGGGGGGTGCTCGGCCAGGTGCTGCCGTTCCGCTCCGGTTTCCACACGCCGATGCTGGCGCCGTACCTCGGGCCCCTCCGCGAGGCCGCCGCCGGGTTCCGGCTGCGCCCGCCGACGGTGCCCGTCTGGTCCGGCACGACCGCCGCGCCCTTCCCTTCCGGTGAGGCGGACGTCCGGGCCCTGTTCCTGCGGCACCTGCTGGAGCCGGTGCGTTTCCGGGAGTTGTCGCAGGCGCTGTACGCCGCCGGCCACCGGGTCTTCGTCCAGGTCGGGCCCGGGCAGGTGGGCTCCCTCGTCGGCGACACCCTCGGCGGCCGGGACCACCTGGTCGTGGCCGCCAACTCACCCCACCGGTCCGGGCTCGCGCAGCTCCGCCGCGTGATGACCGCGCTCTGGACGGCCGGGGCCGGGGTGGCGCCCTCGCTGCCGCCGGCGGGCGGTGCGGGCACCTCCGCGGGCCGAGCGCCGGTACGCCTGAACCTCGACGGCGCGCTGGTGTCGCTGGCCCCGGAGTCCCTGGCCGAGCTCCGGCGGGAGCTGGCCGCGGCCCGGCCGGCGGCCCCGGCCGCGCCACGAGCGGACGCCGAGGGGCGGGTCGCGCCGGCCGCCGCACCGGCCGGCGGCGTTCCCGCGCGAGCGGCGGCCCCCACCTCGCCTCCCCGCGCCTCGATGCCTCCCGCCCCGCGGACGGGAACCACCACCGTGCCGGCCGGGGACCCTCTGGGGCAGGCGGTCGGCGGCCCGGCCCTGGAGGGGCTGGCCGCGCGGTTCCCGGTCGCCGCCGAGCTGGACGCGCTGCTGCGGGACACGGCGGACACGGCCGCCGCGCTGATGTCCGCGGCGCGGGACGCCACGGCCCGTGACTACGCCGCGCCGGGTACCGCGCGAGCCCCTGGCGGACCGCCCGGTGCGGCGGTACCGCCCGGCGCCCCGGCCCCCGCCCCGCCGGGCGGTACCGTGCCTTCCCCGGCCTCCCCCGCCCCCACCGGACGGTCCTCCGCCGCACCCGGGGGCGCCGTCCCGACCGGCACCGCGCCGGCCGGGACCGCCCCGCCCTTCGCCGCTCCCACCGCACCAACCATCGCCGGCCCGCCCGCCCCGGGCGCCCGCCCGTCCGGTGGGCCGGGCTCGTGGCGCGACACCGTGCGGGTCTCGCCCCAGACCATGCCCTACCTCCTGGACCACTGTTTCTTCCCGCAGCGGCCCGGCTGGCCGGACGTCGCCGACCGGTGGCCGGTGGTACCGGCGACGACGATCGTGGACCTGATGACGCGGGCCGCCGGGCGGGCGGTGCCGGGGCGGGTGGCGGTCGCGGTGCGCGGGGCGCGGTTCGAGGAGTGGCTGACGGCCACGCCGGCCGTGGACGTACCGGTGACGGTGACGCCCGAAGGCGGAGACCGGTTCGCCGTCTCCTTCGGCCCCCGGGCGCGGGCCACCGTCGAACTCGCCGACCGCCACCCGGCCCCGCCTCCCGTGCCCTGGCACACCGATCCGGCGACCGAGCGCGCGCCCGACCACACCGCGGCCCAGCTGTACACGGACCGCTGGATGTTCCACGGACCGGCGTTCCAGGGCGTCAGCGCGCTCACCGCGATCGGCGAACGGCACGTCCGCGGCGTGATCACCACGCCGTCGGCGCCCGGCGGCCTGCTGGACAACGTCGGCCAGCTCCTCGGCTACTGGATCATGGCGACCTGCACGGAGCGCACGGTGGTCTTCCCCGTCGGGATGCGGGAGATGCGCTTCCACGGACCGCATCCGGCGCCCGGCACGGACGTGGACTGCCTGGTGCGGATCACCACGCTCACCGACGCGCTGCTCGAAGCCGATGTCCAGCTCACCGTCGCGGGCCGGGTCTGGGCGGAACTGCGCGGCTGGCAGGACCGCCGGTTCGACAACGACCCGACCACCCGTCCCGTGGAACGCTTCCCGGAGCGCAACACCCTGTCCGAGGTCCGGCCGGGCGGCTGGACGCTGCTGCACGAACGGTGGCCGGACCTCGCCTCCCGGGAGCTGATCATGCGCAACTCCCTGGGCGGCGCGGAGCGTTCGGAGTACGCGGCGCATCCCCCGCGCGGCCGCCGGCAGTGGCTGCTGGGCCGGATCGCGGTCAAGGACGCCGTCCGGCGGTGGCTGTGGGACCACGGGGAGGGCCCGGTCTTCCCGGCGGAACTGCGGGTGTCCAACGACGCGGCGGGCCGGCCCCGCGTCACCGGGGTCCACGGCCGCCGGCTGCCGCCGCTGGACGTGTCGCTGGCCCACCGCGCGGAGGCCGGCGTGGCGATCGTCCGCCCCCGGGTGCCCGGCCGCCGACCCGGCATCGACATCGAGGAGGTCGTCGACCGCCCCGCGCAGACCGTCGCCACCGCGCTCGGCCCGGGCGAGATCCGGCTGCTGGACCGGCTGAGCGCCGCCGACGGCGCGTCGCGGGCGCTGTGGTTCACCCGTTTCTGGGCGGCCAAGGAGGCGGCCGCGAAGGCGGAGGGCACCGGATTCGGCGGCCGGCCGCGGGACTTCGCCGTACGGGACGCCACTCCGGACGGGGCCGTGCTGACCGTCTCGGGCCGCCGGGCCGGCGCCCACCCGGTGCGCTGCGCGCCGGCCGTCAGTCCGCCCCGGCTGCCGCCGCGCGAGTACGTCGTCGCGTGGACCACCGGCGCCGCACAGGAGGAGGAGTACGACCGATGAACCCCGTCACCGCCACCGAGGAGGCGGTCCTCGCCGACGTCACGGGCATGCTCGCGCGTCTGCTGGAGGACGAGTACGGCGTCGACGACGTCGAGATCGGGATGCGCACGACCTTCAACCGGGACCTGGAACTGGAGAGCATCGACCTGGTCACGCTCGCCGGGCTGCTGCAGGAGCGCTACGGGGACCGCGTCAACTTCGCCGAGTTCCTGGCCGGGATGGACCTCGACGAGATCATCGAGCTGACCGTGGGACGGCTCGTCGAGTACGTGGTGACCAGCCTGAAGGCGCTGGAGGCGAGCTGACCGATGACGATGGTCGACACCGGACGGCTGCGGACGCACGTGCAGCGGATCGGCCCGCGCGGCGGACCCACGGCGGTCCTGGTGCACGGGCTCCTCACCGACAGCCTCGCCAGCCACTACTTCACCCTGGGACCCACGTTCGCCGCCGCCGGCCTGGACGTGGTGATGTACGACCTGCGGGGCCACGGCCGCAGCGAGCGCACCGCCGGCGGCTACACCCTCGATGACGGCGTGGACGACCTGACGGCGCTGCTCGACCGGCTGGCGCTCACCGGCCGCCCGGTGCACCTGGTCGGCAACTCCTACGGCGGGACGATCGCGTTCGGCTACGCGACCCGGCACCCGGAACGCGTCGCGAGCCTGTCCCTCGTGGAGTCCGAGCCGGCCACCGCCGCCTGGGCGGTGAAGCTGGGCGGCATCCTGGAGCGGGTGGTGGGCGAACTGGCGCACCGGGAGTCGGACACGCTGGACTGGATCGCCGCGCACCGGGGCCACCACACCGCCCGGCTCGCCAAGGGCGCGGCCCGGCTGGCCCGGGAGACCACCCTCGGCCGGGACATCCCCGCCAGCCGCGTCCTGACGGAACGGCAGATCCGCTCCGTGCGCTGCCCGGTGCTCGCGCTGTACGGCGGTGACTCCGACCTCGCGGCGCTCGCGCCCTGGCTGGCGGGGCTGCTGCCGGACTGCCGGACGGTGGTGATCCCCGGGCACGAGCACTCGGTGCTGGTGGAGGCCGCGGAGGTGGTGGGCCGCCATGTGCTGGCGCTCATCCGTGAGTCGGACGGGTCGGCCGTCCGGTGAGCCGGTTCCTGTTCGTGGTGCCGCCGCTGGTGGGACACATCAACCCCCTGGTGGGGGTGGCCGCGCGACTGGCTGAGCGCGGGCATCGGGTGGCCTGGGCCTGCCCGGACCCGGGGCTGGTGGCCCGGCTGGCGGGCCCCGGCGCGGTCGTCCACCCGTGCGCGGGCCCCGCGCACGGCGGCGACCCGGCTCGGCGGCCGCCGGATCTGCGCGGTCCGGAGGCGCTGCGGTTCCTGTGGGAGTGGTATCTGCTGCCGCTGGCCGAGGCGATGGCGCCGGGGGTGCGGGCGGCGGTCGAGGCGTTCCGGCCGGATGTGGTGGTCGCCGACCAGCAGGCGTTCGCGGGGGCGCTGGTCGCGGAGCGGCTGGGGGTGCCGTGGGCGACCTCGGCGACCACCACCGCCGAGCTGACCGACCCGCTGGCCGGGCTGCCGAAGGTGCGGGCCTGGGTGGAGGAGCGGCTCGCGCGGCTGCGGCGCGCGGTGGGTGACCCGTCGGGGGCCGCCGACCCGCGGTTCTCGCCGAGCCTTCTGCTGGCCTTCAGCACACCGGAGCTGGCCGGTCACGTCGAGGGGCGCGCGGTCCGCTGGGTCGGCCCCTCGATCGACGCGCGCCCCGTGGCCCCCGGGTTCCCCTGGGAGTGGCTCGACCCCGGCCGGGCGACCGTGCTGGTGACGCTGGGCACCGCGAACGCGGATGTGGGCGGGCGGTTCCTCGCGCTGTGCCGGGACGTGGTGCGGGAGCGCGCCGGCCGGGCGCAGGCGGTGATCGCCGACCCGGGCGGCACGCTGGCCGCGGAGGGCTCCGGCGGCTCCGGCGGCTCCGGCGGCTCCGGCGAGGACGTGCTGGTCGTCCCGTCGGTGCCGCAACTCGCGCTGCTGGAGCGCGGGGTGGGGGCGGTGGTGTGTCACGCCGGGCACAACACCGTCTGCGAGGCGCTGTGGCACGGCGTGCCGCTGGTCGTGGCGCCCGTCCGGGACGACCAGCCCGTGGTGGCCGCGCAGGTGGTGGCGGCGGGGGCGGGGGCTCGGGTGCGGTTCGGCCGGGTGGGTGCCGCGGGACTGGGCGCGGCGCTCGACACGGTCCTGCACGACCCCGCGTACCGGGCCGCCGCCGGGCGGGTCGGCGCGGGATTCCGCGCGGCGGGCGGAGCCCCGGCCGCCGCGATCCATCTGGAGCTACTGGCCCGGGAGTCCATATGAGCGACGACGAACGGATCGGCGCCCTGCGCCCCCGCTACCGGGCCGACCTCGCGGCCGGTGTCGGGCGGTTCTTCGCACCCCGGCGCGCCGACTGCCCGTGGTGCGGCTCGGACCGGCTGGCGACCCGGCTGCGCACCACCGACCTGCTGCAGCACAAGCCGGGCCGGTTCACGCTGGACCGGTGCGGGGCGTGCGGGCACGTCTTCCAGAACCCGCGGCTGAGCGAGGCGGGACTGGAGTTCTACTACCGCGACTTCTACGACGGGCTGGGGGAGAAGAAGCTCGGGAACACGTTCGGCGGGCGGACGGCAATGTACCGCGCTCGGGCCGAGGCGCTGCTGCCGTACGATCCGGCGCCCAAGTCCTGGCTGGACGTCGGCACCGGGCACGGGCACTTCTGTGCCGCCGCGCGGGAGGTGCTGCCGGGGACCGTGTTCGACGGGCTCGACATGACCGAGGGGGCCGAACTCGCCGAGCGGGCCGGGCGGGTGGAGCGCGGGTACCGGGGCGGCTTCCCGGAGCTGGCGGGTGAGCTGGCCGGCCGGTACGACGTGGTGAGCATGTTCCACTGTCTGGAGCACAGCACCGATCCGGGACGTGAACTGCGGGCGGCGCGGGAGGTGGTGCGGCCGGGCGGGCATCTGCTGATCGAGGTACCGGATCCGCAGAGCCGGTACGCGCGGCTGCTCGGGCGGTGGTGGCTGCCGTGGCTGCAGCCGCAGCATCTGCACCTGGTGCCGGTGGGCAATCTGCGGGAGCGGCTGGCCGCGCTGGGGTTCACGGTGGTGGCCGAGCAGCACCGGCAGGCGCACGACCCGGTGGATCTGCTGGCCGCGGTGTGGCTGGCGCTGGATCACATCGCCCCGCGCGAGGACGCGCCGTGGCTGGAGCGGCGGCCGGGACACGTGCGGCGTGCGGTGCGGGCGGGGCTGCTCCTCGCGGGGGTTCCGTTCCTCGTGGCGGCGACGGTGCTCGACCGGCTCGCGGCGCGGACGGTGGTCGGGCCGCTCGGGTTGTCCAACGCCTACCGGCTGGTGGCGCGCCGGGACGGCTGAGCGCGACCGCCGTCGCCGGCGAGAGGGACCGGGGAACGCCGGGCGCGAGTCAGAGGTAGTCCTCCAGGCGGGCCACGGTGAAGCCCTGTTCCCGGATGTGCCGCAGCAGGTGGGCCGTCATCTCGGTCATCGTCGTGCCCTTGAGTTCCGAGGGCCCGCGGAAGTGCGCCAGGATGATGTCGCCGGGCCGGAGTTTCCCGCCGGGCAGCTGGTACCGCATGTTCGTGATCTGCATGGACTCGCGCCACAGCACGATCGCCTCGACGCCGCAGGACGCGGCGGCGGCCCGGGTGTCCTCGTTCCAGTTGCCGTAGGGCGGCCGGAACAGCCTCGGCACGGTGCCGTAGTGGTCCTTGAGCTCGCTCTGCTGGCCGCAGATCTCCCGCTTCTGGGCGGCGGCGTCCAGGGTCCGCAGGTTCGGATGGGTCAGCGTGTGGTTCTGGACGCCGTTGCCGAGGGTCTGGAGCCGCTTGAAGTAGCCGTAGTCGGAGCGGATGGCGGCGTCCGTGAGGAACATCGTGAAGGGAATGTCCAGTTCGCGCATCATCGTCACGAAGCGGGGGTCCTTCTCCGCCCCGTCGTCGAAGGTGAGGAAGACGATCTTCTCCTCGGTGGGTATCTCGCTGATCACCGGTACCCGGCTGCCGTCGGCCCCGGGGCGCACCGGCTTGGTGGCGGGCGGGGCGGGCGGGACGGCCAGCGGTTCGATGCCCCACTTGCGGTAGGCGGCCTCGACGGCCGCGCGGTCGGCCGCGGCGCCGTCTGCGGGGTCCGGGGGCACCACGGGCCGGTTCGGCGCGCTGGGCCCGGGAGCGGCGGACGGCTCGGCCGTGCAGCCGGTCGCCGATGCCGCCGCCACCAGTGCGCAGGCCAGTATCGCCCGCCTGATCCGCCAGTTCATGGTGGTGCCCCCATGCCGTGCCCGCTCGACGCCCTGTCCCCCTGCTTGATGCCGAACGGGCGTACGGGGTTCCATCACCCTTGCGGACCCCGGCGGGCGGGTCCGCTGACCCGCCGCGCGGCCAGGGACCGTCGGCGTCCGGGCGCGGACGGTCTCCCCGGTCGGCCTCACCGCGGGCCGCGGTCGCGGCCCGCCCGGCGGGTGCCGGGGTACGCCGCGACGTTGTGTCGGCTCGGTGCCCGGTATCCCCCACACTGTGTCCACGCCCGCGCCCGGCCCGTTCGCCCTAGGGTCGCCGCATGACGCACAGCTTCGCCCTGCACATCGCCGACGCCGACCTGGAACCGGAGCCGCTGGATCCCGCCCAGATCGTCTCCGGGTCACCGGAGGTGAGCGGCAAGGTGGTGTGGGAGTCGCCGGACGGCGGTCAGCTGCGCGGCATCTGGCAGATCACGCCCGGGGTGGTCACCGACACCGAGGCCGACGAACTGTTCGTGGTGATCAGCGGCTCGGCGACGATCGAGGTGGCGGACGGGCCCACCCTCACCGTCGGGCCCGGCGACATGGCGGTCCTGCGCGCCGGCGACCGCACGACGTGGACGGTGCACGAGACGCTGCGCAAGGCCTACGCGATCACCCTCTGAGGGGACGCCGGACGCCCCCCGGACCGCACGCCGCCGGGTCCGCCCGCCTCTCGCGGACCGCACGCCGCCGGCTCCGCCCGCCTCTCGCGGGCCACCGGGCGCCGGCTCACCCGCCCACCGGCGCCGTCGTCCCGCGGATCTCCAGGGTCGGCGCGGCCAGGTGGAGGCGCCCCTCTCCCCCAGGCCGTTCCAGCCGGTCCAGCAGGCAGCGGGCGGCGTGGCGGCCGACCTCGTGGCCGGCCGGGTCGACGGTGGTCAGCCACAGGTGGCGCAGCCGGGAGATGCTGGTGTTGTCGTAGCCGACCACCGACAGGTCGTGCGGCACCCTGAGGCCCAGGTCCTCCGCCGCCGACAGCACGCCGACGCAGGCCATGTCGTTGACGGCGAACACCGCGGTGGGCCGGTCGGGGCGGCCGAGCAGCCGGACGGCGGCGCGGTGACCGCCCTCCTCGGTCATGTCGCAGGCTTCGGTCACCACCCGCCGGCCCGGTCCGTGCGCCCGCATCGCCGCCTCGAAACCGCGCCGCCGCAGCGCGCCGACCGCGCCGTGTCCCGCGAGGTGGGCGATCCGGCGGTGGCCCAGCCCGAGCAGGTGCTCGGTGGCCAGCCGCGCCCCCTGTTCGTCGTCGTCGGCGACCACGTCCACGCCGGCCGGCACGGCCTCGCGCGCGCCCGCGACGACCACCGGCATCCGCGCCGCGACCGTGTCCAGGGCCGTCAGGTCGGGCAGGGTGCCGACCACCACCAGGCCGTCGGCCTGGACGTCGAGGAACGGCCCGGCGAGATCGTGGCCGACCCGGCGGGCGAGGCGGGCGTCGGCGAGCAGCATGTGCAGTCCGCTCGCGTGCAGCAGCGAGTTGAGGCCGTCCAGCAGATCGACGTACCAGGGGTTGCGCAGGTCGTCGAGGAGCACGCCGACGGTGCGGGTGCGCTGCTCGCTCAGGCTGCGGGCGGCGGCGTTGGGCCGGTAGCCCAGCTCGCGCACGGCCTCCAGCACGGCCTGCCGCTTCTCCGGGCGCACCTGCTCGGAGCCGCGCAGCACGAGGGAGACCAGGGACTTGGACACTCCGGCCCGGTCGGCCACGTCGCGGATGGTCGGCGGTCTCATGGTTGTGGACCGTTCCATGGCCGCGACGCGTTGTCAAAGGGCGGTGGAAGCCTTGACATGCTGGCGAAAGTGCCCGCAGGGTGACCCGGACAGGTAGTGGACCGGTCCAAAGAGGGGCTGTCATGGTGGATGAGCTGGGTGTCGCCGTCGTCGGGTTCGGCTGGATGGGCCGGGTGCACACCCAGGCGTACGCCCGCGTGCCGCATCACTTCCCGCTGCCGGCCCTGCGTCCGCGGCTGGTGGCCGTCGCCGAGGAGGTGCCGGGGCGCGCCGAGGAGGCCGCCGAGCGGTACGGCTTCGCGTCGGCCACCCGGGACTGGCGGGAGGTGGCCGCCGATCCGCGGGTCCAGGCGGTCAGTGTCACCGCGCCGAACTTCCTGCACCGCGAGATCGGCGTGGCGATGGCCGCGGCGGGCAAGCACCTGTGGATCGAGAAGCCCGTGGGTCTGACCGCCGGCGACGCCCGCGCCGTGGCGGACGCGGTCGCCGCGGCGGGCGTGTGCGGCGCGGTCGGCTTCAACTACCGCAACGCGCCCGCCGTGGAGCGGGCCCGCGATCTGATCGCCGCGGGCGAGCTGGGCCGCGTCACCCATGTCCGCATCCGCCTGTTCAGCGACTACGCCGCCCACCCGGACGGTGCGCTGACCTGGCGCTACGAGCGGGAGCGCGGCGGCAGCGGGGTCCTCGGGGACCTCGCTTCGCACGGCGCCGACCTGGCCCGCTTCCTGCTCGGTGACATCGCCGCGCTGACCGCCGACACCGCCGTCTTCCTGCCGGAGCGGGCCCGCCCGGCCGGCGCCACCGCGGGCCACACCCTCGCCTCGGGCGGCGAGCGGGGGCCGGTGGAGAACGAGGACTACGTCAGCTGCCTGCTGCGCTTCGCGTCCGGTGCGCGCGGCGTGCTGGAGGCGTGCCGGGTGTCGGTCGGCGAGCAGAACAACTACGGCTTCGAGGTGCACGGCACGAAGGGCGCGGTGTTCTGGGACTTCCGCCGCATGAACGAATTCGGCGTCAGCCTCGGCACCACCTACCAGGACCAGCCGGTCAGCACCGTGTACGTGGGCCCCGGCGACGGCGAGTACGGCGCCTTCCAGCCGGGCGCGGCCAACGCCATGGGCTACGACGACCTCAAGGTGATCGAGGCGTACCGTTTCCTGCGCTCGATCGCCGAGGGCGTCCCGCACGGGGCGACGCTCGCGGACGCCGTGCACAGTGCCGCCGTACTGGACGCGATGGCGCGGTCCGCCGAGACGGGCGGCTGGGTCACCCCTCAGGCATAGCGGGCAGGTTGTAGGGCGTGACCACCTGGATGGCCGACGGCAGGGTGGGCCCGGCGGGCGGCAGCGCGCCGTGGGCGCGCATCACCAGGTGGCAGGCCTCGCGCATGTCCTGGCGCAGGTCGTGGTGGAGGACGGCGGACAGCCGGTGCTCGCGCAGCAGGCGGGTGTTGTCGTGGTCGAGGTCGTGGGCGACGAACACGGCGCACGTACGCCCCAGGTCGGCGAAGGCGCGCAGGGTGGCGATGTTGCCGCCGCCGATGGAGTAGACGGCGCCGATGTCCGGGTCGCGTTCGAGGGCGGCGCGCACCAGGTCGTACTGGGTGGTGTCCAGGCCCTGGCCCTCGGTGATCTCGACGAGCCGGCGCTCGGGGTGGCGGGCCCGCATGACGCCGCGGAATCCCATCTCGCGCTCCTCCTCGTTGCGGAAGAAGCCGCTGCTGAGGCTGGTGAGCACATGGCCGGGCCGGTCGCCGAGCCACTGGCCCATGAGGTACGCGGCGGTGGCGCCGGCGGCCCGGTTGTCGCTGCCGACGTAGCCGACGCGGGCGCTGGCGGGCAGGTCGGTGACCAGGGTGACCACGGGGATCCCCGCCGCGGCCAGCCGGCCCACGGCCGCGCCGATCTCGGGCACGTCGGGCGCCTTGAGGATCACACCCTGGGAGCCGCGCCGCGCGATCCGGTCCAGGGTCCTGACCTGCTCGGCGGCCGGCCCGGTCTCGCGGAAGTGGAAGCGGGAGCGCACCACCGCCGGGTGCAGCGACGGCAGCTCGGCCTCCAGCGCGGTGCGCACGGCGGTGGTGAACCGCTCGGGCGCCTGCATGACGATGTCGACCATGAAGGTACGGCCCACCAGGCGGACCTGGGTGCGCTGCCGGTCCAGGTCGGCGATGGCGCGGTACACCTCCCGCGCGGTGGACTCGCGCACCCCGCCCCGCCCGTTGAGCACACGGTCGACGGTGGCCTCGCTCAGACCCGCCTGACGTGCGATCTCACGGATCGGGAAGGGATGGCCCACGGCTGACTCCTGGCTGATCGCTTGAGGGGTTTTTGATGGCTTGCTGCCGGTTGTTCGAGGTGTTTGTCATGACAAGAATGGCAGAGCCCCACCGCACCTCGTGACCCCGAAGGGACGCCGATGTCCTTCACGTTCGCCGCGTCCGCCGGTCGGCCGGCCGAGCAGGACTGCCGCCTGGACGACCTGCGCGCCCTGGTCGAGCGGTCCACCGGCCTCGCCGGCTATCCGCACGCGTCGTCGGTGGCGGAGGGGGTGCTGGTGTACGACGCCGAGCGGCTGCGGGCGGCGCCCGGGCACGCGGTGCGCACCGAGCTGGTGCGGGCGCTGGCGGACGGGCCCGGCGTGGTGGTGCTGCGGGGCGCGTTCCCCGAGCCGACGGTGGTGGACCGGATGACGGCGGTCTTCGAGGCGCTGATCGCCGAACAGCGCGCCTCGGGCACGGCGGCCGGCGACCACTTCGCCCGGCCCGGCGCCAACGACCGGGTGTGGAACGCACTGGAGAAGGCCGCGCTGTACGACCCGGAGGCGTTCGCCGACTACTACGCCAACGACATGGTGGCGCTGGTGTCGACGGCCTGGCTGGGCCCCGGCTACCAGATCACCTCGCAGGTCAACGTGGTGAATCCGGGCGGTGCCGCCCAGACCGCGCACCGCGACTACCACCTGGGCTTCCTGTCCCGGGCGACGGCGGCGGCCTACCCGGCGCACGTGCACCGCCTCTCCCCCGTGCTGACCCTGCAGGGCGCCGTGGCGCACGGCGACATGCCGCTGGAGTCCGGGCCGACCCTGTACCTGCCGTACTCGCAGCGCTACGAGCCGGGCTATCTGGCCTGGCGGCTGCCCGAGTTCCAGGAGTACTTCGGCACGCGCCGGGTGCAGCTGCCGCTGGCGAAGGGCGACGCGGTGTTCTTCAACCCGGCGGTGTTCCACGCGGCCGGCGCCAACCGAACGGCCGACGTACGGCGCACGGCGAACCTGTTGCAGGTGTCGTCGGCGTTCGGGCGGGCGATGGAGACGGTGGACCGCGAGGCGGTGGTGAACGCCGTCTATCCGGTGCTGCTGCGGCGCGCCGCGCAGGGCGCGGAGCCGTCCTGGGCGGAGCGGGTCATCGCCGCGAGCGCCGACGGCTATCCCTTCCCCACCAACCTGGACAGCGACCCGCCGGTGGACGGCCTGGCACCGCCCACGCAGGCGGACACCCTGCGGCGGGCGCTGCGCGAGCGGTGGACACCGGACACCCTGCGCGAGGAGCTGCGGGCGGGCGCGGAACGACGGGAGAGCTGACGTGAGAGACGAGGGCACGCCCATGGGACTCCTCGACGGCAAGGTCGTCCTGGTCAACGGCGGCAGCCAGGGGGTGGGCGCGGCGGTCGTGCGGGCCGCGGTCCGGGAGGGCGCGCGCGTGGCGTTCTCCGGGCGGCGCCGGGAGCCCGGCGAGGAGCTGGTGGCGGAGCTGGCGGCGGCCGGCGCCCGGGCGATGTTCGTGGCGGCCGACCTGGCCGACGCCGAGCGGGCCCGCGCGGTCGTCGCGGAGGTGGTCGACGCCTTCGGCCGGGTCGACTGCCTGGTCAACTCGGCGGGGCTGACCACGCGCGGCACCCTGCTGGACACCACGCCGGAACTGTTCGACCGGCACATCGCGATCAACCTCAGGGCGCCGTTCTTCGCGATGCAGGCGGCGGTCGCCGACATGCTGGCGCGCGAGGCGCCGGGGACGATCGTCAACATCATCACGTCGTCGGAGCACGGCGGGCAGCCCTTCCTCGCCCCGTACGTCGCCGCCAAGGCGGGCCTGGCCGGGCTGACCCGCAACGCCGCGCACGCCCACCGCTGGGACCGCGTCCGGATCAACGGCCTGAACATCGGCTGGACGGCGACCGAGGGCGAGGACGCCACCCAGCGGGCCTTCCACGGCGCCGGCGACGACTGGCGCGAGCAGGCGGCCGCGCGGCTGCCGATGGGCCGGCTCGGCCGACCGGACGAGATCGCCGACTTCGTCGTCCTGCTGCTGTCCGACCGGTCCGGCGTGGTCACCGGTTCGGTGATCGACTGGGACCAGAACGTCCTCGGCGCCCTCGACTGACCGCACCCCTTCCCCTGAGGAGCAACACCCCATGCGCATCGGAATCCTCGGCCTCGGCCGCATCGGCGCCTTCCACGCCGAGACCCTCTCCCGGCTCCCGGCCGTCGAGTCGCTGGTCGTCACCGACCCCTTCGCGGACGCCGCCAAGGCCGCGGCCGAGCGGTTCGGCGCCGAGGTCGCCGACTCGCCGGAGGCCCTGCTCGCCGCCGGCGTGGACGGCATCGTCGTCGCGGCGGCGACCGATGCCCATCCGGCGCTGATCCTCGCCGGGGTCGAGGCGGGCGTCCCCGTCTTCTGTGAGAAGCCGGTGGCGAGGACCATGCGCGAGGGCGTCGAGGTGGCGCGGGCCGTCCAGGGTCGGGGGGTGCCGATCCAGATCGGCTACAACCGCCGCTTCGACGCCGGTTTCGTCGCCGCCCGCGAGGCCGTGCGCGCCGGTGAGCTGGGCAGGCTGCACACCGTGCGGTCCACGACGCTGGACCCGGCGCCGCCGCCCGCCGCGTACGTCGCCGCCTCCGGGGGCATCTTCCGGGACTGCTCCGTCCACGACTTCGACATCATCCGGTGGGTGACGGGGCGTGAGGTGACCGAGGTGTACGCGGTGGGCGGCAACCGGGGCGCCGACTACATCGCGGCGGCGGGCGACGCCGACACCACGGGCGCGGTGCTGACCCTCGACGACGGCACGATCGCGGTCGTCTCCAACAGCCGCCACAACGGCCGGGGTTACGACGTCCGTCTGGAGCTGCACGGCTTCGACGACTCCCTCGCGGTCGGCCTCGACGACAAGCTGCCGCTGCGCTCGGCCGAGCCCGGCGTCACCTTCCCCGCGGGCACCCCGCACGACTTCTTCATGGACCGCTTCACCGAGGCGTACCGGGCCGAGCTGACCGTCTTCACCGAGGTGGTCGCCGGCGACCGCCCCTCCCCCTGCACCGTCGAGGACGCCCTGGAGGCCGGCTGGATCGCGGAGGCCTGCACGCTGTCCCTGCGCGAACACCGGCCGGTGACGATCACGGAGGTACGGGCGCGGGACTGACAGGTCCGCGCCGCGGCCGTCCTGCCCGCCCGGCGGTCCCGAAACGGGGCGGCGGCCCGAAGGCCCGCGCGTGAGCGCGGGCCTTCGGGCGTGTACCGGGGCTTTCACCGGGGCGGACCACGGCGGCGCGAGGGCGGCCGTGGGGCTGTTCACCCACGGGCCGTCGCTCTCCTCACGTGCAGGTGGCCGTCCGACGGGAAGTCGGGGGGTACGGCGGGCAGCGACCTCTCGTAGGGGTAGCCGCTCTTGTGGGCGACCCGGCAGGACGCCGTGTTGTCGGCCTGGTGGAGGAGTTCCAGGCGGGTCAGCCAGGGGTGGGCGGTGAACGCCCAGTCGGTCAGGGCGCGCAGGGCTCTGGGGGCGACGCCCCGGCCGCGGGCGTGGGCGGCGGTCCAGTAGCCGACCTCGGCGCTCTCGGACCGCGGGGTCAGGCCCTTGAGGACGGCCTGTCCGGCCAAGACGTCCTCCCCGCCGTCCGACGGGGTCTCCAGGACGGCGAACGCGAGCCGCTCTCCCCGCTGCCATGCCTGTGCTTCCCGCCGCAGCCACCGGTGCGCGTCGGCCTCGTCGGCCACGCGGTGGCTGGTCCAGCGGCGCAGCGCCGGGTCCCGGCACGCGGCGAGCAGGGCGGGGGCGTCGTCGTCCCGCCAGGGGCGCAGCAGCAGCGCGGGGGCCGACGCGGTGGCGTCGGCCCCCAGGCGGGTGTCCGGTCGTACGGCGGCCTCGTCCATGCACCGAGCCTAAGGCTGGTGTTCAGGCGCCGCAGGACCTCAGGAAGCGGCGGGTGCGGGTCGCGATCGGCAGGGGCCGGTCCGGCTCGCACGGGTACATGTCCTGCTCGACGATCGCGAACAGCTCCACGCCCAGCTTCTGCGCCGCCGCGAGAACGGGCTCCAACTCCGGTATTCCGGAGGGTGGTTCGCACATCACTCCCTGGGCGACGGCCGGCCCGAAGGGGGTGCCCTTCGCCCGTACGTCGGCGAGGACGCCGGGATCGACCTGCTTGAGGTGCAGGTAGCCGATGCGCTCGCCGTACGTCTCGATCAGGCGGACGCTGTCGCCGCCGCAGTAGGCGTAGTGACCGGTGTCCAGGCAGAGGTTGACGAGTTCGCCGTCGGTGGAGTCGAGGAACCGTTCGACGTGGGCCTCGGTGTCGATGTGGGTGTCGGCGTGCGGGTGGACGACGATGTCCAGGCCGTACGTCTCGCGCACCTCGTGTCCGAGGCGTTCCATGCCCTTGGTGAGGTGGGCCCACTGCTGTGCGGTCAGCTCGGGCGGTTCCAGGATCTCGGCGGTCTTGTCGTCGCGCCAGAAGGACGGGATGACGACGAGGTGCCGGGCTCCCACGGCCCGGGTGAGCGCGGCGACCCGGCTGACGTGCGCCCAGGTGGACTCCCAGACGGAGGGTCCGCGGTGCAGGCCGGTGAAGACGGTGCCCGCGGACACCCGCAGGCCGCGCCGGCCGATCTCGTCGGTGAGGCGGGCGGGGTCGGTCGGCAGATAGCCGTACGGGCCGAGTTCGATCCAGGAGTAGCCGGCCTCGGCGACCTCGTCCAGGAACCGCTCCCAGGGCACCTGCCGCGGGTCGTCGGGGAACCAGACGCCCCAGGAGTCGGGGGCCGAGCCGACGCGGATGCGGTCGAGGGGGTCGGGCATGTCAGCGCGTCCCTTCGGGGGCGTCGGCGGCGGGCGCGGCGAGGCCGTTCGCCTCGGGCAGTTCCTCCAGGTGGGTGCCGTGGACCTGGGCCAGTTCGTGCTTGAGGGCGGCGAGTTCGGCGCCGCCGGCCATGTGGTTGGTGAGCTCTTCCAGGGTGACCTCGCTGCGGTCGGCGGAGAGTTCGAGGGTGCCCAGGCGGAGCACGCTGAAGTGGTCGCCGACCATGTAGGCGTGGTGGGGGTTGTGGGTGATGAAGATGACGCCGAGGCCGCGGTCGCGGGCGGCGGCGATGTACTTCAGGACCACGCCGGACTGCTTGACGCCGAGGGCGGCGGTGGGCTCGTCGAGGATGAGGACGCGGGCGCCGAAGTAGACGGCGCGGGCGATGGCCACGCACTGGCGCTGGCCCCCGGAGAGTGTGCCGATGGGCTGTTCGAGGTCGTCGAGGACGATGCCCATCTCGCGCAGTTCGTGGTCGGCGGTGCGCTTCATCCTGTCGATGTCCAGGCGCCGGACCGGCCAGGGGCCGCGGGTCATCTCGGAGCCGAGGAAGAAGTTGCGCCACACCGGCATCAGCGGGACGGTGGCGAGGTCCTGGTAGACGGTGGCGATGCCCCGGTCCAGGGCCTCGCGCGGGGTGCTGAAGCGCACCGGGGCGCCGTCGACGAGGAACTCGCCCTCGGTGTGCTGGTGCAGCCCCGAGACGATCTTGATGAGGGTGGACTTGCCCGCGCCGTTGTCGCCGAGGACGCAGGTCACCTTGCCCGCGTGGACCGTGAGGTCGACGCCGTGCAGGGCGCGGACGTTGCCGTAGGACTTGCCCGCGGCGCGCAGTTCGACGAGGGGGCCGTCCGTGGGGACGGGGCCGGTCAGGACGGCGCCGTGGGTTCCGGGTCGCTGGGTCATGCGGGTCACCTCCTGGTCGCCGTGCGCTGGACCCACAGGTTGATGAGGACGGCGCCGAGCAGCATGACGCCGAGGAACGCCTTGAACCAGTCGGGGTTCCAGCCGGCGTAGACGATGCCCTGGTTCACCATGCCGAACATGAAGGCGCCGAAGACCGGGCCGATCGCGCTGCCGTAGCCGCCGGTGAGCAGACAGCCGCCGATGACGGCCGCGGCGATGTAGATCAGCTCCTGCCCGACACCCTCTCCGGACTGCACGGTGTTGAACGAGAACAGGTTGTGCATGCCCATGAACCAGGCGCCGAAGGCGACGGTCATGAACAGGGTGATCTTGGTGAAGTTCACCGGGACGCCGACGGCCCGGGCGGACTCCTTGTTGCCGCCGACGGCGAAGATCCAGTTGCCGAACCTGGTGCGCAGCAGCACCCAGGTGGCGAGGGCGGCGAAGACCAGCCACCACACCACGGTGATCTTCACCTCGATCCCGCCCACGTCGAAGGAGGAGGCGAAGACCGCCTTGGCCTGGTCGAAGCCGTCCATGTCGCTGATGTCGTCGGTGGCGACGTTGCCGGTGACCAGCTTGGTCACCGCGAGGTTGACGCCCTGGAGGATCAGGAAGGTACCGAGGGTGACCAGGAAGCTGGGCAGCCCGGTCCGGACCACCATCCAGCCGTTGAACCAGCCGATCGCCAGGGACAGCGCCAGGGCGAGGAGCACACCCGTCCACACGTTGACGCTCAGCTGGAAGCTGAGCATGCTCGCGGTCAGCGCCGAGGTGATCACGGCGACGCCGGACGACAGGTCGAACTCGCCGCCGATCATCAGCAGCGCCACGGGCAGCGCCATGATCCCGATGGTCGACGACTGGTAGAGCACGGTGGCCATCGAGCCGCCCTGGCGGACGGTGGGCGCGGCGATCAGGAAGAACACCAGGACCGCGACGGCGCCGAGGAACACGCCGACCTCGGGCCGGGCCAGCAGACGCAGGGCAAGCGGGCGTTCGGCCGTCCGGCCGTCCTTCTGGGGCGGGCCGGAGGCCGGCGGTGCGGGCACCGCCGGCGCAGCCTTCTGGGTCATGCTCATCACCGGGTGCCCTTCGCGGCGAACTCCGCCACCGCGTCGACGTTGTCCTTGTCCACGATCGCCGGGCCGGTCAGCACCGGCTGCTCGCCGCCGCCCATGTAGTTGCCGTTGGACTTGTAGAGCCACAGCGAGTCGACGGCCAGGTAGCCCTGGAGGTAGGGCTGCTGGTCGACGGCGAACTCGATGGAGCCGTCCTTGATGGCGCCGGTCAGCTCCTTGTTCAGGTCGAAGGTGGCGACCTTCGCCTTGCCGCCCGACTCGGCGACCGACTTGGTGGCGGCCAGCGCGATGGGGGCGCCGAGCGTGATCACGTGGTCGATGGCGGGGTCCTGCTTCAGCTTCGCGGTGATCGTCGACTGCACCGAGGGCCGGTCGGCGCCGTTGACGTAGAGGTTCTCGACCGAGCCGGAGAAGGACTTCTTCACGCCGTCGCAGCGCTGGGTCAGGCCGATGTTGCCCTGTTCCTGGATGACGCAGACGGCCTTCTTGGCGCCGAGTTCGTTGAGCCGGTTGCCGAGGCCCTGGCCGGCCACGGTCTCGTCCTGGCCGAAGAACTCCAGCAGGCCGAGCTTCTTCCACTCGCTGACACCGGAGTTGAGGCCGACGACCGGGATGCCGGCGGCGTCGGCCTTGGCGATGACGTCCTTCAGCGCGTCCGGCTTGGCGAGGGTGACGGCGATCCCGTCGACCTTCTGGTCGATGGCGTTCTGCACCAGCGTGGCCTGCTTGCCGGCGTTCGGGTCGGCGGAGTAGACCAGCTCGATGTTGTCCTTCGCGGCGGCGGCCTCGGCGCCCTTGCGGACGATGTCCCAGAAGGTGTCGCCGGGCGACTGGTGGGTCACCAGCGCCACGGTCATCCGGGGCGTGGAGGCCTTGCCCGCGGCCGCGCCGCTCTCCCCCTCCTCGGCCTTCTTGCCGCCGGAGCTGCTGGAGCAGCCTGCCACGGTCAGTGCCACCGCCGCGGCCATGGCCACGACCGGGGCGAATCTGCGGGAGCGGGAGGAAGTAGAGCGGTCCATCTGCCTGCACCTCACTGTGCTGCGGGGGAGACGACGAGATATCCGGAAAAAGATCGTTCCTGATCGTCAGCGACGGTCAGGTCCCGGAAGCGCCTGGTGCGCCGTTGGGACGCGATCCAATCCCCCGGGAGCGCCCACTGTCAATACTTTGTAAGGACATCATTTCAGGAACAGGTCCGAATGTAAGTACAAAGCATTGACACGGGTGTCCGCGCGCCCTACACCTGAGGGGACGATCTCTACCCCGTGCACCCGCGCGTCACCCACCGACCCAGGAGATGCCGATGGCGAGGACCTCCGCACTCGACGCGCTGCACTTCGCCCTGGACCGCACCAGCCCGGTCCCGCTCTACTACCAGCTCGCCCAGCAGTTGGAGGCGGCGATCGAGCACGGGGCGCTGGCCCCGGGCAACCTGCTCGGCAACGAGATGGACCTGTCGACCCGGCTCGGCCTGTCCCGCCCCACCGTCCGCCAGGCCATCCAGTCACTGGTGGACAAGGGGCTGCTGGTGCGCCGGCGCGGCGTCGGCACCCAGGTCGTGCACAGCCAGGTCAGGAGACCGCTGGAACTGAGCAGCCTCTACGACGATCTGGAGGCGGCCGGGCAGGGCCCGACCACGCAGACCCTGCGCAACGAACGGATCCCGGCGGCCGCCGATGTCGCGGCCGCGCTGGGCGTCCCGCAGCACAGCGAGATCGTCGTACTGGAACGGCTGCGCCGCACCCACGGCCAGCCGGTGGCGTGCCTGTGCAACTACCTGCCGCCGGACCTGCTCGACCTCGACACGACCCGGCTGGAGTCCACCGGCCTCTACCGCATGATGCGGGCGGCGGGCATCACCCTGCACAGCGCCCGGCAGACCATCGGCGCCCGCTCGGCCACGGCCGGGGAGGCCGAGCGGCTGGACGAGGAGGCGGGGGCGGCCCTGCTGACCATGCAGCGCACCGCGTACGACGACACCGGCCGCCCGGTGGAGTACGGGACCCACATCTACCGCGCCTCCCGCTACGCGTTCGACTTCCGGCTGCTGGTCCGGACCTGAGGAGGGGGCTCCGGGCGGATCGCGTCCGGTGCCGAATTGACCCATGATTTCAGTGCCGGAATGACACAGGCGCCGGGTCACTGCGGACCATAGGGTCGTGATCATGACTGAGAAGACACCTGCCGAGCCCACCACCCCGTCCTTCCAGGCGTTGCTGACCCGCGGCGCGGACGCCGAGACCTGCGCCGATCCGAGCAGTGTGATGACCCTGCTGGGCGAGTCGGACGGCACCCCCGGCGGCTTCACGAGCTACCGGTCCCGCTTCGCCGAGGGCGCGGTGGGCGCGCCCGCCCACTTCCACACCAGGGCGACGGAGCTGTTCTTCGTCCTCGACGGCTCCCTGCGGGTGCTGGTCGGCGACGAGGTGACCGTCCTGGACGAGGGGGACTTCCTGGCGGTGCCGCCCCGCACGCCGCACGCCTTCGCCGCGGCGCCCGGCCGCGAGGCGGACGTCCTGTTCGTGTTCACCCCGGGCATGGGCCGCTTCGACTACCTGCGCCTGCTCGGCCGGGTGATGCGCGGTGAGGCCGACCCGAAGGAGATCGCCGAGTCCGCGGACAGGTTCGACAACCACTACGTGGACAGCCCGCTGTGGCGGGCGACCCTGGAGGGCTCCGTGTGACCGGCTTGGCAGGAACCCTCGGACGGACGGGCCGCCCGGCGAACGGCTACCTGGGCGCCATCCGCAGCGCCCCGTCCATCCGGACGGTCTCCCCGTTCAGATAGTCGTGGTCGACGATGGCCAGCGCCAGCTTCGCGTACTCCTCCGGCTGCGCGAACCGGTGCGGGAACGGCACCCCCGCCGCCAGCGACGTCCGGAACTCCTCCGACACCGTGGCCATCATCGGCGTGTCCACGATCCCGGGCGCGATCGTGCACACCCGAATCCCGTACTGCGCGAGATCACGGGCGGCCGGCAGCGTCAGCCCGACCACACCGCCCTTGGACGAGGCGTACGCCGCCTGCCCGATCTGCCCGTCGTACGCGGCGATGGACGCCGTGTTGACGATGACGCCGCGCTGACCGTGCTCGTCGACGGCCTCGGTCCCGGCGATGGCCTCGGAGGCGAGCGCGAGCACGTTGAACGTGCCGACCAGGTTGATTTGGATCACCTTGGCGTACAGGGCGAGGTCGTGCACGCCCCTCTTGCCGAGGATCCGCGTCGACGGGCCGATGCCGGCGCAGTTGACGACCGTGCGCAGCGGCACGCCGGACCCGGCGGCGGTGGCGACGGCCGCCCGCACCTGCTCGGGGTCGGTGACATCGGCGGGCACGTAGCTCACGCCGGGCACCTCGGGCGCCTTGTCGACCGCGTCCTTCAGGTCCAGTGCGAAGACCCTGGCGCCCCGCTCGGCGAGTGCCTTCGCGGTGGCCGCGCCCAGGCCGGACGCACCGCCGGTGACGAGGGCGGCGGTGTTGTCGAGCTGCATCATCACTCCTTGCCGAGGACGGTGAGCACACCGCCCTCGTTCCGGTCCAGCGCCCGGGAGATGACCAGGCGCTGGATCTGGTTGGTCCCTTCGAAGATCTGCATGACCTTGGCCTCGCGCATGTAGCGCTCGACGGGGAAGTCACGGGTGTAGCCGTACCCGCCGAGCACCTGCACCGCGTCCGTGGTCACCTTCATGGCATTGTCCGTGGCCACGAGTTTGGCGACCGACGCCTCCCGGGTGAAGGGCAGCCCCTGGTCCTTCAGCCGGGCGGCGGCCAGCGCGGTGGCCCGCGCCGACTCGATGGCGGCGCCCATGTCGGCGAGGACGAAGGCCAGCCCCTGGTGCTCGATGATCGGCTTGCCGAAGGTCTCGCGCTCACGGGCGTAGCGCACGGCGTGGTCGAGGGCGCCCTGGGCGAGCCCGGCGGCGACGGCGGAGATACCGAGCCGGCCGCAGTCCAGCGAGGCGAGGGCGATCTTGAGCCCCTGGCCCTCCTCGCCGATCCGGCGCTCCAGGGGCACGCGGACGCCGTCCAGCCGCATGGTGGCGGTGGCGGACCCGGTGAGCCCCATCTTCCGCTCGGGCGGGTCGGCGCTCAGGCCGGGCGCGTCGGCGGGGACCAGGAAGCAGGAGATGCCGTGGGTGCGGTCCTCGGAGGTGCGGGCCATCACCGTGTAGAAGTCGGCGTAGCCACCGTGCGTGGTCCAGGCCTTGGCGCCGTCGAGGACGTAGTGGTCGCCGTCGCGCACCGCGCGGGTGCGCATGGCGGCCGGGTCGGAACCGGCGTGCGGCTCGGACAGGCAGTAGGCGCCGAGGAGTTCGCCCCCGAGCATGTCGGGCAGCCACTTCGCCCGCTGTTCCTCGGTGCCGAAGGCGGCCAGCGGGAAGCAGGCCAGGGCGTGCACCGAGACGCCCACGGCGACGCTGGACCAGACGGCGGCGATCTCCTCCAGGACCTGGAGGTAGACCTCGTACGGCTGGCCGGCCCCGCCGTGCTCCTCCGCGAACGGCAGACCGAGCAGTCCGCTGCGGCCGAGCGTGCGGAAGACATCGCGCGGGAACACCCCGTCCGCCTCCGCGTCGGCGACCCGTGGTGCGAGTTCCTTGGCGGCGAGGGTGCGCGTCAGCTGGATGAGCTGTACGGCTTCCTCGGTCGGCAGGGCGCGAGTGGCAGGCATGGTGACCTCCACGGAAAGTGATACTGGATTGAGTACGAACGTATCATTCCCAGTACGGCAGCCGAGCGCAACGCGTGCCGGTGCACAGTCCGGTAACGGTCGGAGCGCGGCCTCCGCCGAGCCGGGCCTCAGGAGGCCACGGCGTGCACGATCAGCGACGCGAGCTGCTCGTACGCCTCCGCGTCGGAGAGCCCGGTGCGCGCCTGGAGTTCGCCCTGCTGGATCTGGCGCATGGTCGCGGCGGCCACCTCGCCCACGAACGCGGCGTGCACGTCCCGGAAGGCCCCGTCGGCGACGCCCTCGGCGATCAGCTGCCGCACCCGCTCGGCCGCCATCCGGGTGTTCGCCTCGTAGACCTCGCGGGCGGGCGGGAAGTCGGCCACGTCGTCGAGGAAGCGGCGGGAGAGCGGGCGGAGCTGCTCGGCCACGGCGGTCAGGTAGGCGCGCACACGGTCGGAGGGCACGGCGGTCTGCGCGACCCGCTTCTCCACCGCCTCCGTGGCCCCCCGGAAGTAGTGCTTGACGACCTCCACCACCAGCCCCTGCTTGCTGCGGGCGAGCTGGTAGAGCGTGGTCTTGGAGCAGCGCAGCCGTTCGGCGAGGTCGTCGAGGGTGAGGTCCGAGAACCCCTCCGCCGTGAGCAGCGCGACGAGTCGTTCCAGCAGGTCGGCCTGGCGGGCGGTACGGCGGGTGCGCGGCATGATCCCAGCGTAACGGCGCCGCTCCGGCCGCCGGCCGGGCAGGGGCTTGAAGCGCGCTTCAAGTCAAGCCCCCTTGCGGCGGAACCGACCGTTCCCTGTACCCGGTCGGTAACAGAGCTGTGGGACAGGTGTGCGAGGGCGGTCCCCGGCGCAGGTTCTGCTCGCACGCGGCAGTCGAGAGCCGCTGTGCCCGACCCGACCGACCACGGGGGAACACCATGAACACCGGAAGGACCACCGGAAAGACCACCGGAAAGACGGCGAAGATCGGCTGGAACAGCTGGAACACCGGGAACACCGCTGTCCGCGAGAACGGGGCACGTCCCACTGGCTGGAGGCCCGGCGTGCTGGGAGCCGCGGTGGTCGCGGCGCTCCTGGCGTCCACGGCGTGCGCGTCGGGCGCGTCCGGCGCGACCCAGGCGTCGGTCGGCGCCGAGTCCCCGGCACGGCCGGTAGCGACGAGCCCCACCCGGCCGGACGCGACGCCGTCGGGGCGGCCGGGCGGCGGCACCGCCGCCGTCCCCGCCTGCACCCAGGAGTCCCTCGGAGTCTCCGCCGTCCGGGAACCCGCGGACGCCGAGGACGCCCGGCACCTCCTCATCACCGTGCAGAACAGCGGTGACGAGAAGTGCGCGCTCTACCGCTACCCGCACGTCCGGCTCGGGGCCGACGCCCGGACGACGGTGCCGGTGATCGAGGAGAGCGACCCGGATCCGGGTGTGCCCGTCGTCATCGCTCCGGGCCGGGAGGCCTACGCCGCTCTGCTCGTGAGCGGCGGCGCCAGGGACGAGTACGAGGCGAGGAGCATCACCCTCACCCTCCAGGGGCGCGCCGACGGCTCCCATGCGGGGGCGCCGATCGACGTCCCCATGCCGGTCGACACCCTCTACGCGGACGACGGCCAGCTCGTCACGTACTGGACCACCGCTTCCGGCTTCGCCCTGGACTTCATCATGTCGAAGTGACCACCGTGCGGCGAGTCGTCAGTCCCGGGGCGCCGTGAGGGCGTCGAGGATCACGTCCACGGCCTCGTCGACCGTGCGTCCCGGGGGCAGGGCGGGCGGGGCCCCGCCCACGGCGCGTTCCGCGAACCCGGACGCCACGTGGGGCAACCGGACGTCCAGGACGGCGACGCCGGCGCGCCGCCGTTCCCGCCGCAGCGACGCCAGCCAGGCCGCCAGCGCGGCCTTCGCCGCGGCGTAGTCGGCCATGCCGACGGGCGCGGCGTCCACGACGGCTCCGGTCACCGCGGCGAGGGCGCCGCCTGGCGGCACTTCGCTGAGGGCGGCGCGCAGGACGGCCATCGGGGCGAGCGCGTTGACGGTGAGCAGGTGCTCCGCGACGACGTCGCCGACCTTCTCGGCCGGGCCGAACCCGGCGACTCCGACGCAGACCGTCACCGCGTCCAGACCGCCGAGTTCGGCGACGGCCCAGGGGACCGCGCGGGCACAGCCGTCCAGGTCGTAGGCGTCGAAGCGGCGGGCCGGGGCGTCGCCGCAGGCGGCCGACACCCGCGCCAGCCGGGCCGGGTCGCGGCCCGCCACGGCGACCCGCGCCCCCTCGTGGTGCAGCCGCTCGGCCAGGGCACCGCCGATGGCACCGGTGGCACCGGGCACCAGGACGCGGGCGCCGGTCAGCTCCATGGTCCGTCTCCTGTCCCGTCGACGGTGACGCGATGTGTCGCGGTGAGTCGATGCGGCGTGGTGAAGCGGCGCGGCGCCGTGAAGGGACCCGGCGCCGTGAAGGGACCCTGCTGGGTGAAGCGGCCCTGCTGTGTGAGGCGGCCTTGCTTGGTGAGGCGGCCTTGCTTGGTGAGGCGGCCCCGCTTGGCGAGGCGGCCCCGCTTGGCGAGGCGGCCCCGCTTGGTGAGGCGGCGCGGGAGCACCGTCAGTCCTCTGCGGATGTCATCGCGGGGGCGGACGCACCGCCCCGTGCGGCGCCCAGGGCGCTCTGGCGGGCCCGGCGCCGCGCCGCCACCGACTCGTGGGCGGCCTCGCGCGGGTGCCGGCGCCGCCAGTAGGGGTTGTCGTGCGGCAGCCTGCCCGACACCCGGCCGTACATGCCGAAGCAGGCGATGATCAGGCCCATCACGAAGCTGAACATCACGTTCGTCATGCCGAAGTCCAGGACGTTGGCGGAGCGGTCCAGGACGAAGACGTGGAAGAAGCCGCTCAGCAGGAACAGTGAGCCGACGGTCATGTTGAGGGTGGAAGCGAAGTTGCCTCCCACCACGGCGCCCGCGATCAGCGCGAGTCCCACGAGGACCGAGATCAGGCTGAGCAGTCCGTTGGTCGGCATTCCCGCGATCCGGGTCCCGTCGGTGTCGAAGGGGCTGAGCCGGTCCGCGAACCCCAGGCAGCCGAACACCAGCAGGATCACCCCGCACAGGCCGGCGCCGTACCGGTACACCCGGGCCAGCCGGTGGTCCACGGGAAGTTCGTCGCGAAGCCGCATGGCGTCTCCTCTGTCGTGCCGCCGAGCGCCCTCCCACGACGGAACCGGTGTCCCGTCCGCTCTTGCCGGCTCTTCCCCGGGACCGCGGTGAACGGTTGCAGCTCCGTTCGGGTGAGTGCCGGCCGGCCTCGGGAACGTCACCCCGCGCGCAGGTCGTGCAGCACCTCGCGCGCGGCGCGCGCCCCCGAGGCCAGCGCGCCCTGTACGGAGCCGGTGGCGCGGTGGTCGCCGCACACGTACCGGCCCGCGGCGACCCGCGTGGTCCGTGACAGGGGCTGCGGGGGTGGCATGGCGGGCAGCGCCTGGTCCACGGTGCGGACGGTGAGCAGGTCCCAGCCGTCCGTGCCGGTGCCGTACGCCTCCCCCACCGCCGTCCGGACCTCCCGCTCCCTGCCCTCCGCGTCGCGGCCCAGCACCGAGGTGGCGACGAGGGTGTGGCCGGGCGGGGCGTGACCGGGCACCACCTCGCTGAGGACGCAGGTGTTGAGGAAGCGGAGCCGGGTGTCCACCAGCAGCGTCGGCTCGTCGAGCGGGGACCGGGGCGCCACGTGGTAGTACGTCGTCACGGTCCGGTAGGCGGGCACGGCGACCCCGGGCATCAGGGCCGTGACGGGGCCGGGGCCGGTGGCGACCACCACCGCGCGCGCGGGCAGTTCCCGGCCCCCGGCCGTCAGGGCGCCGTCGTCGGTGAGCCGTTCCACGGGTGTCTCCCGCAGGACGGTTCCCCGGGGCAGGGCGTCCGCCAGGGCCCGGGGTACGGCTTCGATGCCGTCGGCGGGCAGGCACAGGGTGCCGCGCAGCATGCTCCGCCACACGAGGTGGAAGAAGCGTCCGGAGGTCTCCAGCCGGTCCTCCAGGAAGACGCCGGACAGGAACGGGCGGAAGAACGTCTCGACGAACGCGTCGGAGACGCCGGCCTCCGCCAGCGCGGTGCGGGTGGTGGTGTCGGCGAGCCGTTTGAGCAGGCGGGGCGGAGCCAGCATGTCCCGGGCGCAGAGCACGCCGAGGGCGGCCAGGTCGCGGGGTCCGGCGAGCCGCCCGGGCAGCAGGTCGGGCAGCGTGCGCGGGCGGCGGGTGGGGTCGGTGAAGCGCAGCCGGCCGCGCGGGCTGTGGATGAGGACGCCGGGGGTGAAGGGCCTCAGACGCAGGACGCGCAGCGGCAGCCGGCGCCGGACCTGCGGGTAGGAGGTGTTGAACACCTGGAACCCGCGGTCCACGACGAAGCCCTCGACCCGGTCGGAGCGCATCCGTCCACCCACCTGGTCACTCGCCTCCACGACCCGCACGTCGACGCCGGCCGTCAGCAGGTCCCGGGCACAGGCCAGACCGGCCACACCGGCCCCGACCACCAGCACATCCGTCGTGTCGCGCACCGCAGGCACGTGACCACCTCTCCCGTTCGTCGGCCTCAGGTCCTCTCCGCGTGTTCGGCGGGTACCGCGTCCCCGGATGCGACACCCTTCCCGGCGGGTTCCTCCTTGCTGAGCGAGCCGGGCCACCAGGCGGTGCGGTCCAGGTCGCGCACGAGCGCGGGCACCAGCAGCGAGCGCACCACGAGTGTGTCGAGCAGGACCCCGAAGGCCACGATGAAGGCGATCTGCACCAGGAACGCGAGCGGGATGACGCCCAGCGCCGCGAAGGTGGCGGCGAGGACGACGCCGGCCGAGGTGATGACGCCGCCGGTCGCCACCAGTCCGCGGCGTACGCCCTCCCTCGTGCCGTGGCGCAGCGATTCCTCGCGGACCCGGGACATGAGGAAGATGTTGTAGTCCACGCCCAGGGCCACCAGGAAGACGAACCCGTACAGGGGGACCGAGGAGTCGGTACCGCTGAAGCCGAAGACGTGGTCGAAGACCAGCGCGGACACCCCCAGGGTGGCCAGGAAGTTGAGCGCGACGGTGGCGACCAGGAGCAGCGGCAGCAGCAGCGCGCGCAGCAGGCCGACGAGGATCACCAGGATGATCGCGAGCACCACGGGCACGATGAGGGTCCGGTCGCGTTCCGCGGTGCGCTGGGTGTCGTACTGCTGGGCGGTGTAGCCGCCGACCAGGGCGTCCGCCTCGGGCAGTGCGTGCAGGGCCGTCCGCAGCCGGGCGACGGTGGCCTTGGCGGCGTCCGTGTCGGCGCCGTCGGCCAGGGTGGCGTCGATCATGACCCGTCCGTCGACGACCCGGGGCTCACCGGCGCCGGGGCGCCCGGACACCGTGACGACGTCGGCGGAGTCGACTCCCTTCACGCCCGCCGCGGCGGACCGCACCTCGGCGGCCGACCCGGCGTCGGCGATCACGACGGCCGGGTTCCCGGCGCCGCCGGGGAAGTGCTCGGCGAGGGTGGCCTGGGCGGCGACGGAGGGGGCGTCGTTCACGAAGATCTCGTCGAGCGGAACGCCCTTCGACTCCAGGGTGGGCCAGAACGCGGCACAGGCCAGCAGCGCGGCGAGGGTGCCCGCCCACACCCTGCGGGGGGCGCGGTCGACCAGCGCGGCGACCCGGCGCCAGACCGAGTGCTCCTCGGCGCGAGCGGTGTGGGGTTTCGCGGGCCAGTAGGCGGCACGGCCGAGCAGGACGAGCACGGCGGGCAGAAACGTCAGGGCGCTCAGCACGGCGCAGGCGATGCCGATCGCGCCCACCGGCCCGAGGGCCCGGTTGTTGGTCAGGTCGCTGAGCAGCAGGGCCAGCAGTCCGAGGGCCACCGTGGCGGCACTGGCCGTGACCGGTCCGACGGACTGGCGCAGCGCGGCGCGCATGGCGGGGACGCGCTCGCCGTCGCGGGCAGCGAGTTCCTCGCGGTAGCGGGCGGTGAGCAGCAGGGCGTAGTCGGTGGCGGCGCCGATGACCAGGATCGACAGGATGCCCTGCACCTGGCCGTCGACGCGGACGACGTCGTGGTCGGCGAGCACGTAGACCACCGCGCAGGCGAGGCCGAGGGAGAACACCGCGCCGATGATGATCAGCAGGGGCAGCAGCACGCTGCGGTAGACCAGCAGCAGGATGACCAGGACGGTGGCGAGGGCGACGCCCAGCAGGAGCCCGTCGATGCCGGCGAAGGCGTCGGACAGGTCGGCCTGAGTGGCGGCGGGGCCGGTGATCCACACGGTGGTTCCCGGCACCGAGGAGGCGGCCTTCTCCACGGCCGCCAGCGCGGTGGGCAGTTCCTCCCCGAGATCGGGACGGAGCTGCACGACCGCGCGGAGCGCCTCCTGGTCGGTGGACGCCAGCGCCGGAGAGGGAGCGCCGAGGACGCCGGGCCGGCCCTCCAGGCCGGCCACCGCCCGGGTGGCCTCCGCCCGGACGTCCGGCGCGAGGCGCCCGCCGTCGGTGGCGGTCCAGACGACCACCGCGGGCAGCGACTCCTCCTGGCGGAACGCCTTCTGCGCCTCGATGACGCGAGTCGACTCGGCGCTGCGGGGCAGGAAGGCGGCCTGATCGTTGGTCGCCACCTCGCCGAGCCGGCCCGCGAAGGGGCCTAGGGCGCCGCCGACGGCGAGCCAGACGACGACCAGGAGCAGCGGCAGCGACCGGAGGACCCAGCGCGGCATTCGGGACATGACACTCCAAGCGGACACGGATAACTCGATCAGCAATCATCTTGAGCAGTAACAATCTCAATGATTGAGAGAGATTGAAGCATGGCACACTTCCTTCGCCCTCAGACGGTCCGGTGGATGCGGTGTCGGCGGCCCGATTCCCGACGCTCCGGCTCCGACGCCGAAAGCCGGGACCGGGAGTGGGGCTGGGACCGGGGCCGGGGCCGGTCCGCGGTCAGCGGCGCGGCACGCGCAGCCGGCCCAGCTCGGTGTTGAGCGCGGTCAGATAGCGCAGCACCACGGCGAGCTCGCCCTCGTCGAACTGACGGCGGGTCTGCTCCTCGGCCCGTGCGAGCGGCATGAAGTAGGTGCGGGCGGCGGCCCGCGCCCCCTCGACGTAGTGCACGTGGACGATCCGGCGGTCGGCGCTCTCCCGGATGCGCCGGACGTGCCCGGCACGTTCCAGCCGGTCGAGACACGCCGTCACGGCGCCCGACGTCAGCCCGAGGTGCTCACGCAGCTGCCCAGGGGTCGGCGGGTCGGGGCTGTCCAGCACGAAGGACAGTGCCTGGACGTCGGTGGGGTGCAGTCCCTGAGCCTGAGCGAACCCGTGCACGAGCCGGTTGACCTCGCCGATCGTCCGCCGCAGGGCGACGGCGAAACTCTGCGCGTCCCCGGGCGCCCCGGCGGCGGGTCCACCACCGGTCTCGTCCTGTTCTCCCCTGGCCACGCGGCCAGCGTATCCAAGGCGGCCCCGACGACGGCCGCCAGGGGACGGCCGCCCGGGGACCGGGGTCCGACGCGGAGGCGGCCGACGCCCGTGACGGGGGCCGCGCGCTTCCGCCGGGGGGCCGCGGTGCCGTGCAGCCGGCCGGAGCCGGCTTGCCTTTGCGGGCGGAGGCGGGGTCGATAAGGTCGATGATCGAGCACATTTCGGCGGCGACGACCGGAGGGGACCGAATGAGCCGGTATGCACAGTTGGCATTCACCGAGAGCGTCCGGGGTGTTCAGGAGGAGCGCGGCAGCGCCTTGGCCATGGCGCGGCTGCTCGCGCTCGACTCCGCGGAGCCCGACCGGCTGGGCCCCGCCGAAGCGGCCTTCATCTCGGCCCGCGACGGGTTCTACCTCGCCAGCACCGGTGAGGCCGGCTGGCCCTACGTTCAGTTTCGCGGCGGGCCGCCCGGATTCGTGCACGTGCTGGACGCCGGGACACTCGCCTGGGTCGAGGTACGCGGCAACCGGCAGTACATCACGACGGGCAACCTGCGCTCCGACGACCGGGTGTCGCTGTTCTTCATGGACTACGCGCAGCCCACCCGGCTGAAGATCTTCGGCCGCGCCGAGACCCTGGATCCGGCGCGGCACCCGGAACTCCACGAGGCGCTCGCCGACGTCCGCACGGACGGCCCGCTCGAACAGCTCATGGTGATCCGGGTCGAGGGAATCTTCTGGAACTGCCCCAAGCACATCACCCCGCGCTACTCGGAAGCCGAACTCGCCCAGGCGCTGCAACCGGTGCGGGAGCGGCTGCGGATGCTGACGGAGGAGAACCGGGCCCTCAAGGAGCAGCTCGGCACCCGGGACTGACCGGTGCCCCGCCGACGGCAGCGGGGGGGGGGGGGGGGGGGGGGGGGGGGGGG
>NZ_JBYIQX010000036.1:0-76631 GCF_057707805.1 Streptomyces sp. bgisy159 | reverse complement strand
CTGGAGGAGTCACGAACTCAACGCCATGGACCCCGACGAAGCCGTGATCTACGCCGAGTACGTGGAGGCCGGTCTCTCGGGCTCCGAAGCCGTCGAGATCTGGAGAAAGCTGATGAGCACGATGACGATCTTCTTCCGCTCCGCGGCGGCCCAGCGGGTCCGCGAGGAAGGCCGTGAGGAAGGCCGTGAGGAAGGCCGTGAGGAGGAGCGGGCGCACACGGTCCTCATGGTGCTGGAGCGGCGTGGTCTGGAGGTCTCGGACGCGGTGCGGGAGCGTGTGCTGTCCTGCCAGGGGTCGGAGGAGCTCGGTGCTCTGCTCGACCGTGCCTGGGAGGTCACCCGGGCGCAGGATCTCTTCGGCGGCTGACCTCCGCAGACGCCCGCCATGTCCCTCAGCCTCACCGTCCTCGGCACCGCCTCCCCGCACCCCGCCCCCGACCGCCCCTGCTCCGGCTACCTGCTGCGCGGGGGAGGGGCCGAGGTGTGGCTGGACGCGGGGCCGGGGACGTTCGCCGAGTTGCAGCGGCACACGGATCCGAGGCGGCTCACAGCCATCTGGATCTCCCACCTGCACGCCGACCACAGTGCCGATCTGCTGTCGGCTTTCTACGCCTTCGCCTACGGCGGTCTCACCCCGCCCGCGCCCGTTCTGGTGCACGCTCCGGCCGACTGCGCCCGTCGCGTCGCCGGCTTCTTCGGCCGCCCCGACGAGGGCTCCCTCAAGGGTGTCTTCGACTTCCGGCCCCTTCACGACGGACACGGCGCGCGGTACGGGACGCTGCGCCTGAACGCCCGCGCCGTGCGGCACGACACCGAGACCTACGGACTGCGCGCCGAGTGCGAGGGCCGGGTGTTCGCCTACTCCGGGGACAGCGGACCCTGTGCCGCGCTCACCGGACTCGCCGCCTCCGCCGATGTCTTCCTGTGCGAGGCGGACATCGACCGGCATCGCGAAAGCGAACAGGTTCACATGACCCCGGAGGACGCCGGGCGGGCCGCCCGCGCGGCGGGTGCAAGGGAACTGCTGGTGACCCACGTCGGGCCCACGCTCACCCGCGAGGACGCCACCGCCCGTGCCGCCGCCGCCTTCGGCGGGCCGACCCGTAGCGCACGCGAGGGCGAGACGACCGAGGTCTGACGGGCCGCCCGGGGTTTCCGAGGTTCCTTTGTCAGAAGCATTGACGAACCACGGGGCCCCTCCTACCTTCAACGAATCGTACTTCGTACGTCATATATGAGACGCGATATGCGAGATCCGATTCTGAGAATCCGGTTCTGAGATCCGAGAGGCCCGCATGACCTCTGTGCCCACGCCGATCCCCTCCCGCACGCAGTACGTGCTGGAGGAGATCAAGCGACGCATCCTCACCGGGCTGTTCACGCCCGGTCAGGCCCTGGTCGAGTCCGAACTCGCCGCCCAGTTCGGGGTCTCCAAGACCCCGGTGCGTGAGGCGCTCAAGACCCTGGCCGGCACCGGACTGGTCGTGATGAGCCAGTACAAGGGCGTCACGGTGCGCACGGTGGACGCGGCCATGGCGCGTGAGGTCTACGACGTGCGCCTGCTGCTCGAACCCGAGGCGCTGAAGCGCGCGGTTCTCCGCGGTGCCTCACTGGACGCCGCCCGTGAAGCGTTGACCAGGGCCGACGTGGCCACCGACACCGCCGAACGCTCGCTGGCGAACCGGGAGTTCCACCGGGCCCTGTACCTGCCGTGCGGCAACCCGCTGCTCGGCCGGATGCTCGACGAGGTCCGCGACCAGGCCGCTCTCGTCTCCGCGGTCGCCTGGGCCGCCTCCCCCTCCTGGGAGCGGGAGGCCGGCGAGCACCGGGAGATCCTGCGGCTCGCCCTGGCCGGTGACGCCGACGGCGCGGCCCGCGCGCTCCACGCCCACATCGCGTCCTTCGTCCAGCGGGCGTTCCCCGGGGCGCCGGAACAGGAAGGTCAGGAATGAGCAGCGTGGCGTTCGAGACCCAGCGCGCGGCGCTGGCCGACGTGGTGGCCATCCCGGTGACCCCGTTCGCCGAGGACGGCTCCGTCGACCGGGAAGCCCACCGGGCCCTGGTGCGCCGGCTGCTCGACGGCGGGATCACCACCCTCACCCCGAACGGCAACACCGGCGAGTTCTACGCCCTCGCCCCCGAGGAGCGCCGCCTGGTCACCGAGCTGACCCTCGACGAGGCCGGTGAGCGCGCGGTGGTCCTGGTCGGCGTCGGCCACGACGTGCCGACCGCCGTCGCCTCCGCCCGGCACGCCCGCGGGCTGGGCGCCCGGATGGTGATGGTCCACCAGCCCGTCCACCCCTACGTCTCGCAGCGCGGCTGGGTCGACTACCACCGCGCCATCGCCGAGGCCGTGCCCGAGCTGGGCGTCGTGCCGTACATCCGCAACCCGCAGCTGCGCGGCGAGCACCTCGCAGCACTCGCCGACGCCTGCCCCAACGTCATCGGCGTGAAGTACGCCGTCCCGGACGCCGCGCGCTTCGCGGCCTTCGCCCGGGACGCCGGGCTGGAACGCTTCGTCTGGGTGGCCGGACTCGCCGAGCCCTACGCCCCGTCCTACTTCTCCGCGGGCGCCACCGGCTTCACCTCCGGCCTGGTGAACGTCGCCCCGGCCGTCTCGCTGAACATGATCGAGGCGCTGCGCTCGGGCGACTACCCGGCCGCCATGAAGGTCTGGGAGCAGATCCGCCGCTTCGAGGAGCTGCGCGCCGCCAACGGCAGCGCCGACAACGTCACCGTCGTCAAGGAGGCCCTCGCCTCGCTCGGCCTGTGCCGCCGCGACGTCCGGGCGCCCAGCCGCGCGCTGCCGGAGGCCGAGCGCGCCGAGGTCGCCGCCATCGCCGCCGGATGGTCCATATGAAGAAGCCGGAAGAGCTCAGAAGCCACCAGTGGTACGGCACCGACGGTCTGCGCTCCTTCAGCCACCGCGCCCGCACCCGCCAGCTCGGCTACCTCCCCGAGGAGCACCTCGGCAAGCCGGTCGTCGCGATCCTCAACACCTGGTCGGACATCAACCCCTGCCATGTGCACCTGCGCGACCGCGCCCAGGCCGTCAAGCGGGGCGTGTGGCAGGCCGGCGGGTTCCCGCTGGAGTTCCCGGTCTCCACACTGAGCGAGACCTTCCAGAAGCCCACCCCGATGCTCTACCGCAACCTGCTCGCGATGGAGACCGAGGAGCTGCTGCGCTCCTACCCCGTGGACGGCGCGGTGCTGATGGGCGGCTGCGACAAGACCACCCCCGCGCTGCTGATGGGCGCCGCCTCCGTCGACCTTCCTACGGTCTTCGTGCCGGCCGGGCCCATGCTGCCCGGCCACTGGCGCGGCGAGGTACTCGGCTCCGGCACCGACATGTGGAAGTACTGGGACGACAAGCGGGCCGGCCTGATCGGCGACTGCGAGATGACCGAGCTGGAGAGCGGCCTCGCCCGCTCGCCCGGCCACTGCATGACCATGGGCACGGCGTCCACGCTGACGGCCGCCGCCGAGGCGCTCGGCGTCACCGTGCCCGGCGCGTCCAGCATCCCGGCCGTGGACTCCGGGCACGACCGGATGGCCGCCGCGGCGGGCCTGCGTATCGTCGAACTGGTCCACCGCGGACGCACCCTGAACGACATCCTCACCCGTGAGGCGTTCGAGGACGCGGTGACGACCGTGCTGGGGCTCGGCGGCTCCACCAACGCGGTGATCCATCTGATCGCCATGGCGGGCCGGGCCGGGGTCCGGCTCACCCTGGACGACTTCGACCGCGTCGCCCGCACCGTCCCGGTGCTCGCCAACGTCCGGCCCGGCGGCCGGAAGTACCTCATGGAGGACTTCCACTTCGCCGGCGGCCTGCCCGGCTTCCTCTCCCGCATCGCGGACCTGCTCCACCTGGACCGGCCCACCGTCTCGTACGACACGCTGCGCGAGCAGATCGCCGGCGCGCTCGTCCACGACGACGACGTCATCCGCCCCCGCGGCAACCCGGTGGCGAGTGAGGGCGGGGTGGCCGTGCTGCGCGGCAACCTCTGCCCCGACGGCGCCGTCATCAAGCACATCGCCGCCGAGCCGCACCTGCTCAAGCACGCCGGCCCCGCGGTCGTCTTCGACGACTACCGGACCATGCAGCGCACCATCAACGACCCGGATCTCGGCATCACCGCCGACAGCGTGCTCGTCCTGCGCAACGCCGGTCCCAAGGGCGGCCCGGGCATGCCCGAGTACGGCATGCTGCCGATCCCCGACCACCTGCTCAAGCAGGGTGTACGGGACATGGTGCGGATCTCCGACGCCCGCATGAGCGGCACCAGTTACGGCGCCTGCGTGCTGCACGTGGCACCCGAGTCGCACGTCGGCGGACCGCTCGCCCTCGTCCGCACCGGCGACCGGATCACCCTGGACGTCGCGGCCCGCAGCCTCCACCTCCACGTGGACGACGAGGAACTGGCGCGCCGCAGGGCCGAGTGGACGCCGCCGCCCGCCCGCTACGAGCGCGGCTACGGCGCGCTCTACAACGACCAGATCACCCAGGCGGACACCGGCTGCGACTTCGAGTTCCTGGCCCGCCCCGGGAAGGTCGCCGACCCCTACGCCGGCTGACCCCCGCCCCGATCGACGCGGCGCGCAGCCGCACCCTGCACAGGTGGAAAGCGCTTCACCCGGCTTCCCGCCCCACCCTTCTCCACCCGTACACGACCCACAGCAAGCAAGCGAACGGAGAACAGTCATGGCCCAAGCCGCAGCCGTGGCGAAACCGCCCGCGCCACCCCGGCGGCGCCGTGCCTCCGCCACGCCCCGCAGACTCCCCTACCTGCTGATCGCCCCGGCGGGCCTGCTGATGCTGGGCTTCATCGCCTACCCGGTCATCAGCGTCTTCTACTACAGCCTGCAGAACTACAACCCCACCAAACCATGGCGCAACGGCTACGCGGGCTTCGACAACTTCGTCCAGATCTTCACCGACGACCCCCAGTTCTGGGACACCCTGGCCTTCAGTGCCAAGTGGGTGGTCGTCGAGGTCGGCCTCCAGCTGCTGTTCGGCCTGGCGCTGGCGCTCATCGTCAACCAGACCTTCGCGGGCCGGGCGCTGGGACGCGCCCTGGTGTTCTCCCCGTGGGCCGTCTCCGGCGTACTGACCTCCGCGATCTGGGTGCTGCTCTACAACTCCCAGACCGGTATCACCCGCTACCTCGCCGACATGGGGGTCGGCAGCTACGGCACCAGCTGGCTGTCGGACACCTCGACCGTCTTCCCGGCGGCGATCGTCGCCGACCTGTGGCGCGGCGTGCCCTTCTTCGCGATCCTCGTCCTCGCCGACCTCCAGTCCGTATCCAAGGACCTCTACGAGGCCGCCGAGGTCGACGGGGCGAGCAAGATCAAGCAGTTCTGGCACATCACCCTGCCCCATCTGAAGGACGCCATCGTCCTGTCCACGCTGCTGCGCGCGGTCTGGGAGTTCAACAACGTCGACCTGCTCTACACCCTCACCGGCGGCGGACCGGCCGGCGAGACCACGACGCTCCCGCTGTACATCGCCAACACCAGCGTCGACGCCCACAACTTCGGCTACGCGTCCGCCCTGACCACGGTCGCGTTCGTGATCCTGCTCTTCTGCTCGATGGTCTATCTGCGGCTGAGCAAGTTCGGAGGCGAGTCCAAGTGATCACCAAGGAGGCCGTCAAGCCCGCCCCCGCCCCCGCGCCCCCGGCCCCCGAGGCGCCCCGTACCGCCAAGGGCCACCGCGCCTGGGACGAGGCCCCCCGCTGGCAGATCTACCTGCCGCTGTCGATCTACCTCGTCTTCACCCTCGTCCCCTTCTACTGGATCCTGCTGTTCTCGCTGCGCCCGGCCGGATCCACCTCGCTCGTGCCCTGGCCGGTCACCTTCGACCACTTCGAGAAGGTCTGGAACGAGCGGAGCTTCGGCACCTACTTCCAGAACAGCGTCCTCGTCGGCGTCGCCACGCTGGTGATGACCACCCTGGTCGCCCTGGCCGGCGGCTACGCCCTCGCCCGCTTCGACTTCAAGGTCAAGCAGGGCTTCATGCTGGCCCTGCTCTGCTCCCAGTTCGTCCCCGGGGCCCTGCTCCTGGTCCCGCTGTTCGAGATCTTCGCCAACCTGCAGATGATCAACTCGCTCGGCAGCGTCATCATCGCCGAGACCGTGTTCCAGCTGCCGCTGTCGATCATCCTGATCAGCAACTTCATCAAGAACGTGCCGTACTCCCTGGAGGAGGCGGCCTGGGTGGACGGCTGCGGACGGCTGCGCGCCTTCCGGATCGTGGTGCTGCCGCTGCTGCGCCCCGGGCTGATCGCCGTCGGCTCCTTCGCCTTCGTGCACTCCTGGAACCACTTCCTGTTCGCCCTGATGTTCCTCAACAACCAGAGCAAGCAGACGATCCCGGTCGGCCTCAACACCCTGATGGGCGCCGACAGCGTCGACCTGGGCGCGCTGGCGGCCGGCGGCATCATCGCCGCCGTCCCCGTGGTGATCGTGTTCGCGTTCATCCAGAAGTGGCTGATCACCGGCTTCAGCGCGGGGGCGGTCAAGGGATGAACCACTGCCATTTGCACGGAAGGACCGACAGCGCCGTGGCCGACCGCGAGGCGGCCCGCGGCGCGGACGCAGGGAGGACCCCGTGACCGACATGCCCGTACCCCTCGTGCTGGCCGGCGCCCGCGGCCACGGCCGCTGGCACCTGGACAACATCCGCCGCCTCCAGGACAAGGGCATCGTCCGCCTGGCCGGCATCTGCGAGCTGACCCCGCTCGGCCGGGAGGAGATCCCCGACGGCCTGGGCAGCCCCGCACAGTCCGCCGACTTCGCGGCGCTGCTGGAGGCCACCGGCGCCCGCATCGCCGTGGTCTGCACCCCGATCCCCACCCACGCCGACCTGGCGCTGACCGCCGCCGCCCGAGGGGTCCACCTGCTCCTGGAGAAGCCCCCGGCGCCCTCCTACGCCGAGTTCCGCCGGATGGCCGACGGGATCGCCGACGCCGGCGTGGCCTGCCAGATCGGCTTCCAGTCGCTGGGCTCCCACGCCGTCCCCGCGATCCGCGAGCTGATCGCCGACGGCGCCATCGGCGAGGTCACCGGCGTCGGCGGGGCCGGTGCCTGGGCCCGGCCCGAGGCGTACTACCGGCGCGCCCCCTGGGCCGGCAAGCGGCGGATGGACGGCGTCGACGTGATCGACGGCGCCCTCACCAACCCGCTCGCGCACGCCGTCGTCACCGCGCTCGCCCTCGACGGCGCCACCCGCGCCGAGGACGTCACGGGCATCGAGACCGAGCTGTGGCACGCCAACGACATCGAGTCCGACGACACCTCCTGCGTCCGCGTCACCACCGCGGCGGGCCGCCGCGTCACCGTCGCCGCCACCCTGTGCGCCGAGCGCCCGGACGACCCGTACGTGCTGGTGCACGGCACCCGGGGCCGGATCACCCACTGGTACAAGCAGGACCGGGTCCTGCTGCAGCGTGCCGACCACGGCCCGCAGGAGTCCGAGTACGGCCGCACCGACCTGCTGGAGAACCTGGTCGACCATCTGGTGGACGGCGCCGCCCTGCTCGTCCCGCCGGACGCCACCGGTGCCTTCATGAAGGTCGTCGAGGCGATCCGCACCGCCCCCGACCCGGCCCCGCTGCCCGCCACGGCCTGGCGGACGCTGCCGGAGGAGGGCCGCCGGGTGGTCCCCGGGGTGGACGGCCTGGTCGCCGCGGCCGCCGACACCCTCTCGCTCTACTCCGAACTGGGCGCCCCCTGGCCGCCGCCCGCCCGCGACCTGCCGAGAGAGGTGAGCACCTGATGACGAGCGACGACGCCCACGTCCTGCGGGTCGCGGGCCGCCCGGTCGGCCGCTACGTCACCCGGCCCGAACTGCCGGCCCGGCTCTCCCCGCGCCCCTACCTGCATCCCGTCACCACCCTGGCCGGCACGGCGGTCACCGAGCTGACCCCGGCCGACCACGCACACCACCTCGGCGTCGGTGTCGCCGTTCCCGACGTCGAGGGGCACAACTTCTGGGGCGGGCGCACCTTCGTCCGCGACCAGGGCCCCACCGAGCTCGACAACCACGGCGCCCAGCGGCACGCCGGCTTCCAACTGCGCGACCCCGACGGCTTCGTGGCCGAGCTGCGCTGGGTCGCCGCCGGCCGGGAAATGCTGCGCGAGCGCCGCACCGTCGCCGCCACCGGACTCACCGCCACGGCGTGGGCGCTGGACTTCACCTTCTCGCTCACCAACGTCACCGCCGAGCCCGTCACCATCGGCAGCCCCGCCACCAACGGGCGCCCCGGCGCGGCCTACGGCGGCTTCTTCTGGCGGGCCCGCAAGGAGGAGCGGCCCCCCGACGTGTTCACCGAGACCGCCGACGGCGAGGAACGGGCGCACGGCCGGCCCGCCGACTGGCTCGCCCTGACCGGCACCGACTGGACCCTGGTCTTCGCCGGGGCCACCGGCACCACCCGGCGCGACCCCTGGTTCGTGCGCACCGCCGAGTACCCCGGCGCCGGCTCGTCGCTGGCGTCCGAGGAGCGGCTGGCCGTCCCGCCCGGCGGAACCGCCGTACGCCGGATCGTCACCGTGGTCGCCGACGGCCGCCTGGGCCGGGACGACGCAGCCGCGCTGGCCCGCAGGGCGGTGAGCCAGTGACGACGTACACCAACCCGGTCCTGAACGCCGACTGGTCCGACCCGGACGTGGTGTGCGTGGGCGACGACTTCTACCTCACCGCCTCCAGCTTCGGACGGACCCCGGGGCTGCCCCTGCTGCACTCGCGGGACCTGGTGAACTGGACGCTGGTCGGCCACGCCCTGGACCGTCTCACCCCGGCGGCCGAGTTCGGCCGGCCCCGCCACGACCGCGGCGTCTGGGCCCCCTCGATCCGCCACCACGACGACCGTTTCTGGATCTTCTGGGGCGACCCGGACCAGGGCATCTTCCAGGTCAACGCCCCGCAGATCAGGGGCCCCTGGACTCGCCCGCACCTGCTGAAGGAAGGCAGGGGGCTCATCGACCCCTGCCCCCTGTGGGACCCGGAGACCGGCGAGGCGTACCTGGTGCACGCCTGGGCCAAGTCCCGCGCGGGCGTGAAGAACCGCCTGACCGGCCATCGGATGCACCCCGACGGCACCTCCCTGCTCGACGACGGCAAGGTGATCGTCGACGCGGACCGGATACCCGGCTGGTTCACCCTCGAAGGCCCCAAGCTCTACCGGCACGACGGCTGGTTCTGGATCCTGGCGCCCGCCGGGGGAGTGGAGACCGGCTGGCAGGGCGCCCTCAGGTCCCGGGACTTCTTCGGCCCCTACGAGGAGCGGATCGTCCTCGAACAGAAGGACACCGACGTCAACGGCCCGCACCAGGGCGGCTGGGTGCGCACCCCGGCGGGCGAGGACTGGTTCCTGCACTTCCAGCAGCGCGGCGCGTACGGCCGGGTGGTGCACCTGCAGCCGATGCGCTGGGGGAACGACGGCTGGCCGGTGCTCGGGGACGACGGCGCCCCCGTCCTCGTCCACGACAGGCCCCGCCTGCCGGCGCAGCCGCCCGCCGCGCCCGCCACCGACGACGACTTCCCCGGCGGACGCTTCGGCCGGCAGTGGCAGTGGACCGCCGATCCCCAGGACGGATGGGCCACCCAGCACTCCGGTGACGGACTGCGGCTGGCCTGTGTCCGCGACCTCGACGCGCACGACCTGCGTCGGCTGCCGAACGTGCTGACCCAGCGGCTGCCCGGCATGCCGTCCGCCGTCGAGGTGACGCTTCAGCTGCACGACGCGGAACCCGGCGCGCGGGCCGGACTCGCCGTCCTCGGCGACGCCTTCGCCTGGATCGGGCTCCAGCGCGACGCCGACGGGACGGTCCGGCTGGTGCACCGGTTCGCCGAGCCGGTCGCCGAGGCGGAACGGGACGCCGCCCGCTCCCGGCCGGCCCCGCACGGCCGGGCCCGGCTGCGGATCGAGATCGGCGCCGGGGCACGCTGCCGCTTCCTCGCCGATCCCGGCGACGGCCTGTCGCCCTCCGGTCCGGTCTTCGCCGCCACGCCCTGGCGCTGGGTCGGCGCCCTGCTCGGGCTGTTCGCCGCCGCGCCCGACGGGCCCGGGCGCGCCGGCGCGGCCACGTTCACGCGCTTCCGGATCACCCCGCTGTAACCGACCGTGTCTCCAAGCCTGTTGGGAGCCGCAATGACGCACTTCCATGGCAAGCGATTGCCGAGACCGGGTGTCGTCCTGGCCGCCGTCACCGGCCTGGCCGCCGCCCTGGGCCTCGGCGCGGTGGGCCAGGCGGGCCAGGCGAGGGCCGACGAGGCCACCGCGACGGCGCCCGTCTCCGCCTCCGCGGCCGCCCGCTGGACGGACCGGGCGCACGGCTTCGCCTCCCTCGCCGGCGGCACCACCGGCACCACCGGCGGCAAGGTGGTCACGGTCGCCGACCAGGCGTCCGTCGACCACAACTGGTTCACCGGCACCAAGCAGCGCAACCCGTCCGCCGACAACTGCGCCTACGCGCGCCTGTACGACAACTACTTCTCGGCGCAGGTGGCCAGCGGCGATCCCGTGTGGACGTACGGCAGTTGGTCGCGCGGCCGCACCCGGATGGTCATCGAGAACAGCTACTACGACGGCGTGCGGCACCCCTACCAGGCGGATCCCACCGCCGAGTTGGTGCAGCGCGGCTCCGTCCTGCGGAACACCACCGGGCGCACCGACACCCGGGGGGACGCCTTCGACCCGTGGGACTTCTCCTCCTACCGGCTCGATCCGGCGGCCGCCGTACCGGCGCGGGTGACCCGGTTCTCCGGGCCGCAGCGGCGGATCGGCGGCGCCGTGACGCTGCACGTCCCCGGCGCCCGCCCGACCGTGCGGTCCGCCGTGGACGCCGTGCCGGCGGGCAACGACCTGCCCGTGGCCATCGCCGTGGCGCCGGGAACGTACCGGGAGAAGATTCACATTCCCGTGACAAAGCCGAATATCATGCCGCAGGGGACTGGACAGCACCGCTCGGACACCGTCATCGTCTACGACACGCCCGGCGGGTACGGCGGTTCGACCTGCAGCGCCACGGTGTGGACCGACGCGCATGACGTCACCGCCCGCAACCTCGCCTTCAGCGACGACTTCGACGAAGCCGCGCACGACCCGAAGGGCGAGCAGGCGCCGGCGGTGAAGACGACCGGCGAGCGGATCGTCTTCGAGGGCACCGCCTTCCCGGGCAACCAGGACGGGCGGGCCACGGCCGTCGTCGAGCGGCCGGTGATCCGGGCGCTGAGCCGGGGTTCGGACACGGACAACGGCTGCGGGACGGCCGCCTCGAAGTGGAGGGGGAACCCTACGGCTCCCTGGTCACCCGCTCGCGGATCGTCGGCGACGCGCCCGCCGGGTCCTTCCACCACCTGGGTCGGCCCCGGCAGCCGGGAGAGGAACCGGACGCCGTGGCCCAGGTGCTGATCCGGGACAGCGAACTGGCGGCCGCGATCAGGTCCGCGCCGTGGACCGGCAGGGGCGGCTTCTCGTGGAAGGACGCCCGGTCCGCCGAGTACCGCGACCCCGGCCCCGGCGCGGCGGTCACCGCCGACCGGCCGGAGTCGAGCGCGGCGGACGCGCGCGGCCGCACCGTCGCCGCCCACCTCGTGGGACCGGACGGCCGGGACCCGTACGCCCGCACCCACTGACCCCCACAACTTCACAGCTCGGCACCGCTCGACACAGCTCCGCACCGATACAGACCCCCCAGCCACACACAGCTCCGTTGGATCCAGAAGAAGAGAGCCGACCAATGAAGACCAGCATCCACAGAAGCAGGCGCGCCGCCGCTGCCGTAGCCCTGGGTTCCGTGCTCGCCCTGACCGCCACCGCCTGCGGCGACGACGGCAGCGGCTCCGGGGACAAGGGCGGCGAGGGCAGCGGCAAGGGCAAGATCGTCTTCTGGGACAACAACGGCGGTGTGCGCACCGACATCTGGAAGGAGATCATCACCGACTTCGAGAAGGCCAACCCGGACATCGAGGTCGAGTACGTGGGCCTGCCGTCCAAGGAGGCCCAGTCGAAGTACGACACCGCCATCCAGGGCGGCGGCCTGCCGGACGTCGGCGGTGTCGGCGCGGCGATGCTGGCCGGCATCGCGGCCCAGGACGCGCTGGAGCCGCTGGAGGACCGGCTCGCCAAGTCGTCCCTCGACGGCAAGCTCAACGAGGGCATGATCGCCTCGGTGAAGAACGCCGGCGGCTCGGACGCGCACATGTACACGATCCCGACCTCCGCGAACAACGGCACGCTCTACTACCGCACCGACCTGTTCCAGAAGGCGGGCCTGGACGCGCCCGAGACGTGGGACACGTTCTACACGGCCGCCGAGAAGCTGACGAACGCCGGCAAGAACGAGTTCGGTTACACCATCCGCGGTGGCGCGGGATCCATCGCGCAGGCGCTCGACGCGATGTACGGGCAGTCCGGGATCACCTCGTTCTGGGACGCCGGCGGGGAGAAGACCACGCTGAACGACCCGAAGAACGTGGCGGCGCTGGAGAAGTACGCCGGCCTGTACAAGAAGGTCACCCCGGCGGCCGACCTCAACAACGACTTCACCAAGATGGTCGCCCAGTGGGACTCCGGCACCATCGGCATGCTCAACCACAACCTGGGCTCCTACCAGGACCACGTCAAGGCGCTGGGCACCGACAAGTTCCGCGGCATCCCGCAGCCGACCGGCCCCGGCGGCAAGCGGGTCCAGGTCTCCAACCCGGTCGACGGACTGGGCCTGTTCAAGAGCTCCAAGAACAAGGAAGCGGCCTGGAAGTTCATCGAGTTCGCCGTTTCCCACGAGTCGAACTCCAAGTGGAACGAGTCGGCCGGCGCCATCCCGTCCAACAAGGAGGCCGCCAAGGACCCGTGGATCTCCAAGGCCGAGCCGACCAAGCTGGCGGCCGCGGCGCTCAACGACGGTTCCACCACGATCGTGCAGCTGCCGTACTACCTGCCGGACTGGAACACCGTCTCCAAGTCCGACAACGAGCCGAACTTCCAGAAGGTCCTGCTCGGGAAGATGAGCGCCAAGGACTTCCTGGACACGATGGCCGAGCAGCTCGACAAGGCGCAGGCGGAGTGGAATCAGCAGAAGAAGAGCTGACGAGCCGAGTGGTTCCGGCAGCGGGGTGACGGCCGGCCGGCCGTGACCGGTCGCGCCCCGCGGCGGAACCGCCGGTCGGCAACGACCCGCGCCCCTCCCGGCGTTCCCCTTACCGAAAGGCACCTGGCGTGTCCCTCACCCGCCGTCAGCTCACCGCCGCCGCTCTCGCCTCCGCCCCCCTCGCCCTCGCGGTGAACGGGACCGCTCAGGCCGCGCGGCGGTACCGCACCCTGTACATCGCCGGCGACTCCACCGCCGCCCAGAAGTACGCCGACGCCGCGCCCGAGACCGGGTGGGGCATGGCACTGCCCTTCTTCCTGCACAAGAACCTGCCCGTCGCCAACCACGCGGTCAACGGGCGCAGTTCGAAGAGCTTCTACGACGAGGGGCGGCTCGACGCCATCCTGGCGGCGATCCGCCCCGGCGACTTCCTGCTGATCCAGTTCGGTCACAACGACGAGAAGAGCGCCGACCCCACCCGCTACACCGAGCCCTGGTCGACGTACCAGGACCATCTGCGGCTGTACGTCGACGGAGCCCGTGCCCGGGGCGCACGGCCGGTGCTGGCCACCTCCGTGGAGCGCCGCAGGTTCGACGCGGACGGCAACGCCCGGACCACCCACGGCGACTACCCCGCGGCCATGCGGGCGCTCGCCGAGCAGGAGGGCGTGGCGCTGCTGGACATCGAGGCGCTGTCCCTGGCGCTCTGGCAGGAGCTGGGCGCCGAGGAGACCAAGAAGTACTTCAACTGGACCGCCACCGAGCAGGACAACACGCACTTCAACCCGCCGGGCGCGATCGCCGTCGCGCGCCTGGCCGCCCGGGAACTGCTGCGCACCCGGGTGCTGGAGCCGTGCGACGTGCGCCGGCTCGACGACGACGTACCGGAGTCGTGGATCACCTGGCCGGCCCGCAGCGCCGAGTAACACCCCCCGTCACCAAGAAAGAGAGCCGCACCATGAACGCACAGAAGTGGCATGGGCATGCCACAGTGAGAGCCGCCGCGCTGGTCGGCTGCACCGCTCTCGTGCTCTCCCTGTCCGGAACCCCCGCCCAGGCGCACGGCCGCGACCTCGGCCGTCAGGTGCTCGCCGCCGATGACGGCTGGGCCTCCGAGGGCCCCGGCACCACCGGCGGCTCGGCCGCCGACGCCCAGCACGTCTACACCGTCACCACCTGGGACGAGTTCCGCGCCGCCCTCGCCGACGGCGGTGACGCCCCGAAGATCATCAGGGTTCAGGGGATGATCGACGCGGTGTCCGAGGGCTGCGACGCCTTCGCCGCCGACGGATACGACTTCCGGCAGTACCTCGCCGACTACGACCCCGCGGTCTGGGGCCACGACACCGAGGTCAGCGGCGAGCAGGAGGACCTGCGTGCCGCGTCCGCCGACAACCAGGACAAGGCCGTCAAGGCGAACGTCCCGTCCAACACCACCATCGTCGGCGTCGGTCGCCACTCCGGGATCCTCGGCGGCAGCCTCCAGGTCCGCGGCGTCGAGAACGTCATCATCCGCAACCTCGACGTCGAGGCCCCGATCGACTGCTTCCCGCAGTGGGACCCCACCGACGACGGGAAGACCGGCGCCTGGAACTCCGAGTACGACGCCGTCGTCGTCTACGGCTCCCACCACGTGTGGGTCGACCACAACACCCTCACCGACGGCCGTCACCCGGACAGCTCCCTGCCCACCTACTTCGGCAAGGTCTTCCAGCAGCACGACGGCCTGGTCGACATCGTGCGCGGCGCGAACTACGTCACCGTGTCGTGGAACTCCTTCGAGGACCACGACAAGACCATGCTGATCGGCAACAGCAACAGCGCCGGCGCCACCGACGAGGGCAAGCTCAAGGTCACCCTGCACCACAACCGCTTCGAGGGCATCGTCGAGCGGGCGCCCCGCGTGCGGTTCGGCCAGGTCGACTCCTACAACAACCACTTCGTCGTCGACGACGCCGACACCTACGGCTACACCTTCGGCATCGGCATCGCCTCCCACCTGTACGCCTCCGACAACGCGTTCTCGATGCCGGCCGGCGTCAGCGCCGCCAAGACCCTCAAGCGGTGGAACGACGAGCCGCTCACCGCGGTGAACAACTACGTCAACGGCCGGCCCGTCGACCTGATCGCCGTGCACAACGCGGAGATCCCCGACGAGACGCTGCGCCGAGGCGCCGGCTGGACCCCGACGCTGCGCACCCGGGTCGACCACCCGAGGGCCGTGCCCCACATCGTCGACCACCGCGCGGGCGCCGGCCGCGTCTGCTGACCCGACCCCGAGCGAGCCTGCCGGGGCGGTCCGCACCGCATCCCCACCACAAAGGCGCCCGCCCCGGCCCCGCACCCCTCCAGAGCCGCCTCGCCAAGGAGCCGCCATGCCCGCGCCCCGCACCCGACGTCCCCTGTCCAGACGAGACTTCCTCGTGGCGAGCGCCGGCGCCGGCGCCGCCCTCGCCCTGACCGCCGGCCCCGCCGCGGCCCACGGCGACCGCCGACCGTTCGGCCGCTTCGGCTCACCCGCCGCCCGGCTCACGCCGCGGACCCTCTACGTCGCCCCCGACGGCCGCGGCGACTTCACCTCCGTCCAGGACGCCGTCACCGCCGCCACCGGCAGCGGCCGGACCCTGGTCCTCGCCCCCGGCGTCTACCGCGAGACCGTCCAGGTCACGTCCGACCGCACGGAGATGACCTGGATCGGCGCCTCCGAGAACCCTCGTGACGTCGTGGTCGTGTACGACAACGCCGCCGGCACCCCCAAACCGGACGGCTCCGGTACGTACGGCACCACCGGCTCGGCCACCACCACCGTCAAGGCCGACGGCTTCACCGCCCGCTGGATCACCTTCGCCAACGACTGGCTGCGCGCCGACCACCCCGGTGTCTCCGGCACCCAGGCCGTCGCGATCAAGGTGCAGGGCGACCGCGGCGCCTTCACCCACTGCCGCTTCCTCGGCCACCAGGACACCCTCTACGCGGACTCGATGTCCCTGGCCTCCTTCGCCCGCCAGTACTACGCGCACTGCTACGTGGAGGGCGACGTCGACTTCGTCTTCGGCCGGGCCACCGCCGTCTACGAGCACTGCCACTTCCGCACCCTGGACCGCTCCGACCTGGCCGGCGCCCCCTACGGGTTCGTCTTCGCGCCGTCCACCGCGGGCGCCAATCCGTACGGCTACCTGGTGACCAGGAGCCGGATCAGCAGCCGGGCCCCGGACGGCTACTACAAGCTCGCCCGCCCGTGGGTGCCCAGCTCCGACCGGACCGCCCGGCCCATGCTCACCGTCCGCGACTCCTGGCTCGGCCCCGGCATCGACGCGACCACGCCCTACGCCAACATGTCGGACTCCTTCCCCTGGCAGGAGCAGCGGTTCGCCGAGTACCGCAACAGCGGTCCGGGCGCCGAGATCTCCGTACCGGAGAACCGGCCCCTGCTCACCCGTGCCGAGGCCCGGTCGCACACCCCGGCGGCCTACCTCGGCGACTGGCGTCCCTGAACCGGCCGCCTTCCCCCTCTCCACGCACGGCGAAAGGACCCCCACTCCATGTCCCGTCGTACCGCTCTCACCGCCGCGGCGGCCCTCGCCCTCGGCGCCGGCCTCGCCGCACTTCCCACCCCGGCGCAGGCCGCGACGGTCGTCGTCGGCAACTCAACGGACCTGGCGAGCGCCATCAGGAACGCCACCCCGGGCACCGTCATCCAGGTCCGCGGCGGCACCTACTACCCGACGGCCACCCTCCAGTCCACGGCCGACGGCACACCCTCGGCGCCCGTCACGCTCACCGCGTACGGCTCGGAGACCGTGAAGATCGACGGCTCGTCCCTGCCCTCCGGTGCCTGGATCTTCAAGCTGACCGCCGACTACTGGAACGTCTCGGACCTCACCTTCCAGAACTCCCCGGACAGCGCGGTCGTCTGCCAGTCCTGCACCGGCACCAACTGGAACCGCATCAAGACGATCAACGGCGGGGACTCGGGCTTCACCCTCACCGGGGACGGCACCGTGAACAACACCGTCCGCAACCTCGACTCCTACGGTCACTACGACCGCGCCGGCCACGGCGAGAACGCCGACGGCATCGCCGTCAAGTTCGGCTCCGGCAGCGGCAACCGGGTCATCGGCGCGCGCCTGTTCAACAACTCCGACGACGGCATCGACCTGTGGTCCTTCTCCTCGCCGGTCACCATCGAGCACACCTGGTCGTTCGGCAACGGGAAGAACCGCTGGGGCGACTCCGCCTTCGCGGGCGACGGCAACGGCTACAAGCTGGGCGGCGACGGCGAGGTCGTCGCCCACGTCGTCAACAACTCCGCCGCTTGGGACAACCGGGGCAACGGCTTCACCGAGAACAGCAACAGGGGCGCCATCGTCATCAACCGCACGACCGCCTACGCCAACGGCAACAAGGGCTACTACTTCGCCACCGGAGCCGCCAGGCTCGGCCGCAACCTCGCCGTGGGCAACGGCGGCGGCTCGGTCGCCAAGAGCTCCTCGGTCACTTCCTACATGAACAACTGGGACCCGGGTGTCGCCACCCCGGCCTTCCGGTCCACCGACGCGGGCACCGTCTACAACCCCCGCCGGTCCGACGGCTCGCTGCCCGCCACCGCGTTCCTCACCACCGGCAGCACCACCATCGGAGCCACCATGGACTGACCGCGGAACCGACCGCGTACCACCGCGAACTGAGCGCGAACTGTCCGAGAAGCGACCCGAACCGACCGCGGACTGAGCCGTTCGGCGGGTGCGGGACCGAGGGTATTCCCCCGATCGGCCCAAGACCTGGTATCGATCGGGCAACGGATCTCGCGCCCGGAGGGGTGACGCGCGTAGAAAATCAGTCATGCAAAAGCCATCGCGCATCGCGGCCGTCGCTGCCGCCTGTGCCGTCGCCGGTGCCGCCCTCTACGGCGCCGGCGCCGCCACGGCCGGTCAGTCGACCGCGAACAGCACCCACGAGCCCTACAACATCGGGCTGCTGGTCAAGGACATCGACCGCTACTACGGCACCACCGAGGACGCCGACGGCGTGTACCAGGCGTCCCCGGACAGCCCGTACGCCAAGGACCTGGCCGCCATCGACGCCGCCGCCCGCAAGTACATCGACAAGGCGGCCCGCAAGGCGCACAAGCACGGGGAGAAGCCGGCCGTCGTCTTCGACATCGACGACACCCTGCTGCTCAGCCTCGACTACGAGAAGCGCTACAACTACACGTACAACCCCGCCACCTGGGCGGAGTACGTGAACCGGGCCGACCGCCCGGCCGTCTTCGGCAGCCCCGCCCTGGTCCGCTACGCCGAGGCGCGCGGTGTCGAGGTGTTCTACAACTCGGGCCTGGCCGAGGCGGAGCGCGCCGCGGCCGTCGAGAACCTGAAGAAGGTCGGCGCCGATGTGAACCTCGACGCCGGCCACATGTTCCTCAAGGACAAGGCGAACCCGCCGGCCTACCTGAGCGACTGCGCCGCCCCGGGTGCCTGGAAGTGCACCACCGTGGAGTACAAGTCGGGCACCCGTCGGCACATCGAGGACGACCTCGGGTACGAGATCATCGCCAACTTCGGCGACCAGTACTCGGACCTGCAGGGCGGCTACGCCGACCGCACCTACAAGCTGCCGAACCCGACGTACTTCGTCAGCTGAGCCCCCGCAGCGGGCGGATCGACTCCAGGGTCGGTACGACCGGCTGAAGGGTACCGTCCGCGGCGAACCACAGCCGGTCGACCGTCGTCTCCCGGTGGGTGCCGTCACCGCCCGGCCGCCCCGGCCCGTTCAGCGCGAACCGGTGGTAGACGACGTACCAGTCGTCGGTGCCGGGCACGTTGACCACGGAGTGGTGGCCGGTGCCGAGGACGCCGTACTCGGGACGCTTGGACAGGATCGTCCCCCGCCCGGTCCACGGGCCGAGCGGGGACGGTCCCGTCGCGTAGGCGACGTGGTAGTCCTCGCTGCGGGTGTCGTCCTCGGACCACATGAAGTAGTACGTCCCCTCGCGCTTGACGACGAAGGAACCCTCGCGGAAGCCCCGCGGGGTGATGTCCTTCACCGCCGCCGGGTCGTAGGACACCATGTCGTCGCCCAGCGGGACGACGTAGGCGTGGCCGTTGCCCCAGTAGAGGTAGGCCTGCCCGTCGTCGTCCGTGAAGACCGCCGGGTCGATCATCTGGCCGGGCAGCGGACCGCCCTTGGCCACCAGCGGCCGGCCCAGCGCGTCCTCGAAGGGACCGGCGGGGGAGTCGGCCACCGCCACTCCGATCTGCTGCTCGGCGCAGAAGTAGAACCAGTACTTCCCGTCGCGCTCGGCGATCGCCGGCGCCCACGCGTTCCGGTCGGCCCAGGACACGTCCGGCCCCAGGTCGAGGATCACTCCGTGGTCCTTCCAGTGGACCAGGTCCTTCGACGAGTAGGCGCTGAACCGCGTGCCGCTCCAGCCCGGGAAGCCGTCGGTGGTCGGGTAGATCCAGTACTCGCCGTCCAGATAGTGCACGTCCGGGTCGGCGTTCAGGCCCGGCAGGACCGGGCTGCGCGTGCGGACCGCCTCCACCGTCCAGGTCCGGGTGGCGCCGTCGGCGCCGGTGACGGTGTACGTCTGCGGCCTGCGGAAGTCGCGGCGGGTCCCGGAGGGCGGACTGACCGTCGCACCCTCCGCGGCCCACAACCGGGGCGCGAGGCGGGCGAGATCGGCGTGCGGCTCCATCGGGAGCACCACCTTCGACGCCGCCTCGGTGACGACGGCGTACCCCTTCTGGTGCCGCGCCGTCACGTCCACCAGCGAGGCGGGTGCGGCCGGGTACGCGGCGAGCAGCCGGTCGTACTCGCGCCGGGTCACCGGCAGGACGGTGCCGTGGCGCGGGCTGGCCGGCAGCTGGTAGTCGGCGGACATGGTCCACCGGCCGGAGTCGAGGTCGGTCGTCTCGAACGGGACGTAGCCCCGGCCGCCGTACTCGTCGATGAACAGGTACCACTTCTTCTCGGTGTTGGACCGGAACACCGTCGGCCCCTCACCGCGGCTGATCGAACCGCTGCCGACGCAGTCCGCGACGAAGTCGTACGAGGTGTCCGTCAGCGACGTGGACTTCTCGGCGGTGATGAACTTCGAGCAGGGGGAGTCCGAGGACGGGTTCCGCTCGTCCTTGGTGTAGCGGTAGTAGGTGCCCTGGTGCTGGACGACGGTGGAGTCGATGACCGAGTAGCCGGGGTCGTCCCAGACCTCGGGCGCGCTGAAGGTGCGGAAGTCCTTCGTCGTCGCGTACAGCATCCGGTTGTACGTCGAGCCCTTGTGGTCCGGGTCGTCCTGGGCGTAGAGCTTCGACGCCCAGAAGACGACGTACGCGCCGAGCGAGTCGTCCCAGTAGGCCTCCGGGGCCCAGGTGTTGCCCGCGGTGTCCGGTGAGACCCGCACCAGGCGCTGGTCGGTCCAGTGGACCAGGTCGGTGGACTCCCACACCATGATCGACTTGCTGCCGTGCCGCTGGACCTCGTCCCAGCTGCCGCTGGAGTTGCGGTACATGCGCAGGTCGGTGGCGATCAGGAAGAACCGGTCGCCCTTCGGGGAGCGGATGACGAACGGGTCGCGCAGGCCCTTCTCGCCGATGGTGGAGGTGAGCACCGGCCGGCCGGCGTTCAGCTCACGCCAGTGCAGCGGGTCGTTGCCCCGGCTCAGGGCGTAGCGGATCTGCTCGCCGTCGGCGGTGCCCTCGCCGGTGAAGTAGGCGAAGAGGTATCCGGCGTACTTCGGGTGGTTCACGGGCGGGGCTCCGGGGTGTGCGGCGCCGGGCGGGGCGGTCGACAGGCCGATGAGGAGAGCGAGACACACGAGCAGCAGGGCTCTGAGGCGCATGGGCCGTCCTGTGGGGGTGTGGGGGTTCCGGTTGACGCTTTCTGTCGGATGGTGCGCGCCTTGGGAGTGTCACCAGCGGGGAACGGGGCGTCAACCGGTGGGCGGGGGACGGCGGGCAGCGAAAGTTTCGCCCGGGTGCGGGGTCACGGGCCGAGGGGCGCGGACGGCCGCGCCCCTCGTGGACTCTTGCGCCTCGTGGTCGCCACCGGCGAGGAAGAGGCTGCCGGGACCTGCGGGCCGGTCTGCTACGCGTCCCCGTCGCCGGCGGCGTGGACCGTGAAGTCGCCGCCCACGGTCCGCAGGCCGTCGTCCGTGGTGCCGCTGATCGTGTACCGGTCGTCCCCGGCGTCCCGGCCGCCCCGCTCGTGGTCGTACTGGCCCGCGAACACCCACTCGCCCGCCGGGACGGTACGCCCCTGCCTGAGCACCCAGGTGTAGACGAGGAAGCCGTCGCGCTCGGCCACCGTCAGGGTGAAGTCGCCCTCGGGCAGGGAGCGCCAGGCGCCCGTGGAGGACACCCCGCCGGTCTGGGCGATCTTCAACTGCACGGTCAGCGCCGTCAGCCGCTGCGAGGCCCTCAGCGTCACGTTGCTCTGCGCCCAGAACTCGTTGCTGTGCGGGTCCACCGAACCGTTCGACCACAGCGGGCCGTTCTCCACGTCGTCGGTGTCCGGCAGCGCGTGCGGGGCGGCGGGGGTGGCGGGTGCGGTGGGCGTGGACGCCCCGGACGGTGTGCCGCTCGGGCGGTCCGGCCGCTCGGGGCCGGCCGTGTGCGGCGGAGCCTGCGGGGTGGCGGGCGGCCGGCCGGTGGCCTCCGGGGAAGCGGCCGGCGGGGGCGGCACGGCGACCTGCCGCTCCTGCGGGGCCGGTTCGCCGCGCACGGCCGAGGCGACCGCGTAGCCGCCGGCGGCGAGCATGCCCGCGACCGCCGCCGTGGCGCCGGCGATCCGCAGCCAGCCCCACACCGGGGGCCGCGTCGCCCGGTGGTCGGGGCGCCCCCGCTGCGCCATGCCCCGCCCGACGCGGGCCAGGATGTACTCCCGGTCCGGTTCGTGCGTCCCGGCCGCCTCCCGCAGCCGGGCGCGCAGCTCGTCGTGCACGTCCCGCTGCATGGTCATCGGTCCCTTCCTGCGGTCTCACGGGTACCTGCCATCGCGGCGCGCACCTGCCGCGGAACCGATGGCCGGCCGAGCAGCCGCTGCAACTCGGTCATGCCCTTCGAGGTCTGGCTCTTCACCGTACCCACCGAGACGCCGAGGGCCAGCGCGGTGTCCTTCTCGGAGAGGTCGAAGGCGTGCCGCAGCACCACACAGGCCCGCTTGCGGAACGGGAGCCTGCGCAGCGCCGACCGCACGTCGAGGACCCCCGCGACGTCCGGGTTCTCCGTCCTCTCCTCGCGCTGCGACCAGAACAGCGCGACGCGGCGCCGCTCGCGCACCGCGCTGCGGATGCGGGTGCGCGCCAGGTTGGCGACGACTCCGCGCGCGTAGGCCACCGGGTGGTCGGCCGCGCGCACCCGGTCCCAGCGGTGCCACAGCGCCAGCAGCGCGTCCGCCGCCAGATCGTCGGCGGCGTCCGGCTCTCCGGTCAGCAGATGGGCGAGACGCGAGAGTTCGGCGTAGTGGCGTTCGAAGAAGGCATGGAACTCCTCGGAGGCGGCGTCGTCGACGACTGTGCCCACGGGTGACCTCTCCTGCCCGATGAGTGACATGTGAATGCCATGTGGCCGTACGGTGTTTCGGACACTGTATGGCACTGCGAACCGAGGCCGGCCGCCCCGGGGCGGATCCGTCACCAGCCCTGGGAGCGCCCTCGCAGGAAGCCCGCTTCGTAGGCCGCGATCACCGCCTGGGTGCGGTCCCGGGCGCCGGTCTTCGCGAGCACCGCCGCCACATGGGTCTTCACCGTGGCGGGCCCGACGTCCATCCGCCCGGCGATCTCCGCGTTGGTCAGCCCGGCCGCCATCAGCCGCAGGACGTCGCTCTCCCGGCCCGTCAGCCGGCCGACCCAGGCCGGGGGTTCGCCGTACGCGCGCGCGTGCTCGTCGGCGAGCGCCCGCACGGCCGCCGGGAACAGCAGGGTGTCACTGCGCGCGACCAGCCGTACCGCCTGCACCAGCGCGTCGGCGTCGCAGCGCTTCAGCAGGAAGCCGGCGGCTCCGGCGCGCAGCGCCGCGTAGACGTACGAGTCGTTCTCGAAGGTGGTGACGACGACGACGCGGGGCGGCGCGTCGAGCGTGGCGAGGATCCGCTCGGTGGCGCGGATGCCGTCCACCTCCGGCATCCGCACGTCCATCAGGACGACGTCGGGCCGCAGTTCGCGCACGACGGACACCGCCTCGGCCCCGTTCGCCGCCTCGCCCGCCACCTCCAGGTCCGGCTCGGCGGACAGGATGGCGCGCAGCGCGGTGCGGACCATGCGTTCGTCGTCGGCGACGACGACCCTGATCGGCGGACGGGTCATGCGGTTCCCTCCAACGGCAGGCGGACGGACAGCCGCCACATGTCATCGACGGGCCCCGCCCGCGACGAGCCCCCCAGCAGGCGCACGCGGTCGGCGACGCCCCGCAGGCCGTGGCCGCCGCCCGGGCGGCACCCCTGCCGTCCGGGGAGGGGATTCTCCACGTCGATCAGCAGCCGCCCGTCGGCGACCCCGATCCGCAGCGCCACCGTCCCCCGGCCGCCGCCGTGCCTGAGGGCGTTGCTCAGCCCCTCCTGCACGATCCGGTACGCCTCGCGGGACAGGACCGGCGGCAGGGCGGTGGTGTCGGTGCCGACCGAGGCCGTCACCCGCAGCCCGCCCGCCCGGGTGCGCCGCAGCAGGCCCTCCAGATCGGCCGCGAGGGTCGGCGCGGGTGCCGTCCCGGGCGCGTCCCCGTCCCGCAACACGCCCAGCACCGCGTCCAGTTCACCGACCGTGCGGCGCGTGGTCTCCTCGATGGCGGCGAGCGCCTCCCGCGCGAACTCCGGGTCGCTGTCCAACACTCGGCGGGCCGCGCTGGCCTGCAGCATCACCGCGCTGAGGGCGTGGCCGACCGAGTCGTGCAGCTCCCGGGCGAGCCGGTTGCGCACGGCCAGGTCGGCGGCGCGCGCCTCGGCCGCCGCCAGCCGGTCCTCGGGCCCCGGGCCGAGCAGCACCGGCGCCGAGCGGGCCAGCAGCGCCCCGGCACCGGCCGCGCACGCCGCCAGCCCCACCAGCGCGGCCAGGCCCGCCACCGGAGCCGCCGCCGACGCCCAGGCGTGGTCGAAGACCGCCGGCATGCCCATGCGGGTGCCCGCGAGCCGGGACACCACCGGCAGCACGATCAGCACCACCGCGAACGGCGGTACCGCGAGCGACATCCCGGCGACGATGCCGCCCAGCCCCAGGTGCAGCGTAAAGAAGGCCGCCGTGCGCCTCCGCGCGGCGCGGCTGCGTGCCGGCCCCCGCGCCAGCCCGTCCGGGTCGAGGCCGCACAGGGCGCGCACCGCCCCGGCCTCCAGCGACCGGGCCGGCGGGAACAGTGCCGCGGTGAGCGCGGCCATCGGCAGTGCGAGGGCGAACGAGGCGAGCTGCAGGGAGAGGTCGTTGAACAGATACCGCGAGTTCGTCGCCGGCCCGACGATCAGAGAGCCGACGAGGAAGTACGGCATGGCGAGCGCCCCGCCGAGGATCAGATGGACCCAGCGCCGGCGCGCCCGTCCCCCGAACAGCGTCCCCGCGGCGGTCCTCACGCGGTTCACCGGCCGCGGTCCGCCGACCGCGCGGTGAGCAGACCGACGCCGAGCCGGGCCACGAGAACCCCGGTGACCATCTCGGCCGCGTGCACGAGGTCCATCCACCCCGTGGGCCGGTCGGCGGCGTCCTGGACGCCCGGTAGCGAGGCCAGCACCAGCCAGCCCGCCCAGCAGGTGGTGGCCGCGGAGCCGACCCAGGTGAGCGCGAGGGGCACCTTCACCGGGAGGAGGGAGGCGCGGCGCAGGACCGGCAGGCAGGCACCGGCGACGGCCGCGAGGAGGAACAGCAGGTAGACGGTCTCCATGGTGCGGAACGTGCTCGTACGGTCGTCGGCCAGGCCCTCGGCGAGGCCGGCCGTGCCGCCGCTCGCCCACAGGACGTGGGCGGTCAGGGGGAGCAGGGCGACGGCGGCGGCGAGCCCGGCCGGTCGCCGGTGGGCGCGGCCGGACACGGCCGGCGGCAGGTCCCGCACCCGGCCCCGCCACAGGTGTCCCCAGCGTTGCCGGGCGTACCCCGTGAACAGCGTGCCCAGGGCGAGCCCCTGCAGGATGAAGGCGCCGTAGACCACCCCGAACACCCAGGGGTCCAGGAACGGTTCCCGTCCCTCGCCGTGCGTGGCGGTCGTCCCGCCGAGCGCCCCGACGACCAGGAGCACCGGGTACCCCGCCATGATCGGGGCGAGCAGTCCGGTGGCCACCCAGGCGGGGAACACCGGCAGCCACGCGGGTGTCCGCACTCCCCAGGGCCGGGTGAACATCAGCGCCAGCACGATCACGGCGGCGTCCATGGCCACGGTGACACCGTTGGCGACCGCCATCGTGGCCCGGTGCTCCAGCAGCGGACTGCCGTCCGGGATGCCGATCCGGCTCCCCGCGATCCACGCGGTCTTCAGGCCGAGATACGGCACGCAGGCGGCGACGGCGACGGCGCGCAGGAAACGGCGGGTCCGGTCGGACGCGGCGGCGGGTGCCACCGGCCGGGGGGCGAGTGACTGCGTCATGCCCCCACACTCCCGCGCGGCCCGCTCACGCCGCCTCCTGCCCGCCGGTGATTTCTCTCCGCCGCGCGGGGGAGGGCTGGTCCTCCGGTCGTCTCCCGCCGCACGGGGGAAGGGCTCGGCCTCCGGCCGTCCCGGGGGCGGCCGGCTCAGCCCTCCAGGACGAGCACCGTCTCCTCGATCTCCGTGCCGCGCGCCTGCGCGAAGCCGTGCGCCCGCGCCGTCTCCCGGAAGCCGCACTTGTCCAGCACCCGCAGGGAGCCGGAGTTGTCGGCCGCCGCGCGCGCGTACAGCGGGCGTTCGGGGACCTCGGCGAGCAGGGCGCGCAGGGCGGCCGTGGCGATACCGCGCCCCCAGTAGGCGCGGTCGACCCAGAAGGCGACCTCGCGCTCACCCGGTTCGCCGTACACGGACGCGTTGCCGACGACATCGCCGTCGGCCAGCACCGTCCGCACCAGTGCGATCGACCTGTTGTGGCGCCAGTACGCGTCGAAGGCCTCCCGGTCGGAGGGGTCCTTCGGGGTGAAGGCGGCCATCCGCAGCGCCTCGGGGTCGTTCATCTGCCGGTAGAAGACCGGCAGATCGCTGTCGTGGACCTCGCGCAGGGTGATCTGCATGCTCAGAGCCTACGCGTCGCCAGTGTCAGCCGGTCGCGGGCGTCGAACAGGGCGTCCTTGACCATCTGCTCGTGCGCCGGGGTCAGCCGTGCCACCGGAACCGAGCAGCTGATGGCGTCGCGGGCCGGGGTGCGGTAGGGGATCGCCGTGCCGAAGCAGCGCAGACCGAGGGTGTTCTCCTCGCGGTCGACGGCGAAGCCCTGCTCGCGGACCTGGCGCAGCTCCTCGATGAGCTGCTCGCGGTCGGTGATGGTGTTCTCGGTGAGCGCCGGCAGCGTCTCGGGGAGCATCTTGCGCACCTGCTCGTCGCTGTAGGTGGCGAGGATCGCCTTGCCGAGCGAGGTGGAGTGGGCGGGCAGCCGGCGGCCGACCCGGGTGAAGGGGCGCAGGTAGTGCTGGGACTGGCGGGTGGCGAGATAGACGACGTTGGTGCCGTCCAGCCGGGCCAGGTGGATCGTCTCGGTGGTGTCGTCGGAGAGCCGGTCCAGCGTGGGCCGGGCGGCCGCGACCACCTCGTCGCCGTCGATGTAGGAGGTGCCGACCAGCAGCGCCCGCACCCCGATGCCGTACCGCGTCCCGGTCGCGTCGGTCTCCACCCAGCCCAGCTCCACCAGGGTGCGCAGCAGCATGTAGAGGCTGGACTTCGGATACCCGACGGCCTCCTGGACCGCCGCGAGGGAGTGCATACCGGGGCGTCCGGCGAAGTATTCGAGCAGCTCGACCGTCCGTACCGCGGACTTGACCTGCGCACCGCCCCCCGTCTCGCCAGCCGACATCGCCTGTGACCCCTTCGTTCGACGAGAAGCTGAAGTTATAGTCTCCAACAGCACATTCACCATCAGGGACAGTGTTCAGTATATCGAACAGATACAGGCCCTGGTGGGTGACCCGGATACACGTGGAGGGAACCCGCGGTGGCAGCAGCACCAGTCTGGAGTGTCGACCCCCGAACCGGGAAGCAGCGGGAACAGGTCGCGGTCGAGGCCACCGCCCAGGAGGTGGACGACGCCGTCCGGGCCGCGCACGACGCGCGCGGCCCGCTGGCCGACCGCACCGTTCGCGCGGCCTTCCTGCGCGCCGCCGCCGACGCCCTGGAGGCGGCCCGGGACGGCCTGGTGGAGACCGCCGACGCCGAGACCGCGCTCGGTCCCGTCCGGCTGACCGGCGAGCTCGCCCGCACCTGCTACCAGCTGCGGGCCTTCGCGGACATCGTCGACGAGGGCGCCTTCCTCGACGTGGTCATCGACCACCCCGACGACACCGCCACCCCGCCGGTCCCCGACCTGCGCCGCTACAAGGTGCCGCTCGGCGTCGTCGCCGTCTACTCGGCGTCCAACTTCCCCTTCGCCTTCTCCGTCGCCGGCGGCGACACCGCGAGCGCGCTGGCGGCCGGCTGCCCGGTCGTGGTCAAGGCGCACCCCGACCATCCGGGGCTGTCCGAGCTGGTCGCGAAGGTGCTGCGGCGGGCCGCCGCCGAGCACGGCGTCCCCGAGGGCGTGGTCGGGCTGGTGCACGGCTTCGACGCCGGTCTCGAACTGATCCGGCACCCGCTGGTCGCCGCGGCCGGCTTCACCGGGTCGGTCAAGGGCGGCCGGGCGCTGTTCGACGCCGCCGCCGCCCGCCCGGTGCCGATCCCCTTCCACGGCGAGCTGGGCTCGCTCAACCCGGTGGTGGTCACCGAGGCCGCCGCCGCCGAGCGGGCCGAGGCCATCGGGACCGGCCTCGCCGGTTCGATGACCCTCGGCGTCGGCCAGTTCTGCGTCAAGCCCGGCCTGGTCCTGGTGCCGTCCGGCGCGGCCGGCGACGGCCTGCTCAAGTCGCTCACCGACGCGGTCAGCGACACCGACGCGGGCGTCCTCCTCGACCACCGCATGCGGGACAACTTCGTCGCCGGTGTCGCCGAGCGCGCGGGCCTGGACGGCGTGGAGTCGCCGGTGACGCCGGGGGCGGGCGGCGAGCACACCGTGAGCGCCGGCTTCCTGACCGTGCCGGCCGCCCGGCTGGCCGAGGAGGGCGAGCACGACCTGCTGCTGGAGGAGTGCTTCGGACCGGTCACCGTCGTCGTCCGCTACGAGGACGAGACCGAGGTCAAGGCCGTGCTGTCACGCCTGCCGGGCAACCTCACGGCGACCGTGCAGCTCTCCGAGGAGGAGGCGGCCGGCGAGGGGCGGGGCGCGGAACTCCTGACCGAGCTGACGCCGCTGGCCGGCCGGGTCCTGGTGAACGGCTGGCCGACCGGCGTGGCCGTGGCACCCGCCCAGCACCACGGCGGTCCGTACCCGGCGACCACGTCGACGTCCACCTCCGTCGGCGGCACGGCCGTCGAGCGGTGGCTGCGGCCGGTCGTCTACCAGAACGCCCCGCAGGCGCTGCTGCCCGCCGAACTGCGCGACGAGAACGAGCTGGGGCTGCCCCGCCGCTTCAACGGCCGCCTGGAACGCTGAACTCCCCGGGCCCGCACGGAAGGAAAGAGCTGGGAGACTGGCGCGATGGACGTCGAGATTCCTGAACTCCCGTTCCCGCTGCGTACGTACGGGCCCGACGGCCACTGGAGCTACGAGGACGGTGTGCTCAGCGGCTGGGCCGGGGCGCGCCAGGACCGGTTCGTGCCGCCCACCGGTGAGGCGCTGGACCCCGCATCCGACGCGCCCCGGCTGCTCGGGGCGCCCGAGGGCGACTTCCAGCTGATCGCCCGGGTCACCGTGGGCTTCAACGCCTCGTTCGACGCGGGTGTGCTCTACGTCCACGTCGGCGACCGGGCCTGGGCCAAGCTGTGCCTGGAGTACTCCCCGGATGTGCCCACCGTCTGCACGGTGGTCACCCGGGGCCACTCCGACGACGCCAACTCCTTCACCGTGGACGGCAGCTCGGTGTGGCTGCGGGTCAGCCGGACCGGCCGGGCGTTCGCCTTCCACGCCTCCCGGGACGGCCGGCGCTGGGTGTTCGTCCGGCTGTTCACCCTCGGCGACGAGAAGGAGACGGGCGCCGCCCTGGTGGGCTTCCTGTCGCAGTCGCCGATGGGGGAGGGCTGCGTGGTCACCTACGACCACATCGAGTTCCGCGGCGCCTGGCCGGACGACCTGCGCGACGGCCGCTGACCCGGTACGGGGACCGGTACCGGAACCGGTGCCCGGCCCGGCACGTCTTCGACGGCATGATCAACGACCCCGCGGCCGGCGACCCCGCGGCCGGCGACCACGCGACCGGAGTCCGGGTGATCCGCACCGCCCTAGTGGCGGAGGCGGACGCCCTCGCGGCACTGCACCGGCGCGCGCGGTCGACGTACTACCCGGACGGCCTCCCGGACGACGGCATCGACTGGCCCGCCGCCTGGCGCACCGCCCTGCGGCGCCCCGACGGACAGGTGCTGTGCGCCGTCGAGGACGGCCGGCTCGCCGCGCTGGCCTCCTTCCGCACCCCCGAGGGGGCGGGCCCGGAGACGGTCAAGCTGTACCAGTTCCACGTCGACCCCGACCACTGGCGCTCCGGTATCGGTACGGCCCTGCACGCGGCCTGCGTGGAGCAGTGGCGGGCCGAGGGACGGCACACCGCCGTGCTCGACGTGCACGCCGGCAACCGGGGCGCGCAGGCCTTCTACAGCCGGATGGGCTGGGCCGGCCCGCCGCCGCGCGGTGGCGAGCACCACATCGGGCTGCGGTTCTCCGTGCCCCGGGAATGACCCCGGCTGCTTGAACGTTCATCCACTCGGCGGAGGGAGTCTCCGTCACCGTACGAGCTGGAGAGAGCCGAGACATGCGCGTCGAGATCTGGAGCGACATCGCCTGCCCGTGGTGCTACGTGGGCAAGGCCCGCTTCGAGAAGGCGCTCGCGGCCTTCCCGCACCGCGACCGGGTCGAGGTGGTGCACCGCTCCTTCGAGCTGGACCCGGGCCGCGCCAAGGACGACGTCCAGCCCGTGCTCACCATGCTCAGCAGGAAGTACGGCATGAGCGAGGCGCAGGCCCAGGCCGGCGAGGACAACCTCGGCGCCCAGGCCGCCGCCGAGGGCCTGGCCTACCGCACCCGCGGCCGTGACCACGGCAACACCTTCGACCTGCACCGACTGCTGCGCTTCGCCAAGGAGCAGGGCCGTCAGGACGAGCTGATCCAGCTTCTGTACCGGGCCAACTTCGCCGAGGAGCGCTCCCTGTTCACCGAGGGCGACGAGCGGATCGTCGAGCTGGCCGCCGAGGCGGGCCTGGACGCCGACGCCGCCCGCGCGGTGCTCGCCGACCCGGAACGCTACGCCGACGAGGTCCGCGCCGACGAGCGCGAGGCCGCGCAGCTCGGCGCGACCGGTGTGCCCTTCTTCGTCCTCGACCGCGCCTACGGCGTCTCCGGCGCCCAGCCCGCCGAGGTCTTCAGCCAGGCCCTCACCCAGGCGTGGGGCGACCGGTCGCCGCTCACCGTGATCGACCAGGACGACGCGCAGGCCTGCGGGGCCGACGGCTGCGCCGTACCGCAGCACTGAGCGAAAGCGCAGGTCACCGGGCTCGTATAAGCACTGCTTAGATGATCCGGGCAAAAAATCGCAATGGACTGACAGATGCTCGGGGCTCACAGTGGAGCCATGGAGACCACGGAGAGCTTCGAGAGTCTTGTCCGCGCCGAGTTCGCCCCGAAGAGCACCTTCCTGAACACCGCGAGCAACGGCCTGCTGCCGGCCCGCACCGTAGCCGCCCTGCACGAGGCGGCGCTGCTGCGGGCCGAGGGCCGGCCGGCGGGCCCGCTGTACGACGAGGTGGAGCGCTGCCGGGCCGCCTACGCCCGGCTGGCCGGGGTACCGGCCGGACGGGTCGCCCTGGGGTCCTCGGTCGCCGCGCACACCGGTCTGATCGCCGCCTCGCTGCCGTCCGGAGCCGAGGTCCTCACCGTGGAGGGCGACTTCACCTCCGTGCTCAACCCGTTCCACGTCCGCGGCGATCTCAAGGTCCGCGCGGTCCCGCTGGAGCGGCTCGCCGAGTCGGTGCGCCCCGGCACGGCGCTCGTCGCGGTGAGCGCCACCCAGTCCGCCGACGGCCGCAACGCCGATCTGACCGCCCTGCGCGAGGCGGCCCGCGCCCACGGTGCCCGCACCTACGTCGACTACTCGCAGTCGGCCGGCTGGCTGCCGATGGACTCCGCCGCCGAGCACGACTTCACGGCCTCGGTCTCGTACAAGTGGCTGCTCGGCCCGCACGGCGCCGCGTTCCTCGTCGTCCCCGAGGACTTCGGCGGGCTGACGCCGCTGCTGGCCGGCTGGGTCGCGGGCGAGGTCCCCTGGGACAGCTGCTACGGCCCGGTCACCGACCTCGCCCGGTCCGCACGGCGCTTCGACCTCTCCCCGTCGCTGTTCGCCCACGCCGGGCTGCGGACCTCGCTGGAACTCCTGGAGGAGCTGGGCGTGGCCGCCGTGCACGCCCACGACCTGGCCCTCGCCGACCGGTTCCGCGCGGGGCTGGCCGGTCTCGGCCACGAGCCGGTGCCGGCGCCGGGTTCGGCGATCGTCTCCGTGCCGGGGCTCGGCCACCGCCAGCCGGAGCTGAGCGAGGCGGGCATCGAGGTCTCCGACCGGGCGGGCAACCTGCGTGCGTCCTTCCACCTCTACAACACGGCCGCCGACGTGGACCGCCTGCTGGACGTGCTCTCCGGCTGAACGGACGGCGGCGGGCCGGGGCCCCCGTCCCACGGGAAGGCCCCGGCCCGCCGGTCCGCCGCCGGCTACCGCACGGGCGTGAAGTCCCGGGCGCCGATGAACTCCGGGCGGCGGATGGGCGCCGCGAACGGCTCCACCGCGGCGTTCTCCACGCTGTTGAACACGATGAACACGTTGCTGCGCGGGAACGGCGTGATGTTGTCGCCGGAGCCGTGCATGGCGTTGCAGTCGAACCAGGTCGCCGACCCGGCCCGGCCGGTGAACAGCCGGATGCCGTACTGGCTCGCCATCGCCGTCAGCGCCTCGTCCGAGGGCGTGCCCGCGTCCTGCATCTGCAGCGACTTCTTGTAATTGTCCTCGGGCGTGGCACCGGCGCAGCCCAGGAACGTCCTGTGCGAGCCGGGCATGATCATCAGCCCGCCGTTGGTGTCGTAGTTCTCGGTCAGCGCGATCGAGACGGACACCGTCCGCATGTTCGGCAGGCCGTCCTCGGCGTGCCAGGTCTCGAAGTCCGAGTGCCAGTAGAAGCCACTGGCACCGAACCCGGGCTTGACGTTGATCCGCGACTGGTGGACGTACACGTCCGAGCCGAGGATCTGCCGGGCCCGCCCGACGACCCGCTCGTCGCGCACCAGGTTCGCGAACACCTCGCTGATCCGGTGCACCTCGAAGACCGAGCGGATCTCCTTGGACTTCGGCTCGATGATGGAGCGCTCGTTCGCCCGGATCTCCGGGTCGGCGACGAGCCGCTCCAGCTCGCGCCGGTAGACGGCGACCTCGTCGTCCGTGATGAGCTGGTCGATGGCGAGGAAGCCGTCACGCTCGTAGGACTGCAGGTCGGTCGTGGTAATCGGCCCGGGCGCGTCCGGAGCGCCCCACACGACCGGGTCCTGGCGGGGAACCGACACTTCGGTGGCGCCACGGCTGGGGTACAGGTCGGTCATCGTCGTCACGATGTCTCACACCTCCTCGGGCTCGGTGAGCAGCGGGTACACGCCGTTCTCGTCGTGGTCCTCCCGGCCGGTGACCGGCGGGTTGAACACGCAGAGGCAGCGGAAGTCCTCCTTGACGCGCAGCGTGTGCCGCTCGTGCCCGTCGAGGAGGTACATGGTGCCGGGAGTGATGGAGTACGTCGTCCCGGTCTCGTGGTCGGTGAGTTCGGCCTCGCCCTCGACGCACACCACGGCCTCGACGTGGTTGGCGTACCACATGGACGTCTCGGTGCCGGCGTAGAGGATCGTCTCGTGCAGGGAGAAACCGACTCTCTCCTTGGCGAGGACGATGCGTTTGCTCTCCCAGGTGCCGGACGCCGCTTTCACGTGCCGGTCGGTGCCTTCGATGTCCTTGAACGAACGGACGATCACGGTGGTGCGATGCCTCCTAGGTGGTGACGGTCTCAGGCGTGTCAGGCGGTCTCACGGACGGCCCGGGCGAGAACGCTCAGGCCCTCGTCCAGCTCGTCCGCGGTGACGGTCAGGGCGGGCAGCAGCTTGACCACCTCGCTCTGCGGGCCGGACGTCTCGATGAGCAGGCCCAGGTCGAAGGCGCGCCGCGCCACCCGGTCGGCGCGCGCCTTGTCGTGGAACTCCAGGCCCCACACCAGCCCGCGGCCGCGGTACTCCTTGATGTCGGCGAGGTTCTCCTCGCAGATCGCGATGAGCGCCTGCTCGACCTGCTCGCCGCGCTCCCGGGTCTGCTTCTCCATCGCCGAGCCGTCGGCCCAGTACGTCTCCAGCGCGGCGGTGGCGGTGACGAACGCGGGGTTGTTGCCGCGGAAGGTGCCGTTGTGCTCGCCCGGCTCCCACAGGTCCAGCTCGGGCTTGAACAGGCACAGCGACATCGGCAGGCCGTAGCCGCTGATGGACTTGGAGACGGTCACGATGTCGGGGACGATGCCGGCCTCCTCGAAGGAGAAGAAGGCCCCGGTGCGTCCGCATCCCATCTGGATGTCGTCGACGATCAGCAGCATGTCCTGCCGCTCGCACAGTTCCTTGAGCGCGCGCAGCCATTCGGGCCGGGCGACGTTGATGCCGCCCTCGCCCTGCACGGTCTCCACGATCACCGCGGCCGGCTTGTTCAGACCGGAGCCCTGGTCCTCCAGCAGCCGCTCGAACCACAGGAAGTCCGGCACCTGGCCGTCGAGGTAGTTGTCGAACGGCATCGGGGTGCCGTGCACCAGCGGGATGCCGGCGCCGGCCCGCTTGAAGGCGTTGCCGGTGACGGCGAGGGAGCCCAGCGACATGCCGTGGAAGGCGTTGGTGAAGGAGACGATCGCCTCCCGGCCCTTCGCCTTGCGGGCCAGCTTGAGCGCGGACTCCACGGCGTTGGTGCCCGTCGGGCCGGGGAACATGACCTTGTAGGGCAGGTCACGCGGGCGCAGCACCAGGTCCTGGAAGGTCTGCAGGAAGGACCGTTTGGCGGTGGTGGACATGTCCAGGCCGTGGGTGACGCCGTCCCGGGACAGGTAGTCGATCAGCGCCCGTTTCAGCACGGGGTTGTTGTGGCCGTAGTTGAGGGAGCCGGCGCCGGCGAAGAAGTCGAGGTAGGCGTGTCCGTCCTCGTCGTACATCCGGCTGCCCTGGGCGCGGTCGAAGACGGCGGGCCAGCCGCGGCAGTAGCTGCGCACCTCGGACTCCAGGGTCTCGAAGACGCTCAGATCGGGCTGGGTGATGGTCACGACGAAATCGCTCCTCAATGCGACTGGGGGGTCAACGGGCCGATGCGATACAGGACTTCGGGGTCGTGCGGTCCGTCCGGGAACAGTTCGGTGCCGAACAGGACCTCGCGGGTGACCAGCGCGCCGTGGCGGGCGGCGAAGGAGGTGAACAGCCGCTCGGAGGCGGTGTTGCCGGGCGTGATGGTGGTCTCCACCGAGTCGATGCCCCGCTCGGCGGCGAGCCGTGCGACCAGCCCGTCCAGCAGGGCACCGGCCAGTCCCCGGCCGCGTTGCGCGGCGTCGACGGCCACCTGCCAGACGAGCAGGGTGCGCGGGGCGTCCGGCCGAAGGAACCCGGTGACGAAGCCGACGGGCCGCCCGCCGTCCTCCTCGCGGGCCACCGCAGAGGTGCCGGCGAAGTCCCGGCACCACAGCAGATAGCTGTACGAAGAGTTCAGGTCGAGCTTTCCGGATTCCTTGGCGATGCGCCACAGGTCGGCTCCGTCCGTCACCGACGGACGGTCAATGCGCAGGTCTGCTTGTGCGGCAGTCATGCGAATTGAATTTACCGAGAGAAATTCTGAATTGCACGGCCACGTGCTCTTACATGCTGGGCCGGTCTGTGTTATCACGCGTGCGTGGGGGAGTGCGCGGACGGCGGCGATATCCCGATATGCACGGGACAAAAGGTGCGAAGCGGACGCAATGTGGAACGCGTCACATAGTTGAAACAACCATGGGATGCGTCCGGAACGCGTCGATCCGCGTTCCTCAAATCTTAGTGTTTAGCCTCGGCGAAAGCGGGCAGAAGAAAACGGGGAGCTACCCGCCTGAATAATTACGGAATTGCATCGAATTATAGGCGGAGGATTAATTACCGCCAAGCGTTCTCGGCGGCCCGCAGCGCCCCCGGCACATCGACGTCCCGCCCCCGTTCCGCCAGGGCTGCGCCCAGCGCCGTCAGCGCGGCGCGCACCGCCCCCGGGGTGGCGTCCGGACCGTAGTGGTTGACCCGGACCATCTCCTCCGCGAGCGCCCCGCCCCCGGCGGCCACCGGCAGCGCGGGATCCGCCGCCAGCGCCCGGGCCACCAGCTCCGCGGCCGGCGCCCCGGCCGGGGCGCGCAGCGTGGTGGCCACCGGCGCCGCCTCCGCCGCCTCGCGCACGTACGGCTCCAGCCCGCCACCCAGCGCCACCGCGCCCGCCCGGGTGGCCGCCGCGGCGGACGCGTGCCGGGCCGTCACCGCGGCCAGGCCCGCCCGCTCGACGCGCTCCAGGCACGCCTCCAGCGCCAGCATCTCCCACTGCGCCGGCGCGTGCGGCAGCACCGCGCGCCCCCGGTCGATCCAGCGCTCCTTCCAGTCCAGCAGCGACAGATAGGAGCGGCGCGGGGCGTGCGGATTCGCCGCCATCCGCGCCCAGGCCCGCTCGCTCACCGAGACCGCCGACACCCCTGCCGGGCCGCCCAGCGCCTTCTGTGCCCCGATCACGCACAGGTCCACGCCCCACGCGTCCGGCTCCACCGGCTCGGCCCCCACCGACGCCACCGCGTCCAGGTAGAGCAGCGCACCGTGCTCCCGTGCGACCGAGCCGATCTCCGCCGCCGGGTTGGTGTTGCCGGTCGCCGCCTCCGCGTGCACCAGTGACACGAAGTCGATCTCCGGGTGCTCGGCGAACGCCTGCCGGACCTGCGCGGCCTTCACCGCCGTGTGGAAGGGCACCGCGAGGTCGATCACGGTGGCGCCGCAGTCGCGCAGCCAGTGGCCGAACGTCTGCCCGTAGGGGCCGGTGATCACGTTCAGCGCGGTCGTGCCCGGCCCGGCGGCCGCGCGGATCGCCCCCTCCAGCGGCAGCAGCGCCTCCCCCTGGGTGATCAGCACGTCCTGCCGGGTGCCGAGCAGCCGGGCCACCCGGTCCTCGATCGAGGCGAAGCGGGCGGCGTCCAGCGGGGCCGGGTCCAGGAAGGGGTGGGTCACGGCGGGGCTCTCCTCACGCGTACGAGCGGCGGTCCATCGAGCGTAGGGCCTCCCGTGGACGCCCCCGGGCCCGGCGCGGCCGGGCCCGGGAGCTCCCCGCGGCTCCACACTTCTCAGGTCGGCTGGGTCTCTACTTCTTAGGTCGGGTGGGTCTCTGGCCATCGGTTTGGTTTGAGATACCCAAACTCTTCCTTATAATCGGAACGCTCAGCCCCCTAGGGAAGGTCCCCATGAACACGCTCCTCGGGCGCCGCGCCCGCACCCTGGCCGCCCTCGCCGCGACGGCCGGCCTGGTCCTCCTGGCCGGCTGCACGTCGAGCGACGGCGGCGGCAGCGGCTCCAAGACCGCGGCCGGCGGGGTCGAGCTGGTCAAGGCCGGTCAGCTGACCACCTGCACCCACCTGCCCTACCCGCCCTTCCAGTCGGAGGTCGACGGCAAGGTCCAGGGCTTCGACGTCGCGCTGATCGACCTGGTCGCCGAGGACCTCGGCGTCGAGCAGAAGATCGTCGACACCCCGTTCGAGAACTTCAAGACCGGCGCGTTCCTCAACTCCGGCCAGTGCGACCTCGCCGCCGCCGGCATGACCATCACCGAGGAGCGCAAGAAGAACGTCGACTTCTCCGACCCGTACTTCGAGGCCACCCAGGCCGTCCTGGTCGACAAGAAGAGCGGCATCACCTCCTTCGCCGGCCTCAAGGGCAAGAAGGTCGGTGCCCAGGCCCAGACCACCGGCGAGGACTACGCCCGGAGCAAGGGCCTCGACCCGGTCTCCTTCGAGTCCTCCGACGCCGTCCTCAACGGCCTGCGCACCGGCCAGGTGCAGGCCGTCGTCATCGACTACCCGGTCGTCCAGGGCTGGCTGAAGGACACGGCGAACGCCACCGCCTTCGAGGTCGCCGAGCAGATCAACACCGGCGAGCAGTACGGCTTCACCGTCAAGAAGGGCAACGACAAGCTCCGCGAGGCCATCGACAAGGCCCTCGCCGGCGCCAAGGCCGACGGCACGTACCAGAAGCTCTACGAGCGGTGGATCGGCCCGTACGACCGGTCGGCCGCCTCCCCGTCCGCCTCGTGACCCGCCCGGACGCCGAGCTCGCCGCAGCCCGGCCGAAGAGGAAGGGTCTGACCCGGCGCCAGAAGCGCCGGGTCTCCCGCGGTGTCCAGTACGCCGTCTTCGTCGCCGGCGTCGCCGCCTTCGCGCTGCTCGCCGACTGGGGCCGGCTGCGGAACCAGTTCGCGCAGCAGGACATCGCGCGGCAGATGTTCCCCGACGTCATCACCCTCGCGCTGAAGAACACCGTCCTGTACACGGTGACCGGCTTCGCCGTCGGCCTCGCCCTCGGCATGGTCGTCGCCCTGATGCGGCTGTCCCCGGTCGGCCCCTACCGCTGGCTCGCCGGGATCTACATCGAGATCTTCCGCGGCCTGCCCGCCCTGCTGATCTTCATCTTCATCGGCGTCGCCGTCCCGCTGGCCTTCCCCGGCACCCAGATCGTCGGCGGCACCTACGGCAAGGTCGCCCTCGCGCTCGGCCTGGTCGCCGCCGCCTACATGGCCGAGACGATCCGCGCCGGCATCCAGGCCGTCCCCAAGGGGCAGATGGAGGCGGCCCGCTCGCTCGGCTTCTCACCGGCCCGCGCCATGGTCTCGATCATCCTCCCGCAGGCCTTCCGCATCATCCTGCCGCCGCTGACCAACGAACTCGTCCTGCTCTTCAAGGACTCCTCGCTGGTGCTCTTCCTCGGCGTCACCCTGGAGGAGCGCGAACTGTCCAAGTACGGCCGCGACCTGGCCAGCACGACCGCCAACTCCACACCGATCCTCGTCGCCGGCCTGTGCTACCTGCTGATCACGATCCCGCTCGGCTTCGTCGTGCGCCGCATGGAGGCCAAGGCCCAGGAGGCCGTCAAGTGACCGCACCCGACACCGGCGCCCGGCCCGAGATCCAGGTCCACGGGCTGCACAAGTCCTTCGGCGCCAACCACGTGCTGCGCGGCATCGACCTGGAGATCCGCCAGGGCGAGGTCGTCTGCGTCATCGGGCCCTCCGGCTCCGGCAAGTCCACGCTGCTGCGCTGCGTCAACCTGCTGGAGGAGCCCAGCGAGGGCCGGGTCGTCGTCGGCGGCACCGAACTCACCGACCCCGACGTCGACATCGACGCCGCGCGCCGCCGCATCGGCATGGTCTTCCAGCAGTTCAACCTCTTCCCGCACCTGACGGTGACCGAGAACCTCACCCTCCCGCAGCGCCGCGTCCTCGGGCGGGACAAGGCGAGCGCGGCGAAGGTGGCCGCCGAGAACCTGCGCCGGGTCGGCCTCGCCGAGAAGGCCGACGCCTACCCGTCCTCCCTCTCCGGCGGCCAGCAGCAGCGCGTCGCCATCGCCCGGGCCCTCGCGATGGGCCCCGAGGTGATGCTCTTCGACGAGCCGACCTCCGCGCTCGACCCGGAACTGGTCGGCGACGTCCTCGCCGTCATGCGCATGCTCGCCGACGAGGGCATGACCATGATGGTCGTCACCCACGAGATGACCTTCGCCCGAGAGGTCGCCGACCGCGTCGTCTTCATGGACGGCGGAGTGATCGTCGAGGACGGCGACCCCGCCCGGGTCATCGGTGCCCCCCGGCACGAACGAACCCGCCACTTCCTCTCCCGCCTCCTCGACCCGGCGATGGCGGACGTGGAGGACGAGACCACCGGCCGGGCCGGCGAAACGGCTGACTAAGGTTCGCTCCATGAGTGAACGCGCCGTGCTGCACGTGAAGGGCCGGATCCTGGCCGGACCCGAGGACATCCGGGACGAGCTGTGGGTCGTCGACGGGCGGATCTCCTACGACCGCCCCACCGGCGCCCGCGACGTCCGCACCGTCGCCGGCTGGGCGCTGCCCGGACTGGTCGACGCCCACTGCCACGTCGGCCTCGGCGCGCACGGCCCGGTCGACGCCGGCACCGCCGAGAAGCAGGCACTCACCGACCGGGACGCCGGCGCCCTCCTGCTGCGCGACGCGGGCTCGCCGTCCGACACCCGCTGGGTCGACGACCGCGAGGACCTGCCGAGGATCATCCGGGCCGGCCGGCACATCGCCCGCACCCGCCGCTACATCCGCGGCTACGCGCACGAGATCGAGCCCGAGGACCTCGTCGCCTACGTCGCCCAGGAGGCCCGGCGCGGCGACGGCTGGGTCAAGCTGGTCGGCGACTGGATCGACCGCGACCTCGGCGACCTCGCCCCCACCTGGCCGCGCGCGGCGGTCGAGGCGGCCATCGCCGAGGCCCACCGCCTCGGCGCCCGCGTCACCGCGCACTGCTTCGCGGAGGACTCCCTGAAGGACCTGGTGGAGTCCGGCATCGACTGCGTCGAACACGCCACCGGCCTCACCGAGGACCTGATCCCCCTGTTCGCCTCACGTGGCGTGGCGATCGTCCCCACCCTGGTCAACATCGCCACCTTCCCGCAGCTCGCCAAGGGCGGCGAGAGCAAGTTCCCGCGCTGGTCGGACCACATGCGCCGGCTCCACGCCCGCCGCTACGACACCGTGCGCTCCGCCTACGACGCCGGCATCCCGGTGTTCGTCGGCACCGACGCGGGCGGCAGCCTGCCGCACGGCCTGGTCGCCGCCGAGGTCGCCGAGCTGGTCACCGCCGGCCTCCCCGCCGTCGACGCCCTCGCGGCCACCACCTGGGCGGCCCGCGCCTGGCTCGGCCGTCCCGGCCTCGACGAGGGCGCGCCGGCGGACCTCGTGGTCTACGAGACCGATCCGCGCGCCGACGTGCGCGTGCTGTCGGCGCCGCGCCGCGTGGTGCTGCGCGGGCGGGTCGTCGCCTAGCGCGCGGACGGGGCGCCCGCGGGGCGCTTCGCGCCGGGTGCGGTGGCACCCGTACGGGGCGGCGCGGGAACGCCTGTGCCGGGGGATTCGAATGAATGGGCGGAAAGTCCCCGATGGGGTGAAGTGGTGGCGGATCGCTGACGGTACGGGTCCGGCGCGGTCAGTCTTGCCGGGTCCCGAGCCTGTCTCCCCCAGGGGGTCCCACACCGTGAACGGCACCACCTTCCGCACGCCCGCACGCCGCCTCGCGACCGTCGCCACGGCCACCGCCCTGGCCGCCGGTCCCGCGGTCCTGGCCACCCCGGGCGCGGCCCACGCGACCTCCGGCGAGGGCCGCGCGAGCGCCGTCGTCCTGCGCACCGGTCTCGACGTGTCGCTGCTGAACAAGACCGTCGAGGTGCCCCTCGCGGTCACCCTCGACGAGGTCCGGGCACCGGCCGACGCCAGGAGGACCGCGCTGACCGCCACCCTCGACGGGGTCGACGGCGGCCGTCCGTTCGAGGTGCTGCGCGCGGAGGTCGCCGAGGCCGAGGCCACGGCCGACGGGGACCGGGCCGAGGCGTCCACCCGGCTCACCCGCGCCCGGCTGCACGTCCCCGGCCTGCCGCTGCTGTCCGTCATCGAGGTCGACGCGGTCACCGCCAAGGCGGTCTGCGCGACCGGGCGGCGGCCGCTCGCCTCCGCCACGCTGCCCGGCTCGGTCACCGTCCTCGGCAAGCGCACCACCGTCACCGCCGGCGGCCCCACGGTCGTCAAGGTGCCCGGCGTGGGCGAGGTCCGCCTCGACCTGGCCCGCCGCGAGACCACCTCCCGCACGGCCGCCGCGACCGCCCTCGAACTCTCCCTCAGCATCGACCCGCTGAACCTGAACGTGGCCCGGGTCGAGGGCACCGTCACCCTGGCCCGCGCCACCTGCGAGACCCCCGCGGCCCCGCAGTCCTCTGCCACCCCGGCCGGCTCCGGTGGCGTCGAGCCCCAGGGCGCACCGGCGGGGAGCGTCGAGGCCGACCTCGCCGAGACGGGCGGCAGTTCCCTGACCCCCTACATCGCGGGCGGCGCGCTGGCCCTGCTGGTGGCGGGAGGGGCCGCGGTCCTGCTGGGCCGCCGGGGACGAGGCTGACGGGGCTTGCGGGGCGGATCGGGCCTGCGGGGTGGCGGGCCCGGCGGGGCGGCGGCGTGACGGCGCACGCGGACGGCTCGCTCCGCTTCCGGGTCGACGGAACCCCGTACGTGCCCGCCGAGGCGTTCCTGAGCGGCAGCAGCCAGGGCAAGCCGATCCTGAAGCCGTCCCCGGGCCGGGCGGGCAGCGCGGCGCACCGCAACTGGGTCGCCGACAGGACGCCCGGTACGGAGGCGGGCGGGTAGGAGCACCGCCGGGTGCTCCCGCCCGGTGCGCCCGGTGCTCCCGCTCGGCGGCCGTGCCCGGCGCCGCCGGGGTCAGCCGGTCGTGACGGCCAGCGCCCGGCCGAAGGCCGGCAGGAACCGGTCCACCGTCGCCCGGTCCCGCACGGCCAGCCGCAGCCACTCCTCGTCGAGCCCGGGGAACGTGTCCCCGCGCCGCACCGCGAAGCCCAGCTCCCGCAGCCGCCGCCGGACCGCCGCCGCGTGCACCACCCGCACCAGCACGAACGGGGCCTCCGCCGGGCCCGCGACCCGCACCCCGTCCCCGGCGAACCCACCGAGCCCGGCGACGAGATGGGCCCGGTCCGCGGCGATCCGGTGCGCCGCGTGCGCCGCCTCCGCGAGCGCCCGCGGCGACACGCACGCCTCGGCCGCCGCCAGCGCCGGCGTGGACACCGGCCACAGCGGCTGGGCCCGCTCCAGAGCCGCGACGGTCTCCGGCGCGGCGAGGACGTACCCGACGCGCAGCCCGGCCAGACCCCACGTCTTGGTCAGGCTGCGCAGCACCACCAGCCCCGGCACGTCCGTCCGCCCGGCCAGCGCCTCCCGCTCACCGGGCACCGCGTCCATGAACGCCTCGTCGACCACCAGCGTCCGCCCCGGACGCGCCAGTTGGACGATCGCCTCCGCCGGGTGCAGCACCGACGTCGGGTTGGTCGGGTTGCCCACGACCACCAGGTCCGCGTCCCCCGGCACCCGCTCCGGGTCCAGCCGGAACCCGTCGCCCGCCCGCAGCAGCACCCGGTCCACCGTGTGCCCGGCGTCCCGCAGCGCCGCCTCCGGCTCCGTGAACTGCGGATGCACCACCACCGGCCGGCGCACCTTCAGCGCCCGCGCCAGCAGCACGAACGCCTCCGCCGCCCCCGCCGTCAGCAGTACCCGCTCCACCGGCAGACCGTGCCGCGCCGCGACCGCCGCCCGCGCCGCCCGCCCGTCCGGATAGGCCGCCAGCCCCGCCAGCGAGGCCGCTATGTGCTCGCGCAGCCACACCGGGGGCGTGTCGGCGCGGACGTTCACGGCGAGGTCGACCAGCGCCGAGCCGTCGTCACGGACCTCGGCGTCCCCGTGGTGCCGCAGGTCGTGTCCCTCAGTGCGCATGGGAGTGTGCGTGCCCTCCGTGGTGGTGATGGTGGTGGCCGTCGTCGTCCGGGTGGAAGTGCGGCTGCTGCGCCATCCCCACCTTGTCCTCGAAGCCGGGCAGCGCGATCCGGTACACGCACGAGTCGCAGTTCATCCGCAGGTCGCCCTTGACGGCCTCCTCGTACCGCTCCATCACCAGGTCCAGCAGCTCCGGCTCCGGCCCGATCACGTCCGCCGACCGCACCTCGGCCTCCGGGTGCGCCGCCGCCCACTCCTCGGTCTGCCGCCGGACACGGTCCGGGAGGATGCCGGTGAACAGGAAGTACGGGAGTACGACGACCCGCTCGGCACCCAGCCGGGCGCACCGGTCGAGACCGCCCGGCACGTCCGGCGCCGCCAGCGACACGAACGCCGTCTCCACGCCCGCGTAGCCGCGCCCCTCCCAGAACAGCCGGGCCGCCTTGTGCACCTCCGCGTTGGCGTCCGGGTCGGTGGAGCCGCGCCCCACCAGCAGCACGGTCACCTCGCTCCGCTCCCACTCCCCGAGCACCTCCTCCACCCGCCGCTCCAGCACGCTCAGCAGCGCCGGGTGCGGGCCCAGCGGGCGGCCGTAGGTGTACGAGATCCCCGGGTGCCGCTCCTTCTCCCGGGCCAGCGCCGCCGGGATGTCCCCCTTGGCGTGGCCGGCGGACACCAGCATCAGCGGTACTGCGGCGAACCGCCTCACCCCGCGCTCCACCAGGTCGGTGACGGCCTCACCGAGCGGCGGCGGGGACAGCTCGATGAAGCCGCCCGCGACGGGCAGCTCGGGGTGGCGGCGCCCGAGCTCTTGGACGAAGGCGCGGAACGCCTCGGCTCCGGCGTCGTCCCGGGTGCCGTGGCCGGCGATGAGCAGGGCGGGCGGCGTGGTCACTTGTTCTCCTCGGCGGAAATCGGGTGGTACAGCAGGGCGTTGAGCGCGGCGGCGGCGACCGCCGACCCGCCCTTCTCGGACACGTTGCTCACGGCGGGCAGCCCGCTCTCGCGCAGCGCGGCCTTGGACTCGACCGCGCCGACGAAACCGACGGGCAGGCCGATGACGAGCGCGGGCGCGGCGTCCAGCGTCAGCAGCTCCTCCAGCGCGGTCGGCGCGTTGCCGATCACCCAGAGGGCACCGGGTCCGACCTGCTCGTGGGCGAGCCGGATCGCGTGCGCCGAGCGGGTCAGCCCCGGCCCGGCCACGGCGTCCCCGAGCCGGCAGACGGTCTGGCGCCGGGTGATCCCGGCGGCCACCATCCCGACGTCCACGACCACCGGCGCCCCGGCGTGTAGCGCCGCGTGCGCCTTGGCCAACTCGCCCTCGTCCATGACGAGATCGGTGGCGTACTCCAGGTCGGCGGCGGAGTGGACGACCCGCTCCACCACCGCCCGGGTCAGCGGCGGGAAGCGGGAGGTGTCCAGGCGGGCCCGCAGCCGGCGGTAGGACTCCTGCTCGATCGGATGGACGACACGGTTCATTTCGAGTCCTCCTGCCAGCGGTAGCCGCGCGGTGTCACCATGCGCCCCGCGATGATCCGGGTCGCCGTGTTGCCCACCGTCACGACCGTCATCATGTCGACGGTCGCCGGATCGAGCGCGCCCAGCGTCGTCACCCGGCTCGACTCGTCCGCGCGCGAGGCGTTGCGCACCACACCGACCGGCGTGGCGGGCGCCCGGTGCCCGGCGAGGATCGCCAGCGCCTTGGGGAGCTGCCAGTCGCGGCCCCGCGAGCGCGGGTTGTAGAAGGTGACCACGAGGTCCGCCTCGGCCGCCGCCCGCACCCGCCGCTCGATGACCTCCCACGGCGTGTGCAGGTCGGACAGGCTGATCGACACGTGGTCGTGGCCCAGCGGCGCCCCGAGGATCGCTCCGGCGGCCAGCGCGGCCGTCACCCCGGGCACCCCCACCACGTCGATGTCGTCCGACGCCTCGGCGAGCGCCGGCGACGCCATCGCGTACACGCCCGCGTCACCGCTCCCGATCAGCGCCACGGCCCGCCCCTCGCGGGCCTCCGCCACGGCCGTGCGGGCCCGCTCCTCCTCGGCCCCGAGCCCGGACTCCAGGATCCGGGTGCCCGGCCGCAGCAGATCACGGATCTGGTCGACGTACTGGTCGAGCCCGACCAGCACGGACGCCCGCCGCAGCTCGGCCTTCGCACGCGGGGTCAGCAGGTCCCGGGCGCCCGGCCCCAGCCCGACCACCGCGAGCCGCCCGCGCCCCGGACGCCGTACCACCGCGCAGGTGGCCATGGCGGGCCGCGCCGCCGACTTCCGCTTGGGCACGAGGAGTTCGCCCCCGCCGGCCAGCGCCGCCGCCTCCGCCACGGACGGCGTGCCCACCGCCGCGAGCGGCGCCGCGGAAGGGTTCGGCACCTCCACCGCCGCCAGCTCCTCGGCCGGGTACGTCACCACGGGCACCCCGAGCCGCGCGGCGGCCCCGACGATCCCGGGCTCCTCCGACTTGGCGTCGACGGTGGCGAGTTCGGCGACGCTGCGCGGCGACAGCCCGGCCTCCCGCAGCGTCCCCTCGATCAGGTCGAGCACCTCCGCCACGGGCGCACCCCGGGACGCGCCGACACCGACGACCAGCGTGGGCGGACGCAACAGCACCTCCCCGTCGGCCGGTTCACCCGCGCGGTCGGTCACCCGCACCCTGCGGTCCCCCCGGCCCGTGAACGGCAGCGGGGGCAGCGGCCACGCCACCTCGGCGTTCAGCGCGACCGGCTCACCGTCCAGCAGCGCCCGCGTCACCCCGGCGACATCGCCCTCGTACGGCAGCCCGAGGGTGTCCAGACCGGGCAGGCCGACCGCGTCCGTGGCCGTGGTCACCACCGGCCGTGCGCCCAGTACCTCGCCCACCTCACCGGCGAGCGCGTTGGCGCCGCCGCCGTGCCCGCCGAGCAGCGGCACGGCGAACCGCGCCGCCTCGTCGACGCACACCACGCCGGGGTCGGACGCCTTGTCCGCCAGCAGCGGGGCGACCAGCCGTACCACCGCCCCGGTGGCCAGGAAGCACACCAGCTGCTCGCACTCCCCGAACGCCCGCCGTACCGCGTCGGCCACGGGCCCGTCGTACACCCGCGTCCGCTCCGGCCAGGCCGCGGCCAGCCGGTCCCGCGCCGCCTCCCCCGCCGCGGTGGCGGAAATCAGGCCGATCACAGGGCAACTCCTTCACTAGGTGCCGGGGTTCTGACGCCCCACAGCAGGAAAACGGGATTGGTCGCCGCCAGCCGGGTCACGTCCCCCGGCAGCGGCGCGAGCCGCGACGACTGCAGCAGCACGCCCTCGCAGCCGAACCCGGCGTCGGCCAGCGCGTCCCGCGCCGCCGCCACCCGGTCCAGCGCGGCCACGGCCACCACCACCGAGCGCCGGGCCCGGCGGGCGCACGTTCCGACGATGTCCGCCAGCTCACGCCCGCCGCCCCCGACGAACACCGCGTCCGGATCGTCCAGACCGGCCAGCGCCCGCGGCGCCGCCCCGTGCACCACGTGCACGTCGACACCGTGGGCGCCGGCGTTGCCGCGGATCCGCGCCACCCCGTCGGCGGACTTCTCCACCGCCGACACGGCGGCACCCAGCCGCGCGCACTCCACCGCCACCGAACCGGACCCCGATCCGACGTCCCACACCAGATCGCCCGGCCGCGGCCCGAGCCGCGCCAGCGCCAGCGCCCGCACCTCGAACTTGGTGATCATCGAGTCGCGGTGCGCGAACTCCGCCTCCGCCAGCGCCCAGCCGGGCGGCGGCAGCGCCGGCCCCGCCACCGTCCGCACCGGACCGGCCGCCCGGGACGCGTCGAGACAGAGCACCACACTGACCGCCGCACCCCAGTCCCGGGCCGCCGCCTCGGCGGGCGTCACCCGCTCCACCCGCTCCCGCTCCGGATCGCCCAGCGCCGACGCCACCACCAGCACCCGGTCGTACCCCGCCAGCGCCGCCCCCAGCTCGGCCGGACCCGCACCGGGCCCGGTCAGCACGGCCACCTTCGGATACGCCCGGCACACGTTCACCGCGGTCCGCGGCGCCCGCCCGTGCGCACTCACCACCACCGCGTCGTCCCAGGTCAGCCCCAGCCTGGCGAAGGCCGCGGCCACCGATGACACCCCGGGCCGCACATCGAGCCGGTCCGCGCCGCACCGCTCGGCCAGCGCCCGCACCACCCCGAAGAACCCCGGGTCGCCCGACGCCAGCACCACCACCCGCCGGTCCTTCGCGTCGTACTCCGCGACCGCGTCCAGCGCCGGCGCCAGCGGCCCCAGCACGATCCGCTCCGCCGACTCCGGCAGCCGCACGGCGTCCAGGTGCCGCCGCCCCCCGACGACCAGCTCCGCCCGCGCGAGGACCTCCGGCGCGACCGGTGCCCCGGTCCCCGCGCCCACCACCGTGATCACGTCCCGGCACCCCGCGCGCGCAGCGCCTTACGGGCCTCGGGGTCCGCTTTGCGGTACCCGTGGAAGTGCCCCGGGTGGTACAGGTGCGAGCGGGTGCCGTGCGCGTCCAGCGCCGGACCCACCAGGAAGAGGGTGTGCTTCCAGAGCCTGTGCTCCTTCACCGTCTCCTCCAGCGTCCCGATCGTGCACCGCACGACCAGCTCCTCCGGCCAGGTCGCCTGGTACGCCACGACCACCGGCGTGTCCGTCGGGTAGCCGCCCTCCAGCAGCTCCCGCACCAGCTGCCCGCTGCGCGCCGCCGACAGGAACACCGCCATCGTCGTCCCGTGCCGGGCGAACTCCCGCACCTCCTCACCGGGCGGCATCGGCGTCTTGCCGCCGCCCAGCCGGGTCAGCACCACCGACTGCGCCACCTCCGGGATCGTCAACTCCCGCTGCGCCAGCGCGGCCACCGCCGAGAACGACGAAACCCCCGGCACCACCTCGGTCGCGATCCCGATCTCCCGGCACCGGTCGAGCTGCTCCTGCGTGCCGCCCCACAGCGCCGGGTCCCCGGAGTGGATCCGCGCCACCCGCAGCCCCTCGCGCGCGGCCCGCTCGTACACGGCCACCACGTCCTCCAGCGACATCGTCGCCGAGTCGAGGACCCGGGCGTCCTCCCGCGCGTGCTCCAGCACCTCCGCCTGCACCAGGCTCGCCGCCCAGATCACCACATCGGCCTCGGCGATGGCGCGCGCGGCACGGAACGTCAGCAGATCGGCGGCGCCGGGGCCGGCACCGACGAAGGTCACCTTGCCGGTGGGGGCATCGGCCATGGGTCGGGGTCCTCTCGTACGAAGCTTCACGGGGTTCGGATGTGCGCGCCGGGGTGCTCATCGGATACGAAGAGCACATGGCGGTGTTCGTCGCGCTCGGCGCGTTCCTGATGACGCTGGTCGGCGGCTGGACGGCGCAACGGGTGACCGACCGCCGGCACCTGGTCCTGGGCCTGGCCGGCGGCCTGATGCTGGGCGTCGTCGGCCTCGACCTGCTGCCGGAGGCGCTGGCCGCGGCCGGCACCGAGGTGTTCGCCGTACCGGCCGCGCTGCTGCTGTTCGTGGCCGGATTCCTGTTCGCCCATACGGTGGAACGTCTGCTGGCCACCCGCCGCGCCGCGCACGGTGGCGCCGAACACGGCGCCCGCACCCCGGAGGTCGGTCTCACGGCGGCCGCGGCCATGGTGCTGCACAGCGCCATGGACGGCCTCGCCATCGGCGCCGCCTTCCAGGTCGGCGGCGGCATGGGCGCCGCGGTCGCCGTGGCGGTGATCGCCCACGACTTCGCGGACGGCTTCAACACCTTCACCCTGACGACCCTGTACGGCAACGCCCGCCGCCGCGCGCTCGCCATGCTGGTCGCGGACGCGGCGGCCCCGGTGGCCGGCGCGGCCTGCGCCGCGTTCCTCACCGTCCCGGAACCGCTGCTCGGCGGCTACCTCGGCTTCTTCGGCGGCGCCCTGCTCTATCTGGCCGCCGCCGAGATCCTGCCCGAGGCCCACCACACGCACCCGGCCCGCTCCACCCTGCTGTGCACGGTCGCGGGCGTGGCGTTCATCTGGCTGGTGGTCGGCCTCGCGGAGTGACACCGGCGGTCTCACAGCTTGCCGCCCCGCGCGCCGTCCCGCGGCGCCGGAGCGATCAGCGTCGACAGGTAGGGCAGGGGCGCGCCGTCCAGGTCGGAGGCCCGGCGGATCGACTCCTCCGGCAGTCCCAGCGCCGACCCCCACACGGCGTCCGCCAGCCGTCCCGTCTCCCGCAACGCCTCGGCGACCTCGGCCGCCCGCCGCCCGAACTTGTACGCCACGACCGTCCCCGGGCCCGCCAGCGCCTCCTTCAGCACGGCCGGGCCCGCCGTCACCGGCACCAGCGTCAGCGGCTCGGTGCCCTCCGTCAGCACCGCCCCCGACCGCGCCGCGAGGTCCTGCATGGCGGTGATCCCGGGCACCGTCTCCACGACCGTCCCCGGCACCAGTTCACCGATGGTCTGCGCCAGGTACGTGAACGTCGAGTACACGTTGGGATCGCCGATCGTCGCGAACGCCACCCGGCCCCGCTCCCGCAGCAGCTGGGCGACCCGCGCGCCGGCCGCGTCCCACGCCGCCTCCCGCCGCGCCCGGTCGGACCGCTCGTTCAGCGCGAACACCACGCGCACGACCCTGTCCCCGGGCACGTAGTGCAGCACCGTCGCCTCGGCGCGGCCCGGCTCCCCGCCGTCCGTTCCGTCCGGCGCGGCCATCACCGGCACCACGACCACCTCGGCGGCCCGCAGCGCGTTGACGCCCTTGACGGTCACCAGCTCCGGATCCCCGGGCCCGACCCCGACCCCCACCAACCTGCTGCTGCTCATGACGTCCGGCACCTCTCCACGAACCGACGGGCGACACCGGGCGCGGACGCCCAGTGGGTGTGCAGGTAACTCGCGTGCACACCTCGCTGTACGAAACCCTCCACCCGCCGCCGCGGGACCCGGACCCCCCACGCGGGGGCCGCTCCCGCCCCCGGTTCCACGACGGTCCGGTGGAACTCGTGCCCCCGCATCCGCGTGCCCGCCGCGGCCAGCGCGCTGTCCCCGACCGCCACCGCGTCCCGGTAGCCGAGCGTCAGCCGCTCGCTCATCCGGGCGGTCGCGTCGAGCACCCCGCACATCGGCCGGCCGTCCAGCTCCCGGCACAGGTACAGCAGCCCCGCGCACTCGGCGGCCACCGGTGCCCCGGACCGCGCCAGGGCGGCCACGGACTGCCGCAGCGGCTCGTTCGCGGACAGCTCGGCGGCGTACACCTCGGGGAAGCCGCCCCCGACGACCAGCCCGCGGGTGCCGTCGGGCAGCCGTTCGTCGCGCAGCGGATCGAACGGCACCACCCGCGCCCCGGCCGCGGCCAGCAGCTCGGCGTGCTCCGCGTACGAGAACGTGAACGCGGCCCCGCCGGCCACGGCGACCACCGGCCCCGGCACCCCGTCCGGCCACGCAACCCCCGCCCGGTCGGCCCCTGCCGCCAAGTGACCCCGGCCACCGGCGGACCCGGCCCCCACGTCCCCCGGACCACCGGCGCCCCCGGCCACGACACCGCCCCGGCCACCGGCGGGCGCGGTCGTCGAGTCGCCCCGGTCACCGGCGGATCCGGCCGGCACGCCCGCGGCCCTGCCGACGGGGTCGGCGGCCGGCGCCCCGGCCCCGCCGCCGGACGGTCCCGCCAGCGCTGCGGCCGCGTCCCACGCCGGGCCCGCCACCGGGCCCGCGCCGCGCGCCAGCGCCAGCAACGCCTCCAGATCGCACCCCTCGGCGACCTGACGGCCCATCGCCGCCACGGCCGCCACCGCCGCCGACGACCGCTCGGCCACCGGCACCAGGCCCAGATGGCGCGACGGCGTCTCCACCGGCGCCGCCCGCCGCAGCACCCCCAGCACCGGCACCCCCGCGGAGTCCAGCGCCTCCCGCAGCAACTCCTCGTGCCGGTCCGAGGCCACCTTGTTCAGGATCACGCCCCCGACCCGCACCCCCGGATCCCACGACACGAACCCGTGCACCAGCGCCGCCACCGACCGCGACTGCGACGAGGCGTCCACGACCAGCACCACCGGCGCCCGCAGCAGCTTGGCGACATGGGCGGTGGAGGCCAGTTCGCCGTCCCCCGCCGCCCCGTCGAACAGCCCCATCACACCCTCGACCACGGCCACGTCACAGCCGCGCGCACCGTGCGCGAACAACGGCCCGACCAGCTCCGGACCGCACAGGTACGCGTCGAGGTTCCGCCCCGGCCGCCCGCACGCGAGCGTGTGGTACCCGGGATCGATGTAGTCCGGCCCGACCTTGTGCGGGGACACGGCGAGTCCCCGCGCGGCGAACGCGGCCATCAACCCCGTGGCCACGGTCGTCTTGCCGCTGCCGGAACACGGCGCGGCCACGACCAGCCGGGGCACGGACGTCGGGGACATCACCACTCGATGCCCTTCTGGCCCTTCTGCCCCACGTCCATGGGGTGCTTCACCTTGGACATGTCGGTCACCAGATCCGCGAGGTCCACCAGCTTCTCCGGGGCGTTGCGTCCGGTGATCACCACATGCTGGGTGCCGGGCCGGTTCCGCAGCACGTCGACCACCTCGTCGGTGTCGACCCACCCCCAGTGCATCGGGTACGCGAACTCGTCCAGCACGTACAGCCGGTACGTCTCGGCCGCCAGATCCCGCTTGACCTGCTCCCAGCCCTCCCGCGCCTTCTCCTCGTTGTCCATCTGCGCGTCGCGCTGCACCCAGGACCAGCCCTCGCCCATCTTGTGCCAGTCGACGGAGCCGCCCTCCCCGCTGGCGCCGAGCACCCGCAGCGCGTTCTCCTCGCCCACCTTCCACTTCGCCGACTTGACGAACTGGAACACCCCGATCGGCCACCCCTGGTTCCAGGCCCGCAGCGCGAGCCCGAAGGCGGCCGTCGACTTGCCCTTGCCGACCCCGGTGTGCACGACGACCAGCGGACGATTCCGCCGCTGACGCGTCGTCAGTCCGTCGTCGGGCACCACACTCGGCTGCCCCTGAGGCACTACGCGGCCCTCCCCTGTACGTCCTTGACCAGTCCGGCGATGCTGTCCGCCCGCAGTCCGTCCAGCGTCACCGCGGTCCCGCCCAGCTCACCGGCGAGCTTGCCCGCCAGCCCCAGCCGCACCGGCCCGGACTCGCAGTCCACGACGACCGAGGCCACCTGCTCGGCCGCGAACAGGGCGGCGGCCCTGGACGCCGGCACCAGCGGCTCCGGACCTCCCGTCGCCCGCCCGTCCGTCACCACGACCACCAGCGCCCGCCGCGCCGGGTCCCGCAGCCGCTCCACGCGCAGCACCTCGTGCGCCCTCAGCAGCCCGGCCGCCAGCGGAGTCCGCCCACCGGTCGGCAGCGACTCCAGCCGGGCCGCGGCGGCGTCGACGGACGAGGTCGGCGGCAGCGCCACCTCGGCGCCCGACCCGCGGAACGTCACCAGCCCCACCTTGTCCCGCCGCTGGTACGCGTCGAGCAGCAGCGACAGCACCGCGCCCTTCACGGCACCCATCCGCTGCCGGGCGGCCATGGAACCGGAGGCGTCCACGACGAACAGCACGAGGTTCCCCTCGCGCCCCTCCCGGGCGGCCTGCCGCAGGTCGTCCCGCCGGATCACCAGCCCCGGCCCGGACCGCCCGCGCGCCCGCTGATGCGGCGCCGCCGCCCGCACGGTCGCGGCCAGATGCAGCCTGCTCAGCGCACCCCGCGGCCGACGGGCCCCCATCGTCCGCCCGTGCTCGGTCCGCGCCCGCGAACGCCGCCCGGCGGCACCCTCACCGATCCCGGGCACGCTCAGCACCTTGGCCCGGAACGGCTCGGCGGCCCGCACGGGCGACTGCTCCCCGGCACCGGACGCCCGCGGCTCACCGCCCTCCCCGGCCTCGGGCCGCGCGGCGGTGTCACCGCCCTGTGGATCACCGTCCCCGGGCGACGGCTGCCCACCGCCCCCGCCACCGGGACCGTCGGGATCCGGGTCGTCGTCCCGGGGGTCCTCCTCGGCGGCCTCCTCCAGCGTCTGGTCGAGCTTGTCCTCGTCCAGCCCCGGCGCGTCGAAGGGGTTGCGCCGCCTGCGGTGCGGCAGCGCGAGCAGCGCGGCCTGACGGACGTCCTCGGCCAGCACGTCCGTCCGCCCGGCCCAGGCCGCCAGGGCGGTCGCCGTCCGCGCCATCACGATGTCGGCCCGCATCCCGTCGACCTCGAACGCCGCGCACGTCGCGGCGATCTGCCGCAGCGCCCCGTCGCCCAGCCGCACCCGCGGCAACAACTCCCGCGCGGCGACGATCCGCTCCCGCACGGCGGTCTCCTCGTCGGCCCAGCGCGCGGCGAACCCGGCGGGGTCGTCGTCGTAGGCGAGCCGCCGCCGCACGACCTCCACCCGCTGGTCGGGCTCGCGCGAGGCGGCCACCTCGACGGTCAGCCCGAACCGGTCGAGCAACTGCGGCCGCAGTTCGCCCTCCTCCGGGTTCATGGTCCCGACGAGCAGGAAGCGCGCGGCGTGCCGCACCGACACGCCCTCGCGCTCGACGTAGGAGGCGCCCATGGCGGCGGCGTCCAGGAGCAGGTCGACCAGGTGGTCGTGGAGGAGGTTGACCTCGTCGACGTACAGGATCCCGCGGTGCGCTTGCGCCAAGAGGCCGGGCTCAAAGCTCTTCACGCCTTCGGCCAGAGCGCGCTCGATGTCGAGCGATCCCACCAGCCGGTCCTCTGAGGCACCTACGGGCAGCTCGACCATGCGGGCGGGGCGCCGAGTGCCGTTGCCCGGCTCGTGCGGCCCGTCCGGGCAGGCGGGGTCGGGGGCAGCGGGGGCGCAGGAGAACCGGCAGCCGGGGACGACGGCGACCTCCGGCAGCAGCGCCGACAGGGCGCGTACGGCGGTGCTCTTCGCGGTCCCCTTCTCGCCGCGCACCAGCACCCCGCCCACGGCGGGGCTCACCGCGTTGAGGAGCAGCGCCAGGCGGAGGTCGTCCTGGCCCACGACGGCGGTGAACGGGAACGGGATGGTGGTCACTGGTCGCCCTCCAGGTCGCCTTCGAGTTCCAGGTAGGTGGCGCGCAGCCGCTCGATCGTGTCGGCGTCCGGCTCCGCCCACAGCCCGCGGTCCGCCGCCTCCAGCAGCCGCTCGGTGATGCCCCGCAACGCCCACGGGTTGGACCGGCGCATGAAGTCCTTGTTCTCCGGGTCGAAGACGTACTCGGCGCTCAGCTTCTCGTACATCCAGTCGTCCACGACGCCGGCCGTGGCGTCGTACCCGAAGAGGTAGTCCACCGTCGCCGCCATCTCGAAGGCGCCCTTGTAGCCGTGGCGCCGCATGGCCGCCATCCAGCGCGGGTTGACCACCCGGGCGCGGAAGACCCGGTGCGTCTCCTCACCCAGCGTCCGCGTCCTCACCTGGTCCGGCGTCGCCGAATCGCCCACGTACGCCTCGGGGTTGGCCCCCGTCAGGTGCCGCACCATGGCGACCATGCCGCCGTGGTACTGGAAGTAGTCGTCGGCGTCGGCGATGTCATGCTCTCGCGTGTCGACGTTCTTCGCCGCCACCGCGATCCGCCGGAACGCCGTCTCCATGTCCCCCCGGGCCGCCCGCCCGTCGAGCCCGCGCCCGTACGCGTAGCCGCCCCAGACGGCGTACACCTCGGCGAGGTCCGCGTCGGACCGCCAGTTCCGCGCGTCGATCAGCGGCAGCAGCCCTGCGCCGTAGGCCCCTGGCTTCGACCCGAAGATCCGGGCCGTGGCCCGCCGCCGGTCCCCGTGCCCGGCGGCGTCCTCGTCCACGTGCGCCCGTACGTAGTTCGACTCGCCCGGCTCGTCCAGCTCGGCCACCGCCCGGACCGCGTCGTCGATCAGCCCGACCACGTGCGGGAACGCGTCCCGGAAGAACCCGGAGATACGGACCGTGACGTCGACGCGCGGCCGCCCCAGCTCCTCCAGCGGGATCACCTCGAAGCCGGTCACCCGGCGCGACGCGTCGTCCCACACCGGCCGGCACCCCAGCAGCGCCAGGATCTCGGCGATGTCGTCCCCCTGGGTGCGCATCGCGGACGTGCCCCACACGGTGAGGCCCACCGACCTCGGGTACTCGCCGGTGTCCTGCAGATAGCGCGCCACCAGCGAGTCGGCCAGCGACTGCCCGACCTCCCAGCTCAGCCGGGACGGGATCGCCTTGGGGTCGACGGAGTAGAAGTTGCGGCCGGTCGGAAGGACGTTGACCAGACCGCGGGTCGGAGAGCCGGACGGGCCGGCGGGCACGTAGCCGCCGCGCAGCGCCCGGAGGATGTGCCCGATCTCGTCCGTCGTGCGCGCCAGCCGGCGCACGACCTCCGTGCACGCGAACTCCAGCACGGCCACGGCGTCGGGGAGTTCGGCCCCGATCACGTCCCGCACCAGCGGCGCGGCCTCGGCCACCGCCCAGCCGCGCTGTTCCATCCCCTCGGCGATCCGCCGGGCCAGCTGCTCCAGCAGGTCGATCACGTCGGACGCGGTCCGCGACGGGCCGTCGGCCAGGTCCGTCAGCTCCACCGGGACCTTCACGGGCGCCCCGGGCTCGCCCAGCAGCTCCTTCTCCACCAGCCCGAAGTGCGCCGCCAGCGCCGCCCGCAGCCCTGGCAGCGCGTTCGCCCGGCCGCCCCACACCTGCGAGGCGCGCAGCACGGCCAGCACCAGGTTCACGCGCGGCTCGCCGACCGGGCCGCCGCCGAGGACGTGCAGGCCGTCCCGGATCTGCACGTCCTTGATCTCGCACAGGTATCCGTCGATGTGCATGACGAACTCGTCGAACGCGTCGTCGTCGGGCTGCTCGTCGACGTGCAGGTCGTGGTGCAGCTCGGCCGCCTTCACCAGCGTCCAGATCTGGGCGCGCACCGCCGGGGCCTTCACCGGGTCCAGGTCGCTGACCAGGGCGTACTCGTCCAGCAGCTGTTCCAGCTTGGCCAGGTCGCCGTAGGTGTCGGCGCGCGCCATCGGCGGCACCAGGTGGTCGACCACGGTGGCGTGCCCGCGCCGCTTGGCCTGGGTGCCCTCGCCGGGGTCGTTGACGATGAACGGGTAGACCAGCGGGAGGTCGCCGAGGACCGCGTCCGGGGCGCAGCCGCGGGAGAGGCCGAGGCCCTTGCCGGGCAGCCACTCCATCGTGCCGTGCTTGCCCATGTGCACGATCGCGTCGGCGCCGAAACCGCCCTCCGACGGCGCGGCCTCCAGCCACCGGTACGCCGCCATGTAGTGGTGCGAGGGCGGCATGTCCGGGTCGTGGTAGATCGCGATGGGGTTCTCGCCGAAGCCGCGCGGCGGCTGGATCATCACGACGACGTTCCCGAACCGCAGGGACGCCAGCACGATGTCGTCACCGTCGACGTACAGCGAGCCGGGCGGCTCCCCCCACGCCTGGAGCATGGCCTCGCGCAGTCCGGGGTCCAGCTCGTCGAACCAGGCCCGGTAGTGGGCGAGCGGCACGCGCGCGGGCGCGGCGGCGAGCTGCTCCTCGGTGAGCCATTCGACGTCGTGGCCGCCGGCCTCGATGAGCCGGTGGATCAGCTCGTCGCCGTTGTCCGGGTACCCGTCGACCGCGTATCCGGCCGCCCGCAGCGCGTCCAGCACGCGTACCGCCGAGGCGGGCGTGTCGAGGCCGACCGCGTTGCCGACGCGCGAGTGCTTGGTCGGGTACGCGGTGAAGACGAGCGCGACGCGCTTGTCGGCGTCGGCCTTGTGCCCGAGTGCCGCGTGCCGTACGGCGATCCCGGCCACCCGCGCGGCCCGTTCGGGGTCGGCGACGTACACCGGTACGTCGTCCGGGCCCTGTTCCTTGAAGGAGAACGGGACCGTGATCAGCCGCCCGTCGAACTCGGGGATCGCGACCTGCATGGCCGCGTCCATCGGGGACAGCGCGGCGTCGGACTCCTCCCAGGCGGCCCGTGACGACGTCAGGCACAGCCCCTGCAGGACGGGGATGTCCAGGTCGGCGAGCGCGCCCACGTCCCAGGTCTCCTCGTCACCGCCGGCCGACGCCTGCGAGGCGTGCGTGCCGCCGGCCGCGAGCACGGTCGCGACCAGCGCGTCGGCCTGCCCCAGCAGCTCGTACAGCCCGCTGTCCGCCCCGCGCAGCGAACCGCAGAACACCGGCAGCGCGTTGGCGCCGCGCGCCTCGATCGCGTCGCACAGGGTGTCGACGAAGGCGGTGTTGCCGCTCAGTTCGTGGGCCCGGTAGAACAGCACGCCGACCGTCGGCCGGCCCGGCACGCGCGCGCGGTTCCCGTGCGGCCCGTACTCGGGCATCCTGCGCGGCCCGTCGAAGCCCTCGCCGGTCAGCAGCACGGTGTCGGACAGGAACCGGGCCAGCTCGGCCAGGTTGTCCGGCCCGCCCTCGACGAGGTACTTCAGCGCCTCGGCGACGACACCGGCCGGTACCGTCGACTCGGCCATCAGCTCGGCGTCCGGCACGGCCTCGCCGCCCAGCAGCACGGTCGGGATCCCGGACGCCCGGAGCGCGGCGAGCCCGTCCTCCCAGGCGCGCTTGCCGCCCAGCAGCCGTACGACGGCGATGTCGCAGCCCTCGACGAGCGCGGGGAGTTCCTCGGCGACGTCCACCCGGGTCGGGTTGCCGATCCGGTAGTCGGCGTCACCGGCGGCCCGGGCCGCCAGCAGATCGGTGTCGGCGGTCGACAACAACAACACTGTGCTCATGCGGGCGCTCCCGGTGGAATGAAAGGCAGTCCTTGCGGCGCGCCCGACTCGATGAGCCGCCACAGCGCGTCCGTGTCCGCGTGCTGTTCGATCAGGTCGCCGAGCCGGTCGAGCTGCTCCTCGCGCAGCGCGGCGAAGGAGGTGTCGGGGGCGGGCACGAAGCGGCGGCCCGCGGCGGCGGCCACCTCGCGCAGGAAGGCCCGCCGGAAGCCGTCCGACTCCAGTGAGCCGTGCCAGTGCGTGCCCCAGGTGTGGCCGACCCGGCAGCCGTCGAGGAAGGGCTCGCCCCCCACGACGTCGGCGACCCCGTGGTGGATCTCGTACCCCTCGACGGGCTCGCCGAGGGCCCGGCCCGCCGGCCGGGTGAGGGTCTTCTCGCGGGCGAACCGCACCCGCACGGGCAGGATGCCGAGGCCGTCGACGTGCCCTGTACGGCTCTCGACGTCGTCCTCGATGTGCTCGCCGAGGATCTGGAAGCCGCCGCAGACACCGAGCACCGGCCTGCCCTCGGCGGCCCGGCGCACGAGGGCCTCCGCGAGGCCCCGCGCGCGCAGCCACTCCAGGGCCCTGACCGTGCCCCGGGTTCCCGGGACGACGACGAGATCGGCGTCGGCCAGTTCCTCGGGCCGGTCCACGAACCGCACCACGACACCGGGTTCGGCGGCCAGGGCGTCGACGTCGGTGAAGTTGGACATGAGCGGGATCGCGCAGACGGCGACCCGCAGGACGTCCTCGCCGACGGGCGGGGCGACGTCCGACTCCCGCACGCTTCCCCGCAGGGAGACCCGCAGCCCGTCCTCCTCGTCGATCCCGAGCCCGTGCCGGAAGGGCAGCACGCCGTACGTCCGCCGCCCGGTGAGCCCGTGCAGCATGTCGAGGCCGGGTTCGAGCAGCGAGACGTCCCCGCGGAACTTGTTGACGAGGAACCCGGCGACCAGCTCCTGGTCCTCCGGCGACAGCAGGGCGACGGTCCCGAAGAAGGAGGCGAAGACACCGCCGCGGTCGATGTCGCCCACGACGAGCACGGGCAGCCGCGCACGGCGCGCGACGCCCATGTTGACGATGTCGGTCCGCCGCAGATTGATCTCGGCGGGAGAACCGGCCCCCTCACAGATCACCGCGTCATACGTGCCCCGCAACTCGGCGAGACAGTCGAGCACGGTCCCCAGCAGCTGCTGCTGCCGCCCGCCGTGGTAGCCGCGCGCACTGAGCTCACCCACCGGCTTGCCCATCAGCACGACCTGACTGCTCTGCTCGCCCCCCGGCTTCAGCAGCACCGGGTTCATGAGCGCGGTCGGCTCCACCCGGCAGGCCTGCGCCTGCATGGCCTGTGCCCGCCCGATCTCGGCGCCCTCGCGCGTCACGAACGAGTTCAGCGACATGTTCTGCGCCTTGAACGGCGCCACCTTCACGCCCTGGCGCGCCAGCCAGCGGCAGATCCCGGCGGTGACGACGCTCTTGCCGGCGTCGGAGGTGGTGCCGGCGACGAGGAGACCCCCGCTCATGACGTACGCCCCTTCGTGAGAGCCCGGACGGCGAGTCGCCCGGCGACCCCGGCGCCGAGCGCGAGCCAGCCGACCCGCCGGGAGAGCCGTACCGCCCGGTCGATGTCGGTCACGGCGACGGCCCGGCCGGCCGCGCCGTTGAGGACGGGCCGGTGCTCGACCCGGCCGCCGTAGGAGAGGGTGCCGCCGAGCCGCACCCCGAGAGCGCCCGCGAAGGACGACTCCACCGGGCCGGCGTTGGGGCTGGGGTGGCGGCCGGCGTCGGCCCGCCAGGCCCGGACGGCGCCGCGCGGGTCGGGCCCGGCGACCGCGGCGAGCACGGCGGTCAGCCGGGCGCCGGGCCAGCCCGCGAGGTCGTCGAGGCGGGCGGAGGCCCAGCCGTAGCGCCGGTAGCGGGGCGACTTGTGGCCGACCATGGCGTCGAGGGTGTTGACGGCGCGGAAGCCGACCAGCCCCGGTACCCCGGCGAGGGCGCCCCACACCAGGGCGCCGACGACGGCGTCGGAGGTGTTCTCGGCGACCGACTCGACGACGGCCCGGGCGATTCCGTCGGCGTCCAGCGCCTGCGGGTCGCGGCCGCACAGGTGCGGCAGCCGGGCGCGGGCCGCGGCCACGTCGCCGGCCGCGAGGGCGTCCCCGACGGCCCGGGCCTCCCGGGCCAGCGAGGTGCCGCCGACGACGGCCCAGGTGGCCATGCCGGTCAGGGCGACGGAGGCGGTGGGGGAGCGGCGTACGGCACGGGCGACCGCGGCGCCCACGGCGACGGTGCCGCCCACGCACACGGCGGTGTGCAGGGCGCCCCGGCCCCGGTGGTCGCGCCACAGGACCCGCTCCACGGCGGTGGCGGCCCGGCCGAACGCGGCGACCGGATGGCCCCGGCGAGGATCGCCGAGCAGGAGGTCACCGAGGAGGCCGGCGGCGGCGCCGTACGCGAAGACGCGATCGGCCCGCATGGGCTCAGCCGGCCGTGGGGTCGGGCAGGGCTCCGGTACTGACGCTCGATCGGCAACCGCGCATGGCGATACGTGTCCTCACTCAGGGTGTCCACGCCCTGGTTCGACGAGACCGACGGTGAGAGTTCCTGGCTCCCGGGGGGTTCTACCCCGGTGACAGTGGCGGGACCGCGCCGGATTCGCACCGGCTTCCTCTTCTGCCGCCGTACTTGGCTCGGGCAGTCCACCACGGGTCCGGAAGGGCCGTCAACTTGCCGTTGACCTGCGGTGGGGGAGTGTGCAGAAGCCCACACCGGCGCATGGCGCGCTCCGGGGCGCGGACATGACCGCGCCCCGCCCGCGACCGCCGGTGAGGGCGGGGCGGACAGGGCGGGTGGGGTGTCGCGTGCCGGTGTGGCGTGTGGCCGGCTCAGACCACGGCCGGGCTGATCAGACCACGATCGGGGCGGATCGGGCGGATCGGGCGGATCAGGCCACGATCAGGCTGATGCCGTAGGCCACCGCCCCGGCGCACGCCGCGAAGCAGGCGTAGGCGCCGGTGGTCGCGAGGACCGCGGATCCGCCGTCGGACTGGGCGCGCTCGCGGCGCGAGAGGCCCATGATGCCGAGGGTGAACAGGGTGACGAGGCCGACGGTGACGGCGAGGCTGACGCCGAAGACGGAGCCCAGGGCTTCCCAGTCGATCTTCATGTGATGGTTCCTTGGTTACCGGGTGGGCGGCGCTCAGACCGCGGCGGCGGGAGGCGTGGCCGGGTCGGCGGCGGTGGCCACCGGGGCCGGGGCCGCGATGACGGCCGAGAGGTCGTCGGCGGCCGGGGAGCCCGCCGGGGGCGGGGTGACGGCGGCGATGGCGGTGGTGACCACGCCGGCCGGCTCCTCGGTCTCGTTGACGTTGGTGTGGTCGACGACCTCGCGCCGGGAGGCCTTCCAGATGGCGGCGCTGGAGGCCACCAGGAAGACCGCGACGAGGGCCGTGCCCCAGTCGCCGAGCCCCGTGACGTACTCGGCGAGCGCGCCGACCAGCGCGGCGGCCGGCAGCGTCAGGCCCCAGGCGACGAACATGCGGGTGGCGGTCGACCAGCGGACGACCCCGCCCTTGCGGCCGAGGCCGGCGCCCATCACGGAACCGGAGACGACATGCGTGGTGGACAGCGAGAAGCCCAGGTGGGAGGAGGCCAGGATGGCCGTGGCCGCGCTGGTCTGGGCGGCGAAGCCCTGCTGCGGCTGCAGGTCGGTCAGGCCCTTGCCCATGGTGCGGATGATGCGCCAGCCGCCGATGTAGGTGCCGAGCGCGATGGCCAGGCCCGCGGAGAGGATGACCCAGACGGGCGGGTCCGAGTCGGGGGCGATGGTGCCGCCGGCCACCAGGGCCAGGGTGATGATGCCCATCGTCTTCTGCGCGTCGTTGGTGCCGTGGGCCAGCGAGACCAGGCCCGCGGAGGCGACCTGACCGGCCCGGTAGCCCTTGGCGGACGCCTTCTCGTCGGCCTTCTTGCCGAGGGCGTACGACATCCGGGTCGCCAGCAGCGCGGCGAGACCGGCGACCACGGGGGCCGCGACGGCCGGGATCAGCACCTTGGTGACGAGCACGTCGCCGTGGACCGCGCCGAAACCGGCGGAGGCGACGGCGGCGCCGATCAGGCCGCCCATGAGGGCGTGGGAGGAACTGGAGGGGAGCCCCACCAGCCAGGTCAGCAGGTTCCAGAGGATCGCGCCGACCAGGGCGGCGAAGATGACCTCGGGACGGATGCCCGTCTCGTCGACGAGACCTTTGGAGATCGTGTTGGCGACCTCCACGGAGAGGAAAGCGCCCACCAGGTTGAGCACGGCGGACATGGCCACCGCGACCTTGGGCTTGAGCGCACCGGTCGAGATGGTCGTGGCCATCGCGTTGGCGGTGTCGTGAAAACCGTTCGTGAAATCGAACGCGAGTGCGGTTACCACCACAATCGCGAGGATCAGCGAGAAGTTTTCCATTTACCCAGGCAATCGTTCGAAGTCATTGGCTGTTGGACCGTAGGCAACCTGGGTGAACGGAAGGTGAACTGGAACGGGCGCACGGGTGTCGGATGGGCTTCCGAGGGTTCCGGATCCCGCCCCGGGTGCTCGACCCGGCCCCCGGGCCGGTCCGGAGGCTGGCAGGATCGCCGTATGGCAGAGCGCAGAGGTGATGAGCGGGCGCGGGCCGGCGCGGCGGAGGCACGCGCGTGGGACGCGCTGGTCGCGGCCGCCCGCCGCACCGTCGCCGACGGGCTGGTCGTCGGCACGTCCGGCAACGTCTCGGTACGCGTCGGGGACACCGTACTCGTCACCCCCTCGGGGGTGCCGTACGACCGGCTGGGCCCGGAGGACATCACCGGGGTCGACCTCGACGGCCGGCAGGTCCTCGGCGCCCTCGTCCCCACCAGCGAACTGCCCATGCACCTCGCCGTCTACCGGAGCACCGGGGCCGGGGCCGTCGTGCACACCCACGCCGTGCACGCGACCGCCGTCTCCACGCTCCTGCCGGAACTGCCCGTCGTCCACTACATGACGGCCGCGCTCGGCGGCCCCGTCCGGGTCGCCCCCTACGCGACCTACGGCAGCGAGGAACTGGCCGGCAACATGCTGCGCGCCCTCGACGGCCGCACCGGCTGCCTCCTGCAGAACCACGGCACCGTCACCTACGGTGCCACCCTGGACCAGGCCTACGACCGCACCGCCCAGCTGGAGTGGATGTGCCGCCTGTGGCTCACGGCCTCCGCGGTGCCGGGCCTGCGGCCGAGCCTGCTGACGGCGGAGCAGCTCGACGAGGTGACGGAGAAGCTGCGCGGGTACGGACAGCCCCGCTGACCGGCGCGGGTGCGGCAGCCGGCCGGGGTGCTGCGGCAGTTGATCGGGGCTCGGATCGGCCGGGGCTCGGATCGGCCGGGGCTCGGATCGGCCGGGACTCGGATCGGCTGGGGCGGCAGCCGGCCGGGGCCCGGACCGGCCGAGGCGGGAAGCGGCCGAGACGCGGATCGGTCGGGATGCGGAACAGGCCGGGACGCGGAACCGGCCGGGACGCGGAGGACGGCCGCGAACGCACGCAGGCTGACCGAAATGGGACGTTTCGTCACCCTGGGCAGCCGCACCGCTGGCCGTCGGCCCACGCGCCCCCGACACTGGAACGCGTGCGCCCTGTCAAAGCGACGGCCGTCGCCGTCACCGCAGCCCTGGCCGCCGGAGCGGCCGGTGTCGCCGCCGGCCGCCTCGCCAGCGACGCCGCCCTCAAGGCGCCCGCCGGCCGCCCGCTGCCGACCGAACCCCGGCTCACCGTGCACGGCACCGCCGCCGGCCAGATCACCCTCACCCGTGACCTGGCCAGCCTGCGCCCCGGCACCTACGGCCTCTCCGGTGACGGCAGCCACGCGGTCGTCGGACCCGTCCTCGACCACGCGCCGCACCCCGCCGACACCGTGGTCCGCCGACTCGAACGCGTCACCCACGGCACCCTGCGGCCCGGCGACGCCGTCTGGCTCACTCCCAACGTGCACGTCGGCAACCCCCGCGCCGCCCTCGGCATCGACTACGCCGACATCGACGTGCCCGGCGAGCTGGGCACCCTGCCCGCCTGGTTCGTGCCCGCCGCCCGCCACACCTGGGTGATCGCCGTGCACGGCCTCGGCACCACCCGCGAGCACTCCCTGAACCTCATCGGCTTCCTGCACCGCCGCCACGTCCCGGTCCTCGCCGTCTCCTACCGCGGCGACCTCGGTGCGCCCCGCTCCCCGGACAGCCTCAACCACCTCGGCGAGACCGAGTGGCGCGACGTGGACGCGGCGATCCGCTACGCCGTGCGCTACGGCGCCCACCGCGTCGTCCTGCTCGGCTGGTCCACCGGCGCCGCCATGGCGCTGCGCGCCGCCGCCCACTCCGGCGTGCGCGAACGCGTCGCCGGACTGGTCCTGGACTCCCCGGTGCTCAGCTGGCAGACCACCCTGCGCGCCCTCGCCACCGCCCGGCACACCCCCGGCGCCCTGCTGCCGCTGGCCGTACGGGCCGCCCAGGGCCGGGCCGGCCTGCACGGCGGCCCCCAGGCCAACGGCACCGACGCCGCCCTGCCCCCGCCGGCCGTCCCGACGCTGCTCTTCCACGGGCCCGGCGACGTGGTCGCCCCCTGGCACCTCTCCCGCCACCTGGCCGACCGCCACTCCGGCCGCGTCGCCCTGCACACCGTCCCCGACGCCCCCCACGGCGCCATGTGGAACCCCGACCCGGGCGCCTACGAGGAGGCCCTCCGCCGCTTCCTGACGCCCCTGGTGTGAGCCGGGGCCCGCGAGCGCCGGCCCTACGGTTCCGTTTGGTGCCGGACCAGTGGCCTGTTTTCGGCCTTCGTGCCCCCGTGAGGTGGTGTACCCAGGCCGGTCACGTGGCCGCCGGTGACATTCCGTTTGGGTTTTCGCACCGTCAACCGGAAGACTGCACCCGTGACGTCCCGTATCCCGCGCGACTCCAGGCTTCGACTCGTCCGCCCGCGACCCCTGGCCGCCGCCCCTTCAGCAGTGAACGAGCGGCGCCCACGCCGCCCCGCACCCCGCCCCCCGCAGGGCACCCCGGCCCCGGCGGAGCTGGCCAGAATGGCGCGCTCCGGACTGGCCGGCGCGGTCCGGGTCGCCCGCTGGGCCGACGCGGCCCTCGGCCCGGGCGGCGACGCGGCCACCGCCGACGGCAAGGCCACCCTGGCGGACGCGACCGCCGAACGAGCGGCCGGCCACCTGGGCCTGACCCCGGCTCAGGTCAGGGCCGACTGGGACACCGCCCGCCTCGCCGGCCTCGTCGAGGTGCACGGCGCCAGCGCCCGCCCCGGCTGGCGGCTGCGCGCCTGGGACCGCGACGACAGCGCCGTCCTGCGCGGCTGGGTCGCCCTCTTCGACGCCTGGTCACTGGCCGTACCCGAACCCGCCGGCCAGGAGCCCGCCGCGGTGGCCGAGGTCGTCTCGGCCATGCCACAGGTACTCTCCTTCCTCCAGCTGTCCGCCGGCCCCGTCCCCGTCGAACAGCTCCTCGACCTCCTGCGCCAGCGCGTCACCGAACTGCGCACCGAGCGCTGCGAGATCAGCTACGACACGGAGGCCGACGGCGACACCGGGACGGCGACCGGAGTCAGAGCCGGCGCCGGAGCCGGCACCCCGCCCCCGGACACCGCCCCCCTCACCGCCCCCGGCGCTCCCGCCGCCCCCTCCGCCGACGCCGACCCGGCGGAACCCGCGCGCGACGCCGAACTCGCCCCCCTCCTCGACTGGGCGCTGCACGCCCTCGCCTCCGTCGGCGCGCTCACCTGCGGCGACGGCCAGGCCACCCTGACCCCGCTCGGCAACTGGGCGGTGTGGGTCAAGCTGGAGCAGATCTGCGTCGCCGCGCAGAGCCCCGCCGGCAACATCGAGCAGGCCGCGGAGGACATGCTGCGCGGCTGCGCCCAGCTGCGCCCCAACGCGGCCCGCGCCGAGTACCGCGCCTGGCTCGCCGCCCGGCCCGTCGGCAGCGCCGTCACCGAGCTGCTGGCCGCCGCCCGCGGTGAGGACGCCCTGCTGCGCGGCCTGGCCTTCGAGGCGCTGCGCGTCGTCGGCGCCCCCGCCGAACCCGATGTCCGGGCCGTCGTCGACGACCCCGCCCTGCGGCCCTACGCCCTGCTCTGGCTGGCCGAGCACGACGGCGTGGACCCCGAGGACGCCCACGAGGTGCTCACTCGCGAGGAGGCCACCTGGCTGTGGGTGGACACCGCGGCGGCGGTCGCCGACCACGGCGAGGCCCCGATGCTGGTCCGCCACCTGGAGTCCGCGCTCCAGCCGACGGTGCCCGCGCTGCTGCACGAGGTCCGCGCCGTCGGGCACCCGCGCACCGTGCAGGTGCTGGTCGCGCTGGCCGCCGCGCACCCGGACCCGGCGCTGGCCAAGGCCGTGCGCCGGGCCGCCTTCCAGGTGCACACCGGGGGCAGCTGAGCCGCGCCCAGGCGTCGGCGTCAGCCGGGTATCTCCGGGGCGTAGGTGCCGAAGCTCCAGACGTTGCCCTCCAGATCGCGGGCCATGTAGTCGCGCGAGCCGTAGTCCTGGTCCGTCGGTTCCATCAGGACCTCGGCGCCGTGCCGCACGGCCCGCCGGTGGTGTGCGTCGACGTCGTCCACCACGACGTACACCCCCGTGGGGCCGGTGCCCTTCATCGCCTCGTCGAAGCGGCTGCCGGTGCCCTTCGAGCCGATCATCACCGCGCCGTTGCCCTGCGCCAGCTCGGCGTGGGCGACCCGGCCGTCCTCGCCCTCGTACACCGCCAGCTCGGTGAAGCCGAACGCCTCCGTCAGCTGCCGGACCGCCGCCCGGGCGTCCCGGTACAGCACCGTGGGGTACACGCTCGGCCGCGTGCCGTCCGCTCTTGTCATGCCGACCCCTCCCGAGTGCCGGATGAGACTGCGTCACTCCTGCCAGTGTCGCAATGGCCACTGACATCCCGCACGCGGAGATCGAACACGCGAACGCCGGAAAAGTGGTTGCACGGGGCCGTTAGACTGGCCCCCATGGCCATTCTCCTCGCGCATTAGACGGCGGGACGCCCGCCCGTCGACCGCCACCGCCCCCGCGGCGGCGCGCCACGCGCGGCACCCCCCGGCCCGCCCTTCCCGCCACCCCTTCCGCCCTGGAGTCTGTCCGTGATCTCCGCCTCCGGTATCGAGCTGCGCGCCGGTGCCCGCATCCTCATCGAGAACGCCTCCTTCCGCGTCACCAAGGGCGATCGCATCGGCCTCGTCGGCCGCAACGGCGCCGGCAAGACCACGCTGACCAAGGTCCTGGCCGGCCAGGGCATCCCCGCCGCCGGCACCGTCACCCGTTCCGGAGAGGTCGGCTACCTCCCGCAGGACCCGCGCACCGGCGACCTCGACATCCTCGCCCGCGACCGCATCCTCTCCGCCCGCGGCCTCGACGTCCTGCTGCGCAAGATGCGGGAGAACGAGCAGCGCATCGCCACCGGCAAGGGCACCACCCGCGACAAGGCGATGAAGCAGTACGAGCGCCAGGAGACCGAGTTCCTCACCAAGGGCGGGTACGCCGCCGAGGCCGAGGCCGCCACCATCGCCGCCGCGCTGAACCTGCCCGACCGCGTGCTCGGACAGCCCCTGCACACGCTCTCCGGCGGTCAGCGCCGCCGTATCGAGCTGGCCCGCATCCTGTTCTCCGACGCGGACACCCTGCTCCTCGACGAGCCGACCAACCACCTGGACGCCGACTCGATCATCTGGCTGCGCGACTACCTCAAGACCTACCGCGGCGGCTTCATCGTGATCTCCCACGACGTCGACCTGGTCGAGACGGTCGTCAACAAGGTGTTCTACCTGGACGCCAACCGCTCCCAGATCGACGTCTACAACATGGGCTGGAAGCTCTACCAGCAGCAGCGCGAGGCCGACGAGAAGCGCCGCAAGCGCGAGCGCGCCAACGCCGAGAAGAAGGCCGCCGCGCTCAACTCCCAGGCCGACAAGATGCGCGCCAAGGCCACCAAGACGGTCGCCGCGCAGAACATGGCCCGCCGGGCCGAGAAGCTGCTGTCCGGTCTGGAGGCGGTCCGCCAGTCAGACAAGGTCGCCAAGCTGCGCTTCCCGGAGCCCGCGCCCTGCGGCAAGACGCCGCTGACCGCCGAGGGCCTGTCGAAGTCGTACGGCTCGCTGGAGATCTTCACCGATGTCGACCTGGCCATCGACAAGGGGTCCCGGGTCGTCATCCTCGGCCTGAACGGCGCCGGCAAGACCACCCTGCTGCGGCTGCTCGCCGGCGTCGAGCAGCCCGACACCGGTGCCGTCATCCCCGGTCACGGCCTCAAGCTCGGCTACTACGCCCAGGAGCACGAGACGCTCGACCCGGACCGCACCGTCCTGGAGAACATGCGCTCCGCCGCCCCCGACATGGACCTCGTCGAGGTCCGCAAGGTGCTCGGTTCCTTCCTTTTCTCCGGCGACGACGTCGACAAGCCGGCCGGGGTCCTCTCCGGCGGGGAGAAGACCCGTCTCGCCCTGGCCACCCTGGTGGTCTCCTCGGCCAACGTGCTGCTGCTGGACGAGCCCACCAACAACCTCGACCCCGCCAGCCGCGAGGAGATCCTCGGCGCGCTGCGCACCTACAAGGGTGCGGTCGTCCTGGTCACCCACGACGAGGGCGCCGTCGAGGCGCTCCAGCCGGAGCGCATCATCCTGCTGCCGGACGGCGTCGAGGACCTGTGGGGTTCCGACTACGCGGACCTCGTCGCCCTGGCCTGACCGCGGGGGTGATCCACTGCGTATGGATCATTCGGCCTAGCCGTGATCCATCATCTGTGTGAGATCTCCTCGTATTGAGGTGTGTCCTACACGGATTTCGCGGCCGATCCCCCCGCCGCCGGGGGATCGGCCGTTGCCCGTCTCTGACCTGGGAGTTCCCGCGACGACTCGTTCGATCGTGCGGACGGATGTGTGTGGAATCACAGCTTCCGCTTGTGGGGGTGCGCTCCTGTCGTCAAAACCGTGTCGCACGGACCTTGCCGAATGGGTGGCCATCACGCCCCGGAGGGGTGATCATGAGGAGACCAGAGCGCACTTCCCATGAGGAGGCACGGGTGGCCGAGACTCTGAAGAAGGGCAGCCGGGTGACCGGCGCCGCGCGCGACAAGCTCGCGGCAGACCTGAAGAAGAAGTACGACTCCGGTGCGAGCATTCGGGCACTGGCCGAGGAAACCGGCCGCTCGTATGGCTTCGTTCACCGGATGCTGAGCGAGTCGGGCGTCACGCTTCGTGGGCGTGGCGGGGCGACCCGGGGCAAGAAGCCCGCTTCGTCCTGATCCCCGGCGGTCCATCGGCTTCGATGGTGGCCACCCGGTCGGTCGTCCCCCGGGCCCTTGAGGGACCCTGGGCGACTCCAGGACCGGCCGGGTGGTTACTGTGCAGTCACTTAGCTCCGCTTCGCTGACCGCACACATCGGAGGCGCCCCATGGCAACGCCCGCCAAGGACCTCGGTCCGGTACTCGACAAGGACGGCGTACGGCTCACCGTCGACGACGCGTTCGCCACGGTGACGCTGACCAATCCGGCCAAGCGCAACGTGCAGAGCCCCGCCATGTGGCGGACGCTCGCAGAGGTCGGACGTCGGCTGCCGGGCTCCGTCCGGGTCGTCGTGCTGCGCGGTGAGGGCAAGTCCTTCTCCGCCGGGCTCGACCGGCAGATGTTCACGCCCGAGGGGATCGAGGGCGAGCCCTCGTTCATCGACCTCGCGCGCAGCGGCGACGCCGAACTCGACGCCGCCATCGCCGGGTACCAGGAGGCGTTCACCTGGTGGCGGCAGAGCGACATCGTGTCGATCGCCGCTGTCCAGGGCCATGCCATCGGGGCCGGGTTCCAGCTCGCGCTCGCCTGCGACCTGCGCGTCGTCGCCGACGACGTGCAATTCGCCATGCGCGAGACCAGCCTCGGGCTCGTCCCCGACCTCACCGGTACGCATCCGCTGGTCTCCCTCGTGGGCTACGGCCGGGCGGTCGAGATGTGCCTGACCGGACGGTTCGTCCAGGCTCAGGAGGCCGTCGCCAGTGGCCTCGCGAACGTCGCCGTGCCCGTCGGCCAGCTCGACGAGACGGTGCGGGAACTGGCGGCCGCGATCCTGGCCGCCCCCCGCGAGGCGGCCATCGAGACCAAGGCGCTGCTGCGGGCCGCCGGCGGCCGCACCTACGACGAACAGCGCGCCGCCGAACGAGCCGCGCAGGCCCGACGCCTGCGCGACCTGGCGGGCCTGGGCGAATAGCCCACGCGCGCCCGGGAGGCGCCGCCGGGCCGGGGTTCCGCGGTCCCCGGCCGGTGCTGACCGTTCGTGCCCGGTCGGGCGCCTGCCCCGCCGGAGGCTGCCGCCCGCGTCGTAGGGCGGTCCCAGCGGGGTGACCCGGGCCGGGCGCGGTCAGGGTGGCCCGCTGCGCGCGGTCGACGCGGCCACGCGGAGTGCCCTGCCTCCTCCCGGGCGACCGCTCGTTCCCGGCCTCCGGCGAACCAGGGGGCCCGAGGGCTGTCGTGAACGTCCCTCCTGCGCCGCGGCGCCCGGCGCGGCGCCTCGCCGCGTTGTCGGGCCGCCCGCGTACGCCCGGCAGGCGGGCGGCCCCTAGCCGGCCGACGTCACCACCACCGCCACCGTCGGGTGGTCCGGCAGCGCCTCGGACACCGCCGCGCGGACCTGGCGGGCGACGTCCACGGCCCGGTGGCCGGCGCCGACCGCGAGCTCCACGCGCGCGTGGCGGCGGGGCAGGGCGGCGCCCTCCGGCCGGTGCTGCTCCAGGTGCACCGACCGGCCGACGCCGCCGAGGACCCCGGTCAGGGCGACGACGCCCGGTACCGAGCGGGCGGCGTCCGCCGCGCGGCTCTCGTCGTCGCCGGTCACCGTGCCGGCCGACGGCGGCCCCGGGGGCGGCTCCTCCTCCTGACCCGGCTCCTCGTCCAGCAGGGACGCCACCCTCAGGTCCACCTCCGCCACCGTCAGCCCGAGCCGCTGCCTCGCCGCGTCGGCGAGGGCGGCGCGCAGCCGGGCGGCCGCCGCCGGCAACGGCTCGGCCGGCCCCACCGCGATGTCCCCCGTCACCCGCAGCGGCCCCGGCGGCAGACCGCTCGGCGGCGGCGGTACGGCCGGCTCCGCGTCGCCCGCGGGGTCCGCCGGCCCCAACCGCAACCCGTCCAGCCGCACCCCGCGCACCTCCCGCGCCGCCGCCCGCAGCACCGCCCGGGCCGCGTCCTCCGTGATCCACGCGCCGTCGGCGGGGCCGCCGAGCGGCAGCAGCCTGCCCAGCCCCACCTGACGTCGCACCGCTTGTGTCCAGCTCTCCGCCGCCGTCATTCCTCCAGCCTGCCGCATCCCCGGGGCGCGGGAGCGCAACCGCGCTTACGGTGGGGAGAGGAAGACGACCGAAAGGGACGTACGGCGATGACCGAGATGACGGACCGAAACCGGACGCAGAATTCCGAGCGCGAGACCGACACGCCGGTGCAGACCCGCAAGCCCACCCGTCGCGGCGGCGGTGACCCGGGAACCCGCGGGCGAACCACCATCGCCGACGGCGTGGTGGAGAAGATCGCCGGCCTCGCGGCCCGTGACGTGGACGGCGTGCACGCCATGGGCAGCGGCTTGAGCCGAACCTTCGGCGCCGTGCGCGACCGCGTACCGGGCGGGTCGACGAAATCGGTGACCCGCGGTGTGAAGGCCGAGGTCGGCGAGGTGCAGACCGCGCTCGACCTGGAGATCGTGATCGAGTACGGCGTCGCCATCGAGGACGTCGCCCGCGGCGTGCGCGAGAACGTCGTCGCGGCGGTGGAGCGGATGACCGGCCTGGAAGTGGTCGAGGTCAACATCGCCGTGACCGACGTCAAGCTGCCCGAGGACGAGGAAGAGGAGCCGGAGCCCCGGATCCAGTGACCCGCCGCGGCGGACAACCGTACGGCTGAGGGGAGAGCACCTTGAGCATGGCCATGGTCGGCATGATCGCCGGCATGGCGCTGGGCTTCGCCGGGTACTTCGGCGGGTTCGGCGCCTTCCTGCTGGTGGCGGCGTTGGGCGCCGTCGGTTTCGTCGTCGGACGGGTCCTCGAAGGGGACTTCGACCTCGGCGACTTCTTCCGGTCGCGCGACGACCGGCGGCGGTGACCGGTGAGCGTGGGGACCGGCACGCTCGGCGGACGCCCCGCCCTCGTCCCGCCCGTTGAGCGGGGCGCCACCCGGATCGCCGACCGGGTCGTCGCCAAGATCGCTTCCCAGGCGGCCCACGAGGCGGTCGGCGCCCTCCCGCCGGACGCGACCCGGCCCCGGGCCACGGTCGTCGTGCACCACTTCGCCGCACACGTCAGGGTCCACCTCGAACTCGGCTATCCCTGCGACCTCGCCGCGCGCTGCCGTGCCGTCCGCCGTCACGTCGCCGAACGGGTGCGGGCGCTGGTCTCGATGGACGTGCCGGAGGTCGCCGTCCACGTGGAGCGGCTCCACCCGACGACGGCACACGGCACGGCACGGGGGAGGACCCGATGACCGAACCACCGGCCCCCGGCCCCGAGGACACCACCCGGCGACTGCCGGTCCTGGAGAAGGAGCCCCCGCCAGCTCCCGACGCCGAGGCCGGAACCGGGGCAGCACCCGCCGGCCGCCGCCGCTTCTGGTCGGCGCGCCGCGTCCCGGTCGGCATCACCGCCCTCGTGCTGCTGGTCGTCGCGGGTGCCTTCCTCTACGACGTCGTCGCCGTGCGGGCCGGTCACGACGCCCTCGACTGGCGCCGTGACCTCGCCCGGCAACTCGCCGAACGGCCCCTGGACGACACCTGGGTCCTGGTCGGCGCCGGGGTCGCCGCCGCGCTCGGCCTCTGGCTGATCGTCCTGGCCGCCACCCCCGGCCTGCGTGCCGTCCTGCCCATGCGCCGCACCCACCCCGACGTCCGCGCCGGCCTGCACCGCGACGCCGCCGCGCTGGTGCTGCGCGACCGTGCGATGGAGGTGGCCGGTGTGCAGTCGGCACGCGTCCGGGTGCGCCGGCGCCACGCCGAGGTCCGCGCGCTGTCCCACTTCCGCGACCTGGACGACGTACGGGCAGATCTGGACCAGACCCTCACCGGTGCCCTCGCGGGCCTGGGCCTGGCCCGCCCGCCCGCCCTGTCGGTGCGGGTACGGCGCCCCGGGAAGAAGGGATGAGGTCGATGCTCAGGACCGTCAACCGGGTCCTCCTCGCACTCGTCGGGCTGGTGCTGCTGGTGATCGGCGGGGCGGTGCTCGCCGTGGGCCTGGGCGCGCCCGCGCCCTCCTGGTGGCTCCACGACGACCAGCACGACGTCCTGCTCAGCACCGCCGAACGCACCCGCTGGCGCGACGACGGCTGGTGGTGGCCCACCGTCATCGCCGTGCTCGCCGTCGTCGTCCTGCTGACCCTGTGGTGGCTGACCGCGGTGGTGCGCCGCCGTCGGCTCGGGGACCTCCTCGTCGACACGGGCGACGGTGAGGGCGCGCTGGTGCGGGGCCGGGCCCTGGAGCACGCGGTGACCGCCGAGGCGGCCCACCTGGACGGCGTCGCGCACGCCCACGTCCACCTCACCGGCCGCCGCACCGCCCCCGCGGTCCGCGTGCGACTGCGGATGGAGCCGCACGTGGACCCGGGCACGGCGCTGCGTGAACTGACCGACCAGGCGCTGGAACACGCCCGGGGGTCGGCGGGACTTGCGGCGCTTCCGTCCGAGGTACGCCTGAAGGCCGTGAAACACCGCGCCGAGCGGGTCAGCTGACCCAGGGCCGTCCCGTCCCGCGCGACGGCGCCCGGCCGACGCCCCGTCAGAACCCGTGCCGCACACCACCGTCCACCGGCACCATGATCCCCGTCAGATAGGAGGCCGCCGGCGACAGCAGGAAGGCCGCCGTCCGCCCGAACTCCTCGGGCTTCCCGTAGCGCCGAAGCGGAATCCGCGCCTCGTTGGCCGCCCGGGTCGCCTCCGGGTCCGGCGACATCCCGTCCAGCTCGCGCACGCGGTCGGTGTCGATGCGCGCCGGCAGCAGTCCCACCACCCGGATGCCGCGCGGCCCCAGCTCGTCGGCCAGCGACTTGGCGAACCCGGCGAGGCCCGGCCGCAGCCCGTTGGAGATCGTCAGTCCCGGGATCGGCTCGTGCACCGACCCGGACAGCACGAACCCGATGACCCCGCCGGCCTCCAGCTCGTCCGCCGCCGCCCGGGCGAGCCGGACCGCCCCGAGGAACACCGACTCGAACGCCGCCCGCCACTGTTCGTCGGTGTTGTCGGCGGCGAACCCGGGCGCCGGTCCGCCCACGCTGACGAGGATGCCGTCGAAGCCGCCGAAGCGCTCCCGCGCGGCCGCGATCAGCCGGGCCGGCGCCTCCGGATCGGCGTTGTCGACGGCGACGCCCACCGCGTCCGCGCCCAGTCCGGCGGCGGCGTCGGCGGCCCGCTCGCCGTCCCGCCCGGTCACCACCACCTTCGCACCGTCGGCGACCAGTTCCCGCGCCACCGCGTGGCCCAGGCCGCGGGTCGCTCCCGTGACGACGTACACCCGGTCCTTCAGTCCAAGATCCATGGCCCTATTCTGCTGCGTCGCCGCCGAACAGGGCGAGGGCGGTGTTCACCAGGCCGATGTGGCTGAACGCCTGCGGGAAGTTGCCCAGGTGCCGGTCGCTCACCGGGTCGTACTCCTCCGACAGCAGCCCCACGTCGTTCGCCAGCCCGCCCAGCCGCTCGAACAGGGCACGCGCCTCCTTCGTACGGCCCGTCATGTGCAGGGCGTCCGCCAGCCAGAACGAGCAGACCAGGAAAGCCCCCTCGGAACCGGGCAGGCCGTCGGTGGTGGCGTTGACGCTGTAGCGGCGCAGCAGTCCGTCATGGGACAGCTCCGCGCGGACCGCGTCGACCGTGCCGACGACCCGCGGGTCGTCCGGCGGCAGGAAGCCGACCCGGGGGATCAGCAGCAGCGAGGCGTCCAGTTCGGCCGAGCCGTACGACTGGGTGAAGGTGTTGCGTTCGGCGTCGTAGCCCTTCTCGCACACCTCGCGGTGCACCTCGTCCCGCAGCGTGCGCCAGCCGTCGAGGTCGCCGGGCAGGTCCGGGTGCTCCTCCAGCGCCCGGACGGCCCGGTCGGCCGCCACCCACACCATCACCTTCGAGTGCGTGAAGTGGCGGCGGCCGCCGCGTACCTCCCACAGGCCCTCGTCCGGCTGCCGCCAGTTCTCGCCCAGCCAGTCCATCAATGCCACCTGCAGCGCCCACACGTGCGACTTCGGCGACAGGCCGGAGTCGCGGGCCAGCGCCAGGGAGTCCATCACCTCGCCGTACACGTCGAGCTGGACCTGTCCGACCGCCTCGTTGCCGACCCGGACGGGGGCCGAGCCGCCGAAGCCGGGCAGCCAGTCCAGCTCCAGCTCCGGCAGCCGGCGCTCGCCCCCTACGCCGTACATGATCTGCAGGTCGGCCGGGCTGCCGGCGACCGCGCGCAGCAGCCAGTCGCGCCATGCGGCGGCTTCGTGCACATAGCCGGCGCTGAGCAGGGCGCCCAGGGTGAGGGTCGAGTCGCGCAGCCAGCAGAAGCGGTAGTCCCAGTTGCGGACGCCGCCCATCTCCTCCGGCAGGGAGGTGGTGGGCGCGGCGACGATGCCGCCGGTCGGGGCGTAGGTGAGTGCCTTCAGGGTGATCAGGGAGCGGACCACGGCGTCCCGGTACGGGCCGTCGTAACGGCAGTGGCTCACCCAGGCGCGCCAGTCCTCGACGCTGGCCCGCAGCGCCTTGTGGGGGTCGATGAGCGGGGGGCGCGGCTCGTTCGAGGGGTGCCAGGTGAGGACGAACGCCACCTGTTCGCCCTCGGCCACGGTGAATTCCGAGTAGGTGGACATGTCCTCGCCCCAGGTGTGCACCTCGGGCTCGCTGCGCAGCCAGACCGCGTCGGGCCCGGCCACGGCGATGCGGTGGCCGTCCGTCCGGCGCACCCAGGGGACGATCGAGCCGTAGTCGAAGCGCAGCCGCAGCTCGCCGCGGACCGTGACCCGGCCGCGCAGGCCCTCCACGATCCGCACGAGGTCGGGGGCGCGGTCGCGTTGCGGCATCAGGTCGGTGACCCGGATCGCTCCGTCCGGGGTCTCCCACTCGGTGTCCAGCACGAGCGTGTCGCGGCGGTAGGCGCGGCGGGTGCAGGGGCCGTCGGCTCCCTTGGGCCTGATGCGCCAGTAGCCGTGGTCCTCGTCGCCCAGCAGCCGGGCGAAGCAGGCACCGGAGTCGAAACGGGGCAGACAGAGCCAGTCGACGGATCCGTCCCTGCCCACCAGGGCGGCCGTCTGCTCGTCGCCGATGAGTGCATAGTCCTCGATTCGGGGTTCCACGCCCTAGCGGGTTCCCGGCGGACCGGGCGGGCAATCAGGGCCGTGACCCGGGCAACGGTGTGGGGCCGGCCGCGCCGCCGGCGCCGGAGAAGATCACACCGGGTTCGGCGGGTGCCTGGTTGAGCACCCACAGACCGATCAGCGTGGCCAGTGCGAAGACGACGATGACCAGGACGGCCAGGACCAGCCGCCGTCTGCGCTCGCGGCGCCGCCACTCGCCGCGGGCCGAGCGGTAGGCGTCGGGGGCGGCCTGCACCCCGTCCGCGAGCGCGGCGAGGGCCGCCCGCAGTTCCCGTTCCGTACGGTCGTGGCCGGTGCCGGGTGCCGGAGTCGTGTCTCGATGCGTCATCGCCGGGCCTCCATCGCCTGGCTCAGTGCGGCGATGCCGCGTGCCGTGTGGGTCTTGACCGAGCCGCTGGAGATGCCCATGGCGGCGGCTATCTCGCCCTCCTTCAGCCCGAGCCAGTGCCGCAGCACCAGCGCCTCGCGCTGCCGGGCCGGCAACTGCTGCAGCGCGTCGATGAGGACCCGCTGGTCGTCCCGGAGCAGCGCGGTGCTCTCCGCCGAGGCGACCACCTCCTCGGGCGGGCTCGGCGGGCTCTCCACGTGCCGGCGGGCGACCTGGAGGTGGCGTATCCGCATGCGGGTCAGATTGCAGACGGTGGAGCGCAGATACGCCTCCGCGGCCTGGACGTCCCGCAGCCGCCGCCACTTGCGGTAGATCTGGTAGTACGCCTCGGCCACCACGTTCTCCGGGTCGTCGGCGCCGAGCAGCACGGCGAGCCGCAGCATCGAGGAGTAGTGCAGCTCGAAGAGGCGCGCGAGGAAGGGCTCGCGC
>NZ_JBYIQX010000035.1:0-76938 GCF_057707805.1 Streptomyces sp. bgisy159 | reverse complement strand
CCCCCCCCCCCCCCCCCCCCCCCCCCCCCCACACCGGCCGCCGCGGGCAACGCGCCCGAGGCCGCCGGTGCGGCGGGGAACCTCGCCGAGACCGGGGGCGACGCGAGCACCACGTACCTGGCGATAGGGGGCGCGGCCACCCTCGCGCTGGGTTCCGCCGTGCTGTTCGCCTCGGTGCGGCGCAGGGCGGTGACCGGCGGTAGCGACGGCCGCTGACGCCGCGTCCGGACTCCGGGGCCCGACCGGCGGCTCAGGCCGGTCGGGCCCCGGCGGTGCATCGTGCGCGCCCGGGTCAGTCGAACACGGACGCGCAGGTGGTGCGTGAGGCGTGCGCCGGGTCGAGCGCGTTGGTCACCTCGTGGAAGGCGATACGGTCGGTCAGTCCGATGAGCACGTGCTCGGACAGGTCCAGCGGGCAGAGGTCCTGGACGAGGACGTTCCTGACGCCGGGTCCGGTCAGGAACTGGCTCCGGTAGGGGGTGACCACCTCGTCGTACCGGCTGGCGATGACCGTGTAGCGCACCCCGGGGACGGTGTCGCCGCCCGCGTTGAGCCGGGTGAGGAAGTCGGAGCCGGTGATCTGCTGGGCGAGGGCGGGGGTGGCCGCGGAGAGCAGGTCCTCGGCGCCGGGGAAGTACGGCAGGAGCTTGGTCAGCCCGCTCAGCGTGGTGCCGTGGTTGCTGGGCGCGATGCCGACCAGGGCGTTCACCTTGGCGGCTCCGCCGAGGAACTTGAGGTAGTAGCGCGGCATCATGCCGCCCTGCGAGTGGCCGACGACGTCGACCTCGGCGGCGCCGGTGGCGGCGAGAACCCGGTCGACGTAGGCGGAGAGCTGTGCGGCGGACTCGTCGATGGGGCCGAGGGCGTGGAAGAGGGGGACGCCGTCGAGCTGACCGTAGTCGAGGGAGAAGACGCAGTACCCGCGGTGCTTCAGGTAGGGGGCGAGGGCCAGCCAGTTGTCGACGGAGTTGGCGAAGGTCCCGTGGACCAGGACGACGGGCCGCGGGTGGGCGGCGGACGGCTTGCAGGAGTAGTCGTTCCAGCCACTGCTGGTGGTGGACGCGTGGGCGGAGGCGGCGGGGACGGTGAGCACCGCGATGGCCAGCAGGAACGCGGCCAGCGGTCTGAACACTCGCTTCCAGGACAGCATCGAGTGATCTCCTTGCGGCTCATGGGGAGTGAGATGGCCTTACGCCCTGTGATCCGGATCACGAGGATGCTGTGCACCTGTCAAGTTACGAGCGAGTAGGTGAAGTGTGAAGTTACGCCTCAGTAAAAACTTCCAGTGATAGTCAGCGACCGACGTTCGTCACCAGGCGGGCCTGAGGGGACCATAAGGGGCAATCCGCGACAAAGACTCACGCAACGCCCGCACCTCACCCTCCCCGAGCATCCCGGCCCAGGCGCTGACGGCCTCGGCCGCCGCCTGCTCCGCCGCACGGGTGCACTCCCAGCCGCGCTCGGTGAGCACCACCAGCCGCGCCCGCGCGTCCCCGGGATGCGCCCGGCGCTCCACGTACCCCTTGCGCACCAGCTCGTCGACGAGCTGGCTGGCCGCCTGCTTGGTGACCCCGAGGTGCGTGGCGACCTCGGTCACCGTCGCCCCCTGGGGCGCGAGCCGCGCGAAGACGAAACCGTGCGCCGGCCGCACCCCCTCGAAACCCCGGGCTACGACGCCGTCATGGATGCGCTGGGTGAGGTCACCGGCGGCGGAGAGCAGGGCCGCGGTCAGGGCGAGGGCTTCGGAGTTCTGCACGGGCCCATGAAACACCCTTGACGTTTTGGTCAAGCCGCTTGACCATATAGTCAAGGAACTTGACCACTTGGCCACCGCCACCCGGTCGCCGCCATCCCGCTACCGCCCCTGGCAAGGAGTCGCTCATGCCCGTCGTCCGCTCGTCCGAAGCCGTGACCCATGAAATGCACGGTGCCCGCTTCGTCACCCACGCCTCCCCGCGCACCGGCAGCAAGGAGCTGTGCGCCTGGCGGGGCGAGATCCCGCCGGGGACCCGGGCCCCCGCGCACACCGTCACCCGGGAGGAGGTCTTCCATCTGCTCGTCGGCGAACTGCTGATCACCGTCGACGGCGAGACCCACCGTGTCACCGCCGGTGACACGCTGATCGTCAACCCGGGCGCCACCCTGTCCGTCGAGAACCCGACGGATCACACCGCGCTGTCCTGGGTCACCACGTCCATCGGCCTGGAGGCCGAGCTGGCCGACGGCACCCGCATCGCTCCCCCGTGGGCCAACTAGCCTCCGCCGCGCCGCGGGCCGACCGGCTCGGAGGTGACCTCACCGACCAGCCTCCGCCACAGACCGACTGGTTCGGACACGAACCCCGGCCAGCCTCCGCCGCAGACCGACCGGCTTCCGCCGCGAACCGGCTGGTCTCCGCCCAGGGCGGACCGGCCGCCGACGGGTACGCCGCGGCCGGTACGGTCACGCGGCCAGCGTCCCCGGCACGATCGCCCGCGGCCCGAACTTCGCCCGCGCGCGGTCGGCGACCTCCTCGACCCGGCGGACCTTCTCGTCGACGGGATCGAAGGAGAGCTGGTGGGCGGCCTGGTCGGCCGGGGTCAGCCCCTCGGCGCGCAGGGCGACCGCCCGGACCCGGGCGCGTTGCAGGCCGAGCGCCTCGTACAGGCCGTACGCCGTCCGCGTCAGCGCGGCCGAGTGCGCGGTCGGCTCCGGGAGGGTGCGGCTGCGGGTGGTGGAGGTCCGGTCGGCGTAGCGGACCCTGAGGGTCAGGGTCCGGCAGACCTTCTCCAGCGCGCGCAGCCGGGCGCCGATCTCCTCGGCGGCCGACAGCAGGGCGCGCCGGTGCCGGTCGGGGTCCAGCTCGTCGCGCTCGAAGGGGCGTTCCGTCATCAGCATGGGGGTCCCCCCGTTCGAGTGAAGCCGAGAACGGGAGAGGGCGGCGCCGTTGGGGACGACCCGCCCCCGGTCCACCCCGGCCGCCTTCTCCCGCAGCTCCCGGCCGGCCCTGGCGCCGATCAGGCGCTGCAGGGTGGACAAGGGGGCGGCGGCGACCAGGCCGAGGGTGTCGAGGCCGTACTCGCCCAGGGTGCGGGCGGTCGCGGCCCCCACTCCGGGCAGCGCGGCGACGGGCCGGTCGGCGAGGAACGCCGCGATGCCGTCCGGGTCCCCGGGGACGGCGCGGGTCACCCCCGGGCGGGCGTCGGCCAGCGCCATGCGGGCCAGCATCGGGCCGGGCCCGGCGCCGATCACACAGTCGACGCCGTACAGCGCGAGGGCGCGGACCCGGATCACCGAGGCCAGTTGCACCGCGTCGCGCCCGAAGTACCGTTCGGCGCCGTGCAGATCGGCCAGTGCCCCGTCCGGGGGCAGGGCCTCGACGACCGGGGTGAAGTCCTCCAGGAGCTCGAGCAGCCCCGGCAGGGCCGCCTCACGCACCGGCGGCAGCTGGAAACGTACGCAGAGAATGGTCATCCCGCACTCCCCGGACTCTGGTGCCACAACTTCCTGCCCACCGCGGGCCCTTCGCCCGCCGGGCGCAGATCCGCCCAGGGGTGCATCTCGTACCCCGTGGGCATCCGGATCCGCCGGTCCTCCATCGGGTCACGGGCCGCGGAGCCCGCGGGCGCCGGACGCCCGTCCGAACCGGCGAGCCGGGCCCGCTCGGGACCGTCACGGTCCGCCGGCGCGGTGCCCCTCCCGGTGTCGCCCCCGGCGCCACGGGGCGGCTCGGCCAGCCGGGCCGCCACCTCCTCCAGGCCGCCCCGGGCGCGCAGTTCGACGAGGTCGGCGAGGTTCCAGGCGGCCGAGCCGACCACACTGAGGCTGCGCGGGCCGCGCCGCTGCACCACACCGCGCACCAGCAGCAGCCAGGAGTGGAAGACGGTGTGGGCGCAGGCGTCGTGGGAGTCGTCGAAGAAGGCGAGGTCGACCAGGCCCGTGCCGTCGTCCAGCGTGGAGAAGATGACCCGCTTGCCGGAGCGGATCGGCGGGGTCTGGGTGGCCGCCTTGGCGCCCGCGACCAGCACGGTCTCCCCGTGCCGCGCCTCGCGCAGGCGGCGCGCGGAGACCACGCCCAGCTCGCGCAGGAACTCCCGGTGGTCGTCCATCAGGTTGCGCGAGGCGTCCATGGACAGCACGCCCAGCTCGGCGCTGAGCCGCTCCGCCTCCGACAGGTCGGGCAGCCCCGCGGACGCGGTGTTCCGCCCGCCCGCCAGGGGGAGCTGCCCGCCCCCGCCGCCGCGGGCGCCCCGGTGCAGCTCGGTCAGGTGCAGTTGCAGGTCGCGGCGGTTGGCACCGAACGCGTCCAACGCGCCGACCTGGGCGAGCCGCTGGGCCAGCGGCCGGCTCGGTCGCGCCCGCTCCCAGAAGTCCAGCAGGGAGGCGTACGGCTGCCCGTCCTCGATCCGCTTCGCCTCGGCCTCGCTGATGTTGTGCACGTCGCAGAGCGCCAGGCGCAGCCCCCACACCCCGTCAGATTCAGACACCAGTTCGATACGGTGTGCGACGCCCGACCGGTTCACGTCCAGGGGCAGAATCGGCACCCCGCGCCGCCGAGCGTCCGCCAGCAGCAGCCGCTTGGGGTACATGCCGGGGTCGTGGGTGAGCAGCCCGGCGTAGAAGGCGGCCGGGTGGTGCGCCTTCAGCCACGCCGACTGGTAGGTGGGCACGGCGAAGGCGACCGCGTGCGCCTTGCAGAAGCCGTAGGAGCCGAACGCCTCGACGATCTCCCAGGTCCGCCGGACCGTCTCCGCGTCGTACCCCCTGGCCGCCGCGTGCTGCGCGAACCAGACCTTGATCCGCGCCTGCGACTCCGGATCGGACAGCCCGCGCCGCACCCGGTCGGCCTCGCCGCGGCCGCAGCCGGTCATGATGTCGACGATGTCGATGACCTGCTCGTGGAAGACGACGACGCCGTACGTCTCTCGCAGCGGCCGCTCCAGATCGGGGTGCGGGTAGCGGACCGGCGCCCGCCCGTGCCGCGCCTCGATGAACGGCCGCACCATGTCGGCGGCGACCGGACCCGGCCGGAACAGCGAGATGTCCACGACCAGGTCGTGGAAGGTCGCCGGCTGGAGCCGCCCGACCAGGTCGCGCTGGCCCGGCGACTCGATCTGGAAGCAGCCGAGCGTCTCCGCGGAGCGGACGAGGGCGTACGTCGCCGGGTCGCCCGGCGGCAGGGCGTCCAGGTCGATCCGCTCCCCCGACGCCCGCTCGGCCTCCGCGACCGCGTGTGCCATCGCCGACTGCATCCGCACGCCCAGCACGTCGAGCTTGAGCAGCCCCAGGTCCTCCACGTCGTCCTTGTCGAACTGGGACATGGGCAGGCCCTCACCGCTGGTCGGCATCACCGGCGTACGGTTCAGCAGGGACGCGTCGGACAGCAGCACCCCGCACGGGTGCATGGCGACGCCGCGCGGCAGCGCGTCGAGCGCCTCGACCAGCTCCCACAGCCTGCCGTAGCGCTCCCGCTCCCCCGCGAGCTCCTTCAGCTCGGGCAGTTCGTCGAGGGCCGCGCGGGCGTCGCGGGCCCGGATGTGCGGGAAGGACTTGGCGATCCGGTCGATGTCGGCCGGGTCCAGGGACAGCGCGGCGCCCACGTCGCGGATCGCGTGGCGGACCCGGTACGTCTCCGGCATCGCGACCGTGGCGACCCGCTCGGTGCCGAACCGGCCGATGATCGCACGGTAGACCTCCAGCCGGCGCGCCGACTCCACGTCGATGTCGATGTCGGGCAGCACGACGCGCTCCCGGGACAGGAAGCGCTCCATCAGCAGCCCGTGCTCGACCGGGTCGGCGTGTGCGATGCCGAGCAGATGGTTGACCAGGGAGCCGGCGCCGGAGCCGCGGGCGGCAACCCGGATACCCATGTCCCTTACGTCGTCCACGACCTGAGTGACCGTCAGGAAGTAGGAGGCGAAGCCGTGGTGGGAGATGATGTCCAGCTCGTGGTGCATGCGCTCCCAGTACGCGCGGCGGCCGGCGTAGCCGAGGCGCACCATCCCGGCCGCCGCCCGCGAGGCCAGCGTCCGCTGGGCGGTGCGGCGGCTCGCGCCGACGAGGTGCGGCTCGGGGAAGTGGACGGTGCCGATACCGAGGTCGTCCTCGGGGTCGACGACGCATTCGAGGGCGGTCGCCTGGGTCTGCTCCAGCAGCCGGAGGGCGGTGTCCCGGCGGAAGCCGGCGGCCTCCACGATCCGCTCGGCCGCGTGCCGCATCGCGTCGGCGCCCTTCAGCCAGGCCTCGCCCGAGTCCAGCCCCTTGGCCGGGTCGATCGGCACCAGCCGGCGGGCGGCGTCCAGCACGTCGGCGACCGGACCCTGCCCGGGGTCGGCGTACCGGACGGCGTTGCCGAGCACCGGCCGGACGCGCTGCTCGGCCGCGAAGCCGACGGTCCGGGCGGCCAGCCGCAGCGAGCCGGGGCCGGTGCCCTCGCGCCCGTGCCAGACGGCTTCCAGCCGCAGGGCGTCGCCATGGACCTCGCGCCAGGCGGCGAGCAGCCGCGCGGCCCGGTCCGGGCGGCCGGCGGCGAGGGCGCGGCCCACGTCGGAGTCGGGGCCGAGCAGGACGGTGAGGCCGTCGGCGCGGTCGGCGGGCCGGGGCAGCAGGGGGGTGCCGCCCTCGGCGGCGTGCGCCGCCGAGACGACCGCGCACAGGCCGGCCCAGCCCCGGGCACCGTCGCGGGCGAGGAAGGTGGCCCGGGGGGCCGACTCGTCGACGAAGGCCCCGCCGCGCACGGGGGTGCGGCGGCGCTCCCGGCGGGTGGGGTCCTCCCGGCGGGCGGGCTCGGACGGGGCCACCGCGAGGTCCACCCCGAAGAGCGGACGGATCCCCGCCTTCGCGCACGCCTTGGCGAAGCGGACCGTGCCGGCGAGGGTGTCGCGGTCGGTGAGGGCGAGGGCGTCCATGCCCCGCTCGGCGGCACGCTCGGCCAGCCGCTCCGGGTGCGAGGCGCCGTGGCGCAGGGAGAACCCGGAGACGGTGTGCAGATGCGTGAACCCCGGCATCCCCACCTCCCACCATCACCACTATCGAACATCCGTTCCAACCGCTCACCCCCACCATAGACCAAATCCCGAACGTATGTACGACAGCCGTTCGGGCGCCTCCCACCTGCGGAAACACCACCCGCCCCGGACTGTGGGGACATGACGCACTCCCCCTTCCTCGACGAGGTGAAGGACGCGGTCACCCCACGGGCCACGCTGCTGGTCCTGGGCGTGGTGGCGCTCTCCCTGCTGTTCATCACCTCCTACGTGGGAGCGCTGCACGACCCCGACCCCAAGGACGTGCCCTTCGGGGTGGTCGCGCCCCGGGCCGCCGCGCAGCAGACGGTGGACCGGCTGGAGGGGCTGCCCGGGGACCCCCTGGACCCGCGGACGGTGGCCGACGCGGCGACGGCCCGCCGGCAGATCCTGGACCGGGAGATCGACGGCGCCCTGATCATCGGCGCGGCCGGCACCACGGACACCCTGCTGGTCGCCTCCGGCGCCGGTAGGGCGCTGGCCGGCACCCTGGAGGACGCCGTCACCGCCCTGGAGACGAACCGGTCGCGCACCCTGCGAACGGTCGACGTGGCCCCGGCCGACACCCAGGACGCGAACGGACTGACGTCCTTCTACGTCACCGTCGGCTGGTGCGTGGGCGGCTACCTGTGCGCGTCGATCATGGCGGTCAGCTCGGGCGCCGGCCGCACGAATCCCCGGCGCGCGGTCATCCGGCTCGCCGCGATGGCCCTCGTCGGAATCGCGGCCGGACTCGGCGGCGCGCTGATCGTGGGCCCCGTCCTGGGCGCGCTTCCCGGCAGCTTCGCGGCCTACTGGGGCCTGGGCGCGCTGATCGTCTTCGCGGTGGGCGCGGCCACCCTCGCCCTCCAGAGCATGCTGGGGCTGGCCGGCATCGGGGTGGCCATCCTGCTGGTCGTCATCCTGGGCAACCCGAGCGCCGGCGGTGCCCTGCCCCCGCCGATGCTCCCCCCGTTCTGGAAGGCGATCGGCCCCGCACTGCCCCCCGGCGCCGGCACCTGGTCGGCCCGCTCGATCGCCTACTTCAACGGCAACGCGCTGACCGGCCCGATGCTCGTCCTGTCGGCGTGGGCGGTCGCCGGAACCGCCGCGACCCTGCTCACAGCCGCACTCCGCGGACGGCGGCCGGCCTCCGACCTCGACAGACCCGACCACCACCCGGCGGGCGCCACCCGAGTCCGGTAGTACTCCGGCAGTGTCCCCGACGGCGGACGCGGCTGCGGCGGACGCGGCTGCGGCGGATGCGGCGGATGCGGCTGCGGGGGACGCGGCTGCGGGGGACCCGGCTCGGCTTCGGCGACGTCGGTGGGAGCCACGCGCGAAGGAGCCCCCGTTCCGGCGTCCACACGGGGCGCCCGGAACGGGGGCTGTGGGTCAGGACGGGGGCTGGAGGACTCCGTCGATGACGTAGATGGTGGCGTTCGCGGCCTTGATGTTGCCGCAGACGATGTTCGTATCGCCGTTGACCTTGAAGTCGGTACCGGAGCCCGACGTGGTCAGTTTGCCGCCCTCCAGCGTCGTGAAGGAGCCGTTGGAGAGTTGGTCCGGCGTGATCCGCTTGTCCACCACGTGGTAGGTCAGCACCTTCTGCAACTGCTCCTGGTCGTTGAGCAGCGAGGTGAGCTGCGATGCCTTCATGTCCTCGAACGCCTGCTGGTCGGGGGCGAAGAGGGTGATGTCGGGCTTCCCGTCGAGGGTGTCACCCAGCTGCGCCCTGACCACGGCTGCTACCAGCTGACTGAGCTGCGGGTAGGCAGACGCGGCTTCCACCACCTTGTCCTTGGCCGTATCGGCCTTCTGGGAGAGCGCCGAACAGCCGGAACCGAACGTGCCGGAGGGGCTGGGAGACGCATCCTGTGCGTGGCTCTGTGACGTCAGCCCTCCGAGGGCGAGCGGGACGGCGACCACGACCGCCGCGGTGGCCTTCGCTGTACGCGTGCGGGTGAACCTCATACCAAACCTTCCTCCCGGGAGAGGGCGTCTTACCGAGGTCTGGACTGCGGCTGTCTTCGTTTCCGCCGAGCGGGGTGAGGGAACTGCAACGCCCGCTCGGCGTCGGGGCCCTCGTCCCCGTGCCACTCATCGAGCGTATGCAGCAAGCGCCCGGAGTCGCATTTCGAGGCCGGTGAGCGCCCCGCTTACCGTTCCTGACATGCGGGTTCGCGCCGCTGACGTCTCCGGGCCCTGGCCTCGGCGACTGGAGACCACTCGTGTCGCGATCGCGGATCACCCCGGCTACCGACCGCGGGCGTTCAGGAACAGCGCCGCCTTCCGGACCGACCCCTGCACCGGGGCGTGCCCTGGAGGACCGCATCCGGGCGGCGGATCACGCGGACGGACTCCTCATATGCAGCGCCGAAGGCCCGTTCCCTGCATCGAAAGCAGCCGAACCAGCCGTCGACCGACTCATACCAGCCATCGACGCCATGCGGCCGGCAACCGTGACCGGTCAGTCGGACCAACACCTCGGGCGTGAAGTCACCGCTACGAGCCGAAGGCCATAACCGTTGCAGATCAACCGAGTTGACGATCTCGGTGACCTGCTGCCCGCCCGCCCGACAGCTAACCGCCGGACCCGGGAAACGCCCCTGACGCAGTGCGAAAGAAGCCAACATGATGCGCCACCATTGCCCAACCCAGTTGATCACCACATGATCTTCACGCTTCACGCATAACGAAAACTTAAGGAAACGGGCGGGGGCGTGTTGGTCCAAAGACAGCGGCTCGGGTGGCGTCAGGCGGTGAGAAGCGGGGCAATGGCCGTCGCGCTCCTCGGCGGAGCGACTCCTGTGCTCGGGGCCGCAGCGACTCCCGCACTCGCCGATGACGGGACCACCTCGGTCGCAGCCGACAGGACTCCGGAGGCGGAGGCGAGCGCGCTCGCGGCGCAAACCGGTGAGCAGGTGCCCGTGGACGCGGCAACCACCGAGTCGTCCCAGGTCTTCGCCAACCCGGACGGCACCTTCACCCAGGAGATGAACGCAGCTCCAGTCCGTGCCCGGCAGGACAACGGCGCCTGGGCGCCTATCGACACCACCCTCGTACGCACGGTCGACGGCGCTGTGCGCGCGAAGAACACAGCGGCAGGTGTCGCATTCTCGAACGGTGGCAGCGGTGACCGGCTGGTCACGCTGAAGGACCGGGGGCACACGCTGCAACTCAGCTGGCCCACCGCACTCCCCGAGCCTCAACTCGACGGCACCACCGCCACTTACGCCGAAGTCCTCCCCGACGTGGACCTGAGGCTGACCGCCCTGAGCTCCGGCTACACGTCAGTACTCGTGGTCAAGACCCCGGAGGCGGCTAAGAAACCCGGCGCTTGCGACGATCAGGATGAACGTCTCCGGCACCGGCCTGGACATCGCCCCGACGGCTGACGGCGGCTTCGTCGCGCGTGACAGCGACGGCACCCCCGTGTTCGAGAGCCCGGCGGGCCGCATGTGGGACTCGGCCGGCGACAGCCCCGCCGCCGGCACGACCGGCATCACCACACAGCTCGTCCGCACCGCATCGTCGGCCCAGGGTGGATCCCAGGGCAGCCCGGAGACGGCAGAGACCACCCCGTTGCCCGAGGCTGGAGGCGAGCCCACCTCTGAGGAGGGCCCCGGCAGCGGCGGCGCGAAGGCCGAACTCCCACTCAAGATCACCGGCACCACTCTGGAGATCACGCCAAGCTCTCCGACACCAGCAAGTCGTACGCGGTACAGGTGCTCGGACAGTCGGGGACCAGCCAGTCCTCGTGGGGAGTCTGGTACCAGCAGCCGGCCGGCAGCACGCAGGGATGGTGGGCGTTCGGCCGGCCCGACAAGGACGGCACCGGAGCCGTGTGGACCAGGAGCGACTCCACCGCATACACCACGGCGCAACTGGGCGTACCGGTCATGCTGACGGTCGTCTACGACGCGCAGGCGGCAGCCGACCCCGACGACACCTCCAAACTCGGCGCGCTCAAGCTGTACGTCGACAGCGCGCGGATGGGTGACGAGGGCGGTGTGTCGTACTCGGCGCCGTGGCAGGGCGGCGGAGCGTTCGAGATCGGCCGGGCGAAGATCGACGGCGCTGCCACGCGCTACTTCCCCGGAACGATCGACAGCGTCCGCGTCTGGGCCGGAGCCACCTCCGTCGACACAATCGCCAACCGGTACAACACCGAGCAGCGATAGCAGTACGCGGGGCAGGGCGGGACTCCACACTCCCACCCTGCCCCCACCCCGACGTAGCGCGTCCTTCACGGACTGCGCCATCCAGTCACGGCGGCGTACGGGCGCAAGAGCCCCGCGCCTCCGGCCCCCATCCGAGAACCGGGAAATCACCCTTGTCCACATCTCCCTTCCGCAAACGCTTGCCAGGGGCGGTCATACGCCGCTGGCTCGGCCGTGGTGCACTTGTCGTCTCCCTCTCCCTGCTTCCGCAGGTCGTCACTCCCTCGGGATACGACTTCGCCGCCCAGGCCGAGGCCTCAACGGCGCGCAACAAACTGGAGGACCGCCCCGACCCGAAGATCGACAAGGTGGGGGTACTCCGGCCGGGCACCTCCAAGGCGCCCAAGGACAAAGCCGCTACCGCCTCTCAGAAGACGCGTGACCGACTCACGAAGTCCGCATGGCCCAAGCCTGCCAAGGTTGCCACCGAGGTCCCCGTGACCGGCGGGGCCTCCCTCACCGTCGGCGGGCTCGGTGTGAAACTGGCCCAGGAGCCCGCCGCCCCGGCAGCCAAGCCGATGAAGAACAGGGCAGCGCCGAAGGCCACCGGACCTGCCGAGAAGGTGGCGCTCAGCGTCCAGCCCCAGTCCGCTGCGCAGAAGGCGGGCGTCAACGGCGTCCTCCTCACCATCGACCCGGCCGGAGCGGCGTCGGGTAAACCCGCTGGTGACACCGACAAGCTCCGAGTATCCCTGGACTATTCCTCCTTCAAGGACGTCTACGGCGGCAGTTTCGGCCCTCGTCTGCGGCTGGTGACACTCCCCGCGTGTGCCCTGTCCACTCCGGAGAAGAAGTCCTGCCGCACTCAGACCCCGGTGGCGGGCGCGGACAACGACGCGCGGTCCCAGACCCTGAGCGGCACCGTCTCCGCCCGCACCCTCGCAGCAGGAACCCCCATGCTGCTGGCAGCGGCTGCCGGCAGCTCGGGGGGCGGGGGTGACTACGGCGCCACACCGCTCTCCCCGACCGCGACCTGGGAGGCCGGTGGCAGCACGGGGGACTTCACGTGGAACTACCCTCTGAGGGTTCCCCCGGCGACGGCCGGCCCGTCCCCGAACCTGTCGATCTCCTACAACTCCGCCTCGGTGGACGGCCGCACCGCCGGAGAGAACAACCAGACCTCGGTGATCGGCGAAGGCTTCTCCATCACCGAGTCCTACATCGAGCGCAAGTACGCCTCCTGCAAGGACGACGGCCACTCAGGCAAGGGCGACCTGTGCTGGAAGTACGCCAACGCCACCCTCGTCCTCAACGGCAAGGCCGCCGAGCTGGTCAACACCTGCACCGACAAGGCAGCCTGTGACAGCGCGGCCCTGTCCCAGGCGTCCGGCGGCACCTGGAAGCTGAAGAACGAGGACGGGACCCGCGTCGAGCACCTGACGGGTGCCACCGGCAACGGGGACGACAACACCGAGTACTGGAAGGTCACCGACGCCTCCGGCGTCCAGTACTTCTTCGGCAAGCACCGGCTGCCCGGCTGGAGCAACAAGGGCACCGGCGACACCTCCGACGACGACCCGGTCACCAACTCCGTCTGGACTGTCCCCGTCTTCGGTGACGACTCCGGCGAGCCCTGCCACAAGTCCACCGGCTTCGCCGACTCCTCCTGCAACCAGGCCTGGCGCTGGAACCTGGACTACGTCGTGGACACCCACGGCAACGCGTCTTCGTACTGGTACACGCGGGAGACGAACCACTACTCCAAGAACGCAGACACCACCGTCAACGGCACCGCGTACACCCGGGGCGGCTACCTCAACCGCATCGACTACGGCCTGCGCAGCGACCTGGTCTACGCCGAGCCCGCTGCCCAGCAGGTCCGCTTCACCTACGCCGAGCGCTGCGTCGCCACCGGGGGCTGCACCAGTCTGACCGCGGACACCAAGGCCAACTGGCCGGACGTGCCCTTCGACATGATCTGCGCGGCCAACACCAAGTGCACCACCCAGATCGGCCCGGCCTTCTTCACCCGCAAGCGCCTGACCGACATCACCACCTCGGTGTGGACCGGCTCCGGCACCACCCGCCGAGACGTGGACACCTGGCATCTGGACCAGAGCTTCCCCGACACCGGTGACGCCTCCTCGCCGAGCCTGTGGCTGAAGTCCATCACACCTATCACCGCATCCAGACCTTCCAATACCGCAACCCGGACGGCAGCACCGGCACCGGCACCATGACCGCCACCGTTCGCACGACTGGCGGTCACATGGCGGCGCACGTCGTGTTCAAGAAGGGGCCCAGCCCGAAGCCCAAGCAAAGTGACGGAAAGTGCCATGCCTGCTGGGCTATGGGTACCAATCCCTCCTACAACCCGAACGCCAATGACATACCAGATGCAGGGAAACTGGCGACCTGGCAGAAGGTCCTCCTGGGCATCGTCGGGGTTGTAGCGTTGGCAGTGGCCGCAGCACCAGTGGCCGTTGAGCTGGGCGGCGGATTCCTGGCCTCTGCCCCTGTGTGTGCCGCGGAGATCTCAGAGGTCATCAGTGGCGGGGCATCCGGCGGCAGCGCTCTGGTCGGCACCACGGCCGCCTCTGTCGGCGCAAAGGTGCTGACCGCAGGCAGAGCGTTGTCGGAAGAACCGGCGACGTTGTACGGCCCGTTCCACCGGCTGTTCTCAGAAAAAACACAGACACCCGAGGTTGCTCGGAATATGGTTGAGTCCGGCGAGCTGTGGGGCACATACTCTCGATTCGGCGGCGAGCCTATGGCGCAAGCACATCTCGGCCCACTCCCGAAGGACGCAAAGCCGGGAAGCGTAGAATTTTACACGACCGTTCAACCCAAGTCCTCAAGCGTCACGAAATACGCCAGCTGGGAGGCTGGCACAGCAGAAGGCGTAGAGGAATTCACCTTGAACGGCGTGGATTACGCCAAAATCCCAGTCATCATCACAGAGGTGCGATAGGCAATGGAGCCGAGGACATTGAAAAGAGTCCCCGAACGGACTTTCAGCCTGCGCGACATGAGGTGGCTCGCCGCGATCGACATCGACCTTGCGTCATTGGAAGGAAAATGGGGTGATCCGGAGATCGTCTGCGACGCACTCGCGGAGTGGCTTTGCTTCGCCTTCTCCCTCGATGAAGGGGGAGCTTTTTTCCTCCAGCGGGAGACAGAGAACCCTCCCACACCTCTATTTATTCTGAGCGTAACCCGCGACCTCTTCTTCGCGGAGAGCGCTGCTCGGATTGTCGACGCACTGGGAATTCCCGAGACACGCATAGTCCATCTGAGCGATGAGTTCGTGCCCTAGCTCCTATTACATCAAGGGTCCGTCGGATTACCGACGGACCACGGATGGCCCGACTGGTTCCGTCCCTGACTCCCGGCACGACGGCAGACAAAAGCAGCCGAAGGGCGCCCCGCCGACCCGTAGGTCGTGGGGCGCCCTCCCCGGCGTGGCGCGCGGCTCACTTGCCGTAGTACGCCCGGCGCATCAGTTCCTCCATGTCGTCCAGCATCGGCATCCGCGGGTTGGCGGGGGCGCACTGGTCGGCGTAGGCGTTCATGGCCTGCTGGGGGATGGCGTTGAGGAAGGCCTCCTCGTCGACGCCCGCCGCCTGGAAGGAGGCGGGGATGCCGCAGCGGTCGCGGAGTTCCTCGACGGCGCGGGCGTAGGACTCCACACCCTCCTCGGGGGTTGCGGCCGGCAGGCCCAGCATGCGGGCGAGGTCCTGGTAGCGCTCGGGAGCCCGGTAGGTCTCGGCCTTCGGCCACGGGGTGGCCTTGTGGGTGACCGTGCCGTTGTGCCGGATGACGTGCGGCAGCAGCAGCGCGTTGGTGCGGCCGTGGGCGACGTGGAAGGTGTTGCCCAGGGTGTGCGCCATGGCGTGCACCAGGCCGAGGAAGGAGTTGGCGAACGCCATGCCGGCGATGGTGGACGCGTTGTGCATCCGCTCCCGCGCCTTCGGCGCCCTGGCGCCCTCCTTCACGCAGGTCTCCAGGTTCTCGAAGATCAGCTTGATGGCCTGGAGGCACTGGCCGTCGGTGAAGTCCGAGGCGTAGACCGAGACGTACGCCTCGGTGGCGTGGGTGAGGGCGTCGAAGCCGGAGTCGGCGGTCACCGTCGGCGGGAGGTTCATCGACAGGGTCGGGTCGACGATCGCCACGTGCGGGGTGAGCGCGTAGTCGGCGAGCGGGTACTTCTGCGCGGCCTCCGGGTCGGAGATGACCGCGAACGGGGTGACCTCCGAGCCGGTGCCCGAGGTGGTCGGGATGGCGATCAGCTTGGCCTTGTCGCCGAGCTGCGGGAACTTGTAGGCCCGCTTGCGGATGTCGAAGAACTTCTCCTTCGTGTCCGCGAACTCCACCTCCGGCCGCTCGTACATCAGCCACATCACCTTCGCCGCGTCCATCGGCGAACCGCCGCCCAGCGCCACGATGGTGTCGGGCTGGAACTCCCGCATGGCGGCCGCGCCCGCCCGCACGGTGGTCAGCTCCGGGTTGGGCTCCACGTTGTCGATGTACTGCAGGAGCACCGGTTCCTCACGGGAGTTGAGGATCTCGGTGACCCGGCGCACGAAGCCGATCTGCTCCATCGTGCGGTCGGTGACGACGGTGACGCGGTGCACGTCGGGCATCGCCTTGAGGTAGCGCAGCGCGCCCTTCTCGAAGTAGATCTTCGGCGGCACCTTGTACCACTGCATGTTGTTGTTGCGCCGTCCGATCCGCTTGATGTTGAGGAGGTTGACCGCCGAGACGTTGTTGGAGACCGAGTTGTGGCCGTACGAGCCGCAGCCGAGGGTGAGGGAGGGGATGAAGGCGTTGTAGACGTCGCCGATGCCGCCGAAGCTGGACGGCGCGTTGACGATCACCCGGATCGCCTTGACCCGCTTGCCGAACTCCTCCGCGAGCTCCTCGTCCTCGGTGTGGATGGCCGCGGAGTGACCGAGGCCGTCGAACTCGACCATCTCGGTGGCCAGCCGCAGCCCGTCCTCGGTGTCGGTGGCCTTCAGCGCGGCCAGGACGGGGGACAGCTTCTCCCGGGTCAGCGGCTCGCGCTCGCCGACCTCCGCGCACTCGGCGACGAGGACGGAGGTGCCGTCGGGCACGGTGAACCCGGCCTGCTCGGCGATCCAGGCGGCGCTCCTGCCGACCACCGCCGCGTTCAGCTTGGCCTCGGCGCAGTTGCCGCCGTGCGCGGCGACGCCGAAGAGGAACTCCTGGAGCTTCTCCTTCTCGGCGGCGGTGACGATGTGCGCGCCCAGCCGCCGCATCTCGGCGACACCGGCCTCGTAGACCTCGCGGTCCAGGATGACGGCCTGCTCGGAGGCGCAGATCATGCCGTTGTCGAACGCCTTGGACAGGACGATGTCGTGGATGGCCCGGCCGAGGTCGGCGTCCGCCGCGACGTACGCCGGGACGTTGCCGGCGCCGACGCCGAGCGCGGGCTTGCCGCACGAGTAGGCGGCCCGGACCATCGCGTTGCCGCCGGTGGCGAGGATCGTGGAGACGCCCGGGTGGTTCATCAGCAGCCGGGTGGCGTCCATGGACGGCTCGTCGATCCACTGCACGCAGTTCTCGGGCGCCCCGGCCGCGATCGCCGCGTCCCGGACGATGCGGGCGGACTCCACGGAGCACCGCTGGGCGCTCGGGTGGAAGGCGAAGACGATCGGGTTGCGGGTCTTGAGGGCGATCAGCGCCTTGAAGACGGTGGTCGAGGTGGGGTTGGTCACCGGGGTCATCGCGCAGACGACGCCGACCGGCTCGGCGATCTCGGTGATGCCGGTCAGCTCGTCGCGGTGGATCACCCCGGCGGTGCGCAGGCCGCGCATCGAGTGGGTGACGTGCTCGCAGGCGAAGATGTTCTTGACGGCCTTGTCCTCGAAGAGCCCGCGGCCGGTCTCCTCGACGGCCAGCCGGGCCAGTTCGCCGTGGGCGGCGAGGGCGGCGAGGGAGGCCTTCTTGACGATGTGGTCGACCTGCTCCTGGTCGTACGTCTCGAACCGGCTGAGCGCCTCCAGCGCGTTCTCCACCAGTGCGTCAACTCGGTCCTCGACCGGTATGACCTGCATGGCCGGCCCTCCTTAGTCACTGCGTTCGATGTGGCCCCGACTGCCTCCATTCGACACCAGCGGGGTGCGGCGGGGGATGCGAGAACGGCCCCTCCTTGGGGGGACGAAGGTCCCTGGTGGGGCCTGATACGTCCCGGCGCACCGGGGCGACGACGCTCCGGGGGCCGCCTGCCGCTCAGCCGGTCCGGGCGCGGCTCAGACGAGCGGCCCCGGGGGCACGGTGGTCCCCGGCCCGGCTCGCGCGGGTGGTGCGGCGGAAGGCGCGGGGGGCGCGACGGAACGGCGTCGGCGGATGACCGCCGTCGCGGCGAGGGTGGTCAGCCGCTCGCCACGACGGCCCGCCGCCCGGTCGTGCGCCGGCGCCTCGACCCGCGCCCTGTGGGGGGGTCGGCCCGCGCGGTAGTGGGGACCACCCGGGCCGGAGGGCAGGTTGACGGACGTTCACTGTCCCGAAGTGGTCGGGGAGCGCACAAGGTCGCTCCCCCGATGCACGTACGCTCTCCACCGCACGCCCCCCGCGCCTTCACGCCCCGCCGGCCTGCGCCCTCACACCCCGCGGGCCCGCGCCTTCACGCCCCGCCGGCCTGCGCCTCCACGCCCCCGCACCCTCACACCCCCGTGCCCTCACGCCGCGCCGCCGGACGACGACAAGCCCCCGCACGCCGGGGCGATCGGCGTACGGGGGCTCTGCTGTCGCGTGGTGCTCGAGGCGGACCGTGGGGGCGGCCGCCATCGGTCAGGGAATGTGCACCCCGTAGTAGCTCAGGGCCTCGGTCACCGGCTGGAAGAAGGTCGTGCCGCCGGAGGAGCAGTTGCCGCTGCCACCGGAGGTCAGACCGTAGGCGATGCCGCTGGTGGAGTAGAGCGGCCCGCCGGAGTCGCCGGGCTCGGCGCAGACCGTGGTCTGGATCATGCCGTACACGACGTCGCCGCCGCCGTAGTTGACCGTCGCGTTGAGCGCGGTGACACGGCCGCTGTGGATCCCGGTGGTCGAGCCGTCACGGTAGACCGTGGTGCCCACGCTCGGGGTGGCCGCCCGGGTGATCGTCGTGTTGCCGGCGCGGCTGGGCTTGGACACCGAGGAGTTGGTGTAGCGGACGATCCCGAAGTCGTTGGTCGGGAAGGAGGAGCCCACCGTGGAGCCCAGCGTGGTCGAGCGGGACGAGTTCGACCACCAGGTGCCCGCGCCGTCGGTGCAGTGTCCGGCGGTGAGGAAGTAGTCGGCGCCGCTGCTGCTCTTGACGTTGAAGCCGAGTGAACAGCGCCAGCCGCTCGCGTAGATGGCGTCGCCGCCGCCGATGTACTTCTGGAACTTGCCCGGCGTCTTCTTGATGGTGAGCGCGCCGGCGTTGGCACCGGCCTGCTGCTTGATCTTGTTGATCTCCGCCTGCGAGACGGTGCTGTCGACGGTGACCACGACCCGGTGGGTCTTGCTGTCGACGGCCCAGGCCGTGCCCGGGACGTCGGCCTTGAGCACCGAGGCTCCGGCGCTCTGGAGCTGGGCGGTGCTGAAGGTCGTGTTGCTCGCCGCGGTCGCGTTGGGGATCGCGATGGCGGCGGCGGCCACGAGTCCGGTGGAGAGGGCGATCAGCCGGTTCCGTCTCATGGTGCCGCTGGTGGGGGTGGTGCGCTTCATCCTCACTTTTCGTTCCCTCCAAGGGAAGTCGGGGGCCCGCGTGGGGTCGGGGCCCGTGAGGCGCAGTCGAGGGTCACGGCACGTCCGGATCCAGACATGCCGTGACCCTGACAAGCGCTGTGGGGGAGTATTCGGCCGAACGGCCGGTCGGCGCAAGGGTGTCTTTCGGCCGCGCGGTGCAGCCTTCAACAGTTGCCCGCCGGTGGCGGGAGAGGGTTCAGTAGAGACTGACCCCGTAGTCGCCGAGGGCCTCGGTCACCGGCTGGAAGAACGTGGTCCCGCCGGACCGGCAGTCACCGCTGCCGCCCGAGGTGATGCCGATCGCCTTGGAGCCGTCGTAGAGCGGACCCCCGGAGTCGCCGGGCTCGGCACACACGGTGGTCTGGATGAGGCCGTGCACCGTGCCGCCGCCCTGGTAACGAACCGTCACGTCCAGTGCGGTCACGGTTCCGCTGTGCACGCCGGTGGTCGACCCGTCGCGGGTCACCCTCTCCCCCACGTAGGCGTCGGCGGCGGTGTAGCCGCCGGGGTGGCCGAGCGCCGTGTTGTCGTAGCGGACCAGGGCGTAGTCGTCGCCGGGGAAGCTGTAGGCGACGGTCGGGCCGACGAGGGTGGTGTGCGCCGGGTCGGTGAACCAGGTCTTGGCGGACTTTCCGCAGTGGCCGGCGGTCAGGAAGTAGTACGTGCCGCCCTTGACCACGTTGAACCCGAGTGAACAGCGGTACCGGCCGCCGTAGACCGCGTCCCCGGCGGAGAGCAGCGGGGCGAAGACCCCGCTCACTCGCCGGATCCGCAGGGCGCCCGCGTCGCCGCCCGCGGCCCGGCGCAGGCGGGCGACGTCGGCCCGGGAGACGGTGCCGTCGGCGGTCACGACGACCCGCCCGTCCTCGGGGTCCACGTACCAGGCGGTGCCGTCGACCCCGGTGGCGGCCACGGCGTCCGAGACCCGGGCGAGGCGGGCCGTGTCGGCGACGGGAGCGGGGACGGCGCCCGCACCGGGTGCCCCGGCCAGGGTGGCGGCGAAGAGAGCGGCGGCGACGGCGAGCAGTCGGGTGCGCTTGGTTCTCACGCTTCCTCCTCCTGGAAGCTCCTTGTGGGAGCTTTCCGTGAGAGCGGCGGGCCGGGGGGTGAGGACCCGTGGGGGCGTGGCCTGAAATGGCGTGTCCCTGACACACGCCCCGCAGCGAGGATGACGCCGAAGCCGGACGGGCACAAGAGCGCCACAGGACGCTCACAGAAAGCGCCGTGAATCATCGTCGGACGACAACGACATCCGGGCGGGCCACCCGCGCGGACCTCCGGCTCCCGCACGGGGCCCTGACCACCGCGGGTGGCGCGCCGGGCGGACGAGGGCCCCGCTCCGAACGAGCGCCGACACCACGGGTTTCGACGGCAGCGCACCTCCGCCTCCGTACGGGCGCCGGACGCCACACGACGCCGAACGCCACACGGACGCCGGGCACCGGACGCCGCACGGGCACCTGGCTGGACACGTGCACCGGACGCCGCGGGGCAGGGAAGGCAGCCCAGACGGCAGCACACAGACGGCAGCACGGACGGCAGCGCAGACCTCGTCACCCCCCAGACCTCAGCGACCCCAGGCACCGGCCGCCGGACACGCGCCGGCGGACCCGCGCAGGCGCCGGCAGCCGCGCAGGTCTCGGCAGCCGCACAGGCGCCGGGCAGGAGCAGACAGCGGGCGGACGCACGCCGTCAGCAGTCGCAGGCGCAGCACTCACAGCATTCGCAGCACTCGCACCCCTCGCAGCAGTCACAGCCGCCGCAGCAGTCGCTGCACCAGCCGCCCCGCTTCTTGCGCGACCACGGGCCCTCGAACTCGTCCGCGCAGCACACCTTGCAGGTGCAGCACAGCCCCAGCGCGACCGCGCACCCGGCCAAGAACCCCCGCTTCTCCGGCCGGTGCGGGTCCCCGAAGGGCGACCCCGGCGCGCCGAACGGCGTCTGCGGAGCCTGGGACGGCCCGAACGCCCCCTCGACGACACCCGTGACAGCGCTCCCACTCCCGCTCCCGTGCCCGCACGAGCTGGCCCCGAACGCCCGGTCCACCGACCGCCCCAGCTCGTGCGCGAGCAGCAGATGGGCGAGCTTGCCGTCGACGAAGTCGACCTCCCGCAGCGCAAGCCGGATCCCGTGCAGGGCGTCGTCGGCGAGGCGCCGGGCCTCGTTGAGGGAGGTGCCCGTGGCCGTCAGGGGGTTCCACGCGCCCGACGCGGCGTCAGCTTCCCAGTCCTCCACGGCGTCCAGCAGATGCGCGAGCCGCCCGAACAGCCGGCCGGCCTCGGCGAGCGGCTCGGCGTTGCCGGGCCGGCCGGCGAGCACCGCGGTGTGGGCGAAGGCGGCCGCGGTGGCCGTCTCGGTCGGCTCGGTCACGGTCAGCAGCGGGGTGCCGGGGCCGGCGAGCGCCTCGATGCCGGTCTGCCGGTCGACCGCGTCGAGGAGGACCGCCGTGTCGAACCCGACGGCGATGCCGCCGCGCTCCCCCGCCCGCCCCCAGCTCCCGGCGACCCGGCGGGCGGCGAGCGCCACCGGACGCCGGGCCAGCAGCCCGTCTCCGTCGGCGACGTGGTCGCGCACCTTGGCGGAGGCGAGCACCAGCGACACGGCCGCGGCGAGCCGCGCGCCCTCGCCCCGGGCGACGGAGGCGGTGCGCATCCCGCGCAGCGGGCACGGCCCTGCCGTACGCCGCCACCCGGTGGCCCGCTCGGCCTGAGCCTCCGTCAGGACGGAGATGAGCAGCCCGTCGTAGTTGGTGACGACGCGGGCGAACTGACCGTGGTCCGCGCGCAGCGCGAGGCACAGTCCGCACAGGTGCGCCATCCACTGGGTCTTGAGTGTGTCCCCGAGCCGGTGCCGGCACGGCCTGACGATTCCGAACACGACGGATCCCCCGTTGCTGCGATTGCTGCCGATTGCTGCGCTTGCTGTCCCGCAAGGTCGAACCGCCGCATGTTATCGACCGATCATCATCCCGGACCCGCCCCGTACGGCCGCCGGGGTTCACCCGTACGCACCGCTCATCACCCGTACGCGGCGATGAGTCATATTTCACTCTCAGTCAGCATCCGTACACCGTAGGACCCTTGGCAGGCCCGGGCTCTGTACGGATTCGCTGTGCACCAGTACCGTCACAAACCCCCCGCGCGGCGTCTATCCACTTGGCGCGACATCCGCATCATGGACGACCATGGGGATGCGGAAAGCAAGAAAGACCGCTGTGAGAGGAGGCGTCCATGGGATCGGTGCGCAAGGCGAGTGCCTGGCTTGGCCTCGTCGACGACAACGATGACGAGCGTTACTACGACGACGACTACTCCGAGGGGACCGACGCCGGGGACGCCTGGGTCACCGACCCCCGGGTGAAGGTCGCCACGGACACGGCAGAGGAGAAGGGCCGCCGGATCGGCACCGTCACCCCGGACAGCTTCCGGGACGCGCGGGCGATCGGCGAGCTCTTCCGCGAGGGCGTCCCGGTGATCATGAACCTGACGGCGATGGAGCCGGCCGACGCCAAGCGCGTCGTCGACTTCGCGGCGGGGCTGATCTTCGGGCTGCGCGGCTCGATCGAGCGGGTCTCCACCCGTGTGTTCCTGCTGACCCCCGCCAACACCGAGATCGTCAGCGGGGACCCGGCCGCGCACCGCGCGGACGGCTTCTTCAACCAGAGCTGAGGCAGGGCCGCTCACCGGCCCCGCCCCGCCGCCGGGCTCAGCGGAAGGCGTCCAGCCCGGTGAGCGCCTTGCCCAGCACGAGCTGGTGCATCTCGACGGTGCCCTCGTAGGTCAGCACCGACTCAAGGTTGGTCGCGTGCCGCATCACGGGGTATTCGAGGGAGATCCCGTTGGCGCCGAGGACGGTCCGTGCCGTACGGCAGATCTCGATCGCCTCCCGTACGTTGTTGAGCTTGCCGAAGCTGACCTGCTCGGGACGCAGGCGGCCGGCGTCCATGCGCCGCCCCAGGTGGTGGGCGAGCAGGATCCCCTTGTGCAGTTCAACCGCCATGTCGGCGAGCTTGGCCTGGGTGAGCTGGAAGCCGCCGATGGGCCGCCCGAACTGCTCGCGGGACGTCGCGTAGGCGAGGGCGGTCTCGAAGCAGGAGCGCGCGGCACCCATCGAACCCCAGACGATTCCGTACCGGGCGTGCGAGAGACAGCTGAGCGGCCCGCGCAGCCCGGTGACCTCCGGGAGCACGGCGTCGGCGGGCAGCCGTACGTCGTCGAGGACGAGTTCGCTGGTCACCGACGCCCGCAGGGACCACTTGTGCTTGATCTCGGGCGCCGAGAAGCCGGGGCTGTCGGTGGGCACGACGAACCCGCGGATCCCCTCCTCGGTCCGCGCCCACACCACGGCGACCCCCGCGACGGAACCGTTGGTGATCCACATCTTGCGGCCGTTGAGGATCCAGTCCGAGCCGTCGCGCTTGGCGTGGGTCCGCATCGCGGCGGGGTCGGAGCCGTGGTCGGGCTCGGTCAGTCCGAAGCAGCCGATCACCTCGCCGGCGGCCATCGCGGGCAGCCAGCGCTGCTTCTGCTCCTCGCTGCCGAACCGGTGGACGGCGTACATCGCCAGGGAGCCCTGCACGGACACCAGCGAGCGGATCCCGGAGTCGGCGGCCTCCAGTTCCAGACAGGCCAGCCCGTACTGCACGGCACTGGCCCCCGCACAGCCGTATCCCTCCAGCGACATGCCGAGCGCGCCGATTCCGCCGAGCTCGCGCGCGAGATCCCGGATCACCGGCAGCTCGCCGCTCTCGTACCACTCGGCCACGTACGGCAGCACCCGCTCCGCGGCCCATCGCCGCACGGTGTCCCGGACGGCGAGGTCCTCGTCGTCCAGCAGGTCGTCGATACCGAGAGGATCAGCAGGGTCGAACGCCACCACGAGGCCCCCAAAAAACTAGCACCGCTAATTACAACGCCGTCCCCGACGTTACCGCCGACCGCCGCCACCGCACCACCCGCGGCCACCGGCGGCGAACAGCCGCCCACGAGAGCACTCACCCCTTGCCCCGGCCGGGCGCGGAGCGCACGTGGGCGGGCAGGGCCCCCACGGAGACGGGCTGCACGCGCGCGGGCGCCCGTTCCTCGCACTCGCGCGGCGCCGGCACCTCCACCGCCTCGCACTGCATCGTCCGCGGCAACCGCAGCGCCATGGCCGCCCCGAGCAGCAGCAGCCCGGCGCTCACCAGCAGCGTGACGTGCAGTCCGTGCACGAAGGAGTCGCGGGCCGCCCGCCGCAGCGCGTCCCCCGCCGGGCCGCCCAGGTGCCCGGCCACCTCGTACGCCTCCCCCAGCGAGTGCCCGGCGGACCGCGACGCCTCGGCCGGCACCCCGGGGACCGAGGCCAGCCCCGGGGCGTACGCCGCGTTCATCACACTGCCGAGCAGCGCGATCCCGATCCCGGCCCCCAGCTGGTACGACGTCTCCCCGACCGCCGCCGCGCCCCCGGCCTGCTCCGCGGGCGCCTCGCTCAGCATCGACTCGTACGCCGCGAACAGCGTCGTCTCCAGCCCGAACCCCAGGAGCACGAACCCGGCCAGCAGCAGCGCCGGGGCGTCGGCACCGCCCATCGCGGTCAGCGACGCCACGGCCGCCGCCGTCAGGCAGAAGCCCCCGCACACCATGCTCCGGGGCCCGAACCGCCGCAGCAGCCGCGCACCGGCGAGCCCCGCCGCCATCGCCGCGAAGGTCAGCGGTAGCAGTCGCAGCCCGGTCTCCAGCGGGGACAGCCCCAGCACCAGCTGCAGGTACTGCGCCGCGATCAGCTCCAGACCGACCAGCGCCAGCATCGCCAGCACGATGCACGCCACCGCCGTGCTGAACGCGGGCCGCGCGAACATGCGCAGGTCCACCAGCGGATGGGCGCGCCGTCGCTGGCGCCGCACGAACAGCGTCAGCAGTCCGCCGCCCGTCGCCAGCGCCAGCACCGTCAGCGGGCTGTCGGCCGACTCACCGCCGCCCAGCCGTTTGACGCCGAGCACCATGCCGAACAGCCCGGCCGCCGCCATCAGCGCGCCGGCCACGTCCCACGGCCCCTCACCGCTGCCCCGCGACTCCGGCAGCAGCATCCGCCCCACCGGCAGACTGACCAGCATCAGCGGGATGTTGACGAGGAAGACCGACCCCCACCAGAAGTGCTCCAGCAGGAAGCCGCCCAGCAACGGCCCCACGGCCGCGCCCACGGCGGCCACCGCGCTCCAGATCCCTATGGCCAGCGCCCGCTCGCGCCGGTCCGGGAACACCTGCCGCAGGATGGACAGCGTGGCCGGCATGATCATCGCGCCGCCGACGCCGAGCAGTCCGCGCGCCACGATCAGTACCTGGGCGTCCGGGGCGAAGGCGGCCAGCGCGGAGGCGACCCCGAACAGCGCGTAGCCGAGCAGCAGGACGCGTCTGCGCCCCACCTTGTCGCCGAGCGTCCCGAAGAGGATCAGCAGCGAGGCGCAGACCAGCGGGTAGGTGTCGACGATCCAGAGCAGCTCCATGGCACCGGGCCGGAGGTCCTCGGTGACGGCGGGTACCGCGACGTGCAGCACGGTCGCGTCCACGGCGACCAGCAACAGGCTGACGCAGAGCACGACGAGGACGACCCAGCGGCTGGCACCGGCCCCGGCCGCCCGACGGCGCGACGCCGAGGCGGCCGTGGTCGTCCCGGACATGTACGTACCTCCCAGGTTTTCCCCCGCGTCCGGCGGGCTCGCGGGGTGGGGACGCCCCGCGGCTCGGCCGGGGAGGAGCGGTGTCCCCGGCCCGCGCAGACGAACGACGAGTGACACGCAGCGTACGCGAGTTCGCGCGCCGGTCACGTGGCGGACCTCTCACACCCCACGGAGAACCCGTGTGGCGTACGCCACTCCCACGAGTCCCTCCAGCACGCCGATTCCCATAGGCCCCGGCTTGCACACGCCTGCCGGGAACCGGGGTGCGCTCGGGCCCCCGTACTGACCGCAGGGGCGCGCGAGGCTCTGCTCCGTTCGCGCGGCACCGGAGCGCGACCGGCCCGCACGGCGCGCGCGCCGCGGGGCACGCCGCCGGAGCCGACACCGACCCACCATCCCGGCGCGCTCCGTGATCGCACGGCGCCCTCGCCGACCTGTGCGCTCCACCCCCGCTCCGCGCGCCCTCCGCCCTCCCGCCGTCGGGGACCAGCCGCCGCGGCTCACCAACGGCCGGTGACGGGTGAACGGCTCCGGTCAGCAGTGAATGGCGTCCGACCATTCGGTGAACCGTTTCGTAAGCCGACTAAAACGCGCCCGCACAGCAGCCAAAACAATTGGAAGCGCCCGCGTTCTCGGATTGCCCATTCCTACGGAATAAACATCATCCTGAGAGCAATCCCACATCACATCGTCATCACAAAGCCGTTGATTCGCCGGGTAACGCAGCTCACGCGCTGTAACGTCAATCGGGTGCGTACCGAACGAAACCTCACCCGTCTGGACCGGGTGTTCGCCAGGCTGGACCGGGAGCCGGAACGACCGGCGCTCCGCGACATGCCCAGCATGAGCCGGCACCGGGTGGCCCTGTTCGCGGCGACGCTGGCGTTCTACCTGGCCATCGTGTGGCTCGTGGTGACGACCTCCTGGCTGGTCCGGCTGGACTGGCAGGTCATGTTCTTCCGCCCCTATCAGCAGTGGCCGGAGGTCCACGCCTTCCTCGACTACTACGTGGTGCTCGGCCAGCGCGGCCCGACCGCGGTGATGGTCGCCGCCTGGCTCGGCTGGAGATCCTGGCGCCAGCACACCCTGCGCCCCCTGCTCACCCTGGGTGCCTCACTGCTGCTGCTGAACCTCACGGTCGGCGCCGCGAAGATCGGCATGGGGCGGCTGGGACCTCACTACGCGACCACCATCGGCTCCAACGAGATGTGGCTCGGCGGCGATATATTTCCGAGCGGTCACACCGCGAACGCCGTGGTCACCTGGGGAATCCTGGCCTACCTGGCGTCCACGCCCAGAGCCCGCCGCTGGCTGTCCGCGCTGTCCGCGGTGACCTCGCTCGGCGTGGGACTCACCACCGTCTACCTCGGTACCCACTGGCTGAGCGACGTCCTGCTCGGCTGGGCCGCGGGACTGCTGATCCTGCTGGCGCTGCCCTGGTGCGAGCCGCTGATCGCCCGCTCCGAGGCGTGGATCCTCGCCCTGCGGGACCGTCTGCGCGACGGCCGCACCGGTACGGCCCCGGCCCCGGTGGTGGTACCGCTCCGGGCCCGGCCGACCTCGGCCTCCTCCCTGGGCGAGGCCGCGACGGGTGCGGCTGCCGAGACGATCACGGCCCCCCACGAGACGGCCGCGGTCCCGGATGCCGGCGTCCTCCGGACGGCCGCCCCACCCCAGGAGGCAGCCCCGGACCGGGACGCGGTCCTGGCCCGGGAGGCAGCCCCGGCCCGGGAGGCGACCGCCGTACGGGAAGCAACCCCGGTACAGGAGGCGACCGCCGCGCGGAAGCCAACTCCGGCCCCGGCGCAGGAGGCGACCGCCGCACGGGAGGCAGGTGCCGTACGGGAGGCAGCCGCACGGGAAACGCGCGCCGGGCAGGAGACGGCGACCGCCCGGGACACCGCCCCGCACCGGGAGCCGGCCGCCCCGGTCCGTGGGTCCGCCGCCAGGCCGCCGGCCTACCTGGCCCCCGGCCCGCACCACGGCCGCTCCGAGCGCACCCCGGTCACTCCGGCCGGCAGCCGCAGACCGCCGCACGCCGACCGCGCCCCGCGCTCCGCGGCCACCTCCGCGGCCCGCCCGCTGACCGGCGGCTGACGGACCGGGCGCGGCGGGACCACCGGTACGCACCCACCCGGTCCCGCCCGCTCACCCCTTCCAGGCGCGGGCCACCCGCCCGTCGCGCACCTCGAAGTTCAGCCGTCCCACGCGGTACTCCATGGTGATGATCGCTCCCGGCGGCAGCGACCGCACCGTCGACCACCCGCGCTCGCGCGCGAGCCGCTCGGCCCGCTCGGCGTCGAGGCCGACATAACCGTCGGGGCTGTCCTGGGGCTCCGGGGGCGGAGTGGGAATGGGTGCCATACCGCCACGCTAGGCCGCCCGCCGCACGTCCGGAACCCCGGTGCCACCAACGGCGGATCACTCCGGTCACACTTCTGTCACAGGATCACGACACGCGCGCCGACCGCGATCCGTCACCGTCGGCCAGAATGAAACGCAGGGTCCCACGCCTCTCCGGTGTATTCGAACGCAATTCCCGATCGCGTCGGCGTTCCTTCGCCGAGTGGCCGGAAAACCCGCCGGAAGAAGCATTTCGTCAGGAGCGTCGGATTCGGATTCCGGCCGCTCACGGAGACCCCGCACCGCATAGGAATTGCACGGCATCTCCACAGAACCTCCGTACAGGTCGGCCGGGCCGTCAGCCGCCCGCTCCCGGCCCGTCCGCCCGGTCCAGCGCCCGGGACAGCCGGTCCCGCACCGTCCTGATCACATCGCTCAGCCCGGTCGGTTCCAGCACCTCGAAATCGAAGCCCATGAGCACGATGTGGATCACCATCACGTCGAGGCTCGCCGCCCCCGTGCGCAGTACGCAGGCATCGGGCCCGTCGGCCTCCAGCGTCCCGGCCGAGGGCGAGATCCGGTCGGCGGCGTCGGCCAGGGGCACCAGCAGCCGCACGGCCGCCTGCTCGGCGTACGCGCGCGTGGAGACACCGTGGGAGACGTAGGCGGCCAGGTCGTCGGCGGGCGGTTCGCGCGGGGCGAAGCGCGGACCGTGCGGCGGTCTCGGGGTGAGGCGGTCCACCCGGAACGTCCGCCAGTCGGCACGGTCCACGTCCCATGCGACCAGGTACCAGCGCCGCTCACTGCACACCAGGCGGTGCGGTTCGACCGTGCGGCGGGACACGGCGCCGTCGCCGCCCCGGTACTCGAAGCGCAGCCGCTCGGCGTCCCGGCACAGGTGGGCCAGCTCGGTGAGGACTGCCGGGTCGACGGCCGAGGAGCGCGGGCCGCGCAGCATCGGCACGGTGAAGGCGTTCAGGGCACCCACCCGGCGGCGCAGGCGCTGCGGCAGCACCTGCTCCAGCTTCGCCAGGGCGCGTACGGAGGTCTCGCCGATGCCGTCGATGCCCTGCCCGGCGGCGGTGCGCAGGCCGACGGCGACGGCGACCGCCTCGTCGTCGTCCAGCAGCAGCGGGGGCAGCTCGGCGCCCGCGCCGAGCTGGTAGCCGCCGCCGGTGCCGGGGCTGGCGTCGACGGGGTAGCCGAGCTCGCGCAGGCGGTCGACGTCGCGGCGGACCGTGCGCGCGGTGACGCCCAGCCGCTCGGCGAGCGCGGCACCGGACCACTCGCGGTGGGCCTGGAGCAGGGACAGGAGGCGCAGGAGGCGGGCCGAGGTGTCCAGCATGGGGGCCAGCCTGCCAGGAAGCTCCGACGCTCAGGGCCGGTAGGCGAGTTGGGGCACGTCGTCGAAGCAGTTCTCGGTCATCTCGCCCTGGGTGACCCAGCCCTCGCCGTCCTGCCAGCGGGCCACCGACAGGCAGGCGCGGCTGGTTTCCGGCGGCTCGGCGCGCGCTGCGAAGGAGACCGGCAGGAGCAGCCCGTCGGCGGTGAAGTCCCGGGTGCGCGCGATCCGGTCGTCCACGCACGCGCGCGTGACGCCCTCGGCGGCGCAGTCCCGCGCGGCCCGCGTGAACCACAGGGCGGCCGCCCACCCCTCCAGCTGCCACTGGGAGTGCGTCCGCAGGTCCTCGGTGGCCTTGCGGAACTCACGTACGGCGGGGTGCGAGGTGTCGTCGTAGTTGCGGCTCTTCCCGGTCGCCCACAGGGCGTTGCGGCAGCGCGGGGCGTCCCGGTAGTCGTCGAGGACGGCGGAGGTCCAGTTCTGCACGTTGGTGACCTTGGCGGTGACCCGGGCGCCCACGTCGTCCATCGCGGCGCACAGGCGTGCGTTGCCGTGTGTGTCGAGGGCGTCGAAGACGAGGTCCGCGCCGCGCCGCTTCAGGTCGGCCGCGACCGCGCGGAAGTTGGGCAGCGCGAAGTCGACCTGCTCGGTGACGACCTTGTAGCCCTCGGCCCGCAGCCCGCGCTCCACGAGCCGGGCGTAGGCGGCGGACGCGGCCTGGTTGTACGACACCACCGCGGCGGTGCGGGCGCCCTGCTCGCTCTTGAAGTACCGGTAGACCTCGGTACCGCCGTACAGTTCGCCGTCCCAGCCGACGGTGCCGTCCCGGGGCGCGCTGCTGCCGTAGATGCTGTACAGGTGCGGCCAGGTGTCGTAGGCGGGGCCGATGGGCTGGCCCCCGATGTCGGGCACGCGCGCGTGGGAGACGCGCGGGGCGCCCGCGTAGTCCAGGACGGTGGTGGCGACCAGGGCGACCACCCGGTCCTCCTCGAGCAGCCGGTGCACACAGGTGTTGTTGCCGACGCCGCTGCCCCCGTCGTCGCACTCGCGCACCTCGACGCGGCGTCCGGCGACGCCCCCGCGCGCGTTGAGGCGGTCGAAGTAGGCCTTGGCCCCGTCCCGCGGCCCGGTGAAGGCACCGCCGCCGACCGGGCTGGTGGCACTGGTGATGATGCCGACGCGCAGGGGCGGGGCCTGCGCGGTCGGGGTGCCGCGGTGTTCGAAGTCGCTCTCCGGGAGCCGGCTGCCGCAGGCCGCGGTCAGCAGGAGCAGCAGCGCGGCAGCCGCGGTCTCAGCAGCCCGGCATCGCCGTCGGCGAGCCATTGCCGCTCAGCGAGACCAGGGCGCACAGCGTGGTGACGGAGACCTTCCAGGTGCCGTCCTCCTGGACCGCCTTGCCGGAGGCGTTCGGCAGCGCGGTCTGGCCGGACACGATCAGGTCGTAGGTGACGGTGGCCTCGGTGGGCGAGGTGAATTCCACCTGTGTCACCCGGGCCTGCGCCTGGCGGCCGCGGGCGTCGTTGCCGAACATCCCCAGGACGGGGCCCATCCGGTCGCCGTGCTCCAGGACGGCCTGGCGTTCCGCCATCGAGGTGTCGGGGTCGAAGAACTTCTCCCAGTTCTGCCGGATCTCCTGCTCGGCGGCCGCCGGGTCCGCCGGTCCGCCGGCGGCCGACGACTCGTTCGCCGACCCGCCGGGCGTGGAGGTGACCGCTGTCGGGGACGTGGTCGCCTGACCGCCGTCGTCATCGTCGCCGCCGCACGCGGCGAGGGCCGGGGCGAGCAGCAGGACCAGGGCGGCGGCGATCGCCGTGCCCCTCCCCGCCGACGGTCCCGTGGGCCGTCCCGCCTTCCGCCGCCTGAGGTCACTCCCGAGAACCATATGGGTCACCCCCGGGTGTCGGTCCGGGCCCTGTGCGCCCGATGCTTTCAGGGTCGGCTCGCACGGGGCATAGTGCAAGCCATCGGCACATCGACACATCAGCACATAGTCCCCCCTTTCAGCCGGAGAGCGACTTCACCCGAAAAGCGACCTACGACAGGTGGGAGCCAGCGATGCGGACGGCGCGACTGCGGACCGTGCACCCGGTCGTGTGGGCGGGCTGGGCCGCGCTCGCCGCCGGAGCGGTGCTGTGCGTGCTCGGCTGGTACGGCGTGTCCGGCGAGCGGTTCGCCGAGCGGCAGCTGCCCTACCTGGCGTCGTGCACGGTGCCCGGTGCCGCGCTGATCGTCGCCGGGGCGGTGCTGCTCGCACACGCCCGCGACAGCGTGGCCGCCGGCCGGGTGGAGGAGCTGTACGGGTTGCTGGTGGCGGCCGAGCAGGAGGGCGACGCGGAGCCGGGTCGGCCGGCCGCGGCGCCCGTGGCGGTCAGCCGGGAGCTGCGGACGGTGCCGGGCGGCACGCTGTGGCACCGCGCGGACTGCCCGCTGGTCGCCGGGAAGCCGGAGGCGGTGCCGGTGGACACCGGGTTGGCGGCGAGCGGCGCCCTGCGCCCCTGCCCGGTCTGCGAACCGGACGCGGCGGACGGCTGAGCATGTCCTCGCTGACGTACGACCTCACCGTCGCCGGTCTCTCGGTCGGCAGCGCGGCCGCGTTGACCGGCATCGGGCTGATCGTGACGTACCGCGCGACGGGCGTGCTGAACCTCGCGCACGGGGCGGTCGCGATGGTGTGCGCGTACGCGCTGCGGCAGTGCGTGTCGGTGTGGGGATGGCCGCTGTGGCTGGGCGCTGCGGTCACGCTGCTGGTGCTGGCCCCGGCGATCGGGCTGGTGCTGGAGCGGTTCGTGTTCCGGCCGTCGGCCGTGCCGGGCGGCGACCCGGCGCGGTCCCTGGTCGCGTCGATCGGGGTGTTCGTGCTGCTGGTGGGCGGGGCGGCGCTGGTGTGGGGCCAGGGGGCGCAGCAGGATGTGCCGCGGCTGCTGCCGGCGGACCCCTGGGGTGCGTTGGCGGTCGTCGTGGCGCTGGCGGCCGCGGTGGCGGCGGTCGTGCGCCGGACGCGGTTCGGGCGGGAGCTGCGGGCGGTGGTGGACGACCGGCGGCTGGCGGTGCTGGGCGGCATCGACGCGGACCGGGTCGCCGCGGCGGGCTGGGCGTTCGGCTCGTTCACGGCGGGGCTGACGGGCGTGCTGCTGGCGCCGTACGTCCGGCTCGACCCGTACGGGCTGCCGCTGCTGGTCATGGAGGTGATGGCGGTCGCGGTGGCGGCCCGGATGCGCAGCCTGCCGGTGGCGATCGCGGTGGCGTTGGGCGTCGGGGTGGCGCAGAGCCAGCTGACGCGGCTGCACCCGGCGGGCTGGCAAGAGCCGCTGCTGCAGGCGCTGGGGGCCAATCTGTTCGTGGTCGCGCTGCTGGTCGCGGCACTGGCGCTGCCCGGCGTGGGCAGCGGTGACGCGCTGCCGCGCACGGCCACCGCGCGTGTGCCGGCCCCGCCGGGGGCGTGGGCCGTCGCGGTGGTGCTGTTCCTGCTCCCGCTGGGCCTCGCGGGCTCCGACCTGCACACGTCGGTCCAGGTGCCGGCGCTCGGCGTGGTGCTGCTGTCGCTGGTCGTGGTGACCGGCCGGGGCGGTCAGATCTCCCTCGGGCAGGCGGCGTACGCGGGGCTGGGGGCCCTGTTCACCGCCCTGCTGGCCGCAGGCCGCTTCCCGGGGCTGCCGCGGCTGCCGGAGCTGGCGGCGCTGGTGGTGGCGGTGCTGCTGGTGGCGCCGCTCGGCCTGCTCACCGGGTGGCCCGCGATCCGGCGCCACGGCCTCGCCCTGGCGCTGGCGACCTTCGCGGTGGGCGTCGGGGTGAGCCGTTTCGTGTTCGCCCAGCCGTACGCGACCGCCGGGCTGGCGGTGCGCCGCCCCGCCGGTTTCGACGGGGACCGCGCGTACTACGTCCTGGAGCTGGCGTTGTTGTGCGGCGCCCTGCTGGTGACGCGGCTCCTGCGCGGGGACCGGGCCGGCCGGGCGCTGGCGGCCGTGCGGGACGACGAGGCGGGCGCGGCGGCGTCGGGGGTGCGGGTCCCGTCCCTGAAGCTGCTGGCGTTCGTCGTCGGGGCCGCCCTGGCCGCGCTCGGCGGCGCACTGCTCGCCATGGGTCTGCGCGCCTTCGACCCCGGTGTGTACGACCCCGTCCGCAGCCTGCTCTGGTTCGCCGCGGTCGTCGTCCTGGGCGCCGACACCACCCTGGGTGCCCTGGCCGCGGCGGCCCTCCTGGTCGGCCTGGACGCGGGCACCCGGGGAGGTGTGGCGGCGGCCCTCGTCGGCCTCCTCGCCGTCCTCGTCGGCCGCCTCCCCCAGGGCCCGTACGAGGCGCTCCGCGCGCTGGGCCGCCGCCGAACCGGCACCCTCGCGCTGACCCCGGCGGGCCGGCGGGCGCGGGCCGGTCTGACGCGAGCCCGGCTGACGCGGACCGGCGGGCCGAGCACCGGCGGGTCGAGGACCGGCCCCAGCGGGCCGACCGGATCTGGGGGGCCGACGGAACCAAGTGGCCGCACCCGACCCACCGGACCGACGGGACCGGCTGAACCGACCGGACGTACCAGCCGCACCGGCCCCGGCCCCACCAGCGCCGCCGGCCCCGTCGGCCCCACCCGACCCACCAGACCGACGGGACCGGCTCCCGCCCGCTCGGGCGGGGCTTCCACCGCGTCCGGCCGGCCTCTCCCCGCCTCGGTCCGAGGCCGGCCTCCGGCGGACACCGCTCCCCCGGCCCGACCCGCTGCCGAGCCGCGCCCCCTCACCCAACCCCCACCTGCCCACCCCGTCCCCCCGCCCGAGCCGTCCCGCCCCACCGGCGAACCCCCACCACCACCCCGGCCGGCCCCCGCGGCCACCTCACCCGACCGTCCCCCCGGGCCGCGGCCCCGCCTCACAGCCGTCGGACTGCACGCCCGTTACGGCGGCTTCACCGCGCTCGGCGGGGTCGGGGTGGAGGTGCGGCCGGGACGGGTGACCGCGGTGGTGGGGCCGAACGGGGCCGGGAAGAGCACTTTGTTCCACTGCCTCGCGGGAACGCTGCGGCCCGTGCGCGGCCGGGTGCTGTTCGGGACGCGGGACATCACGCGGCTGCCGGCGCACGCCCGTGCCCGGCTGGGGATCGCCCGCACGTTCCAGCAGCCGGCGATGTTCTCGTCGCTGACCGTCATGGAGAACGTCCGGGTCGGTGCCGAACAGGGCCGGGTGCGGGATCCGGCGGCGGTGGCGCGCGCCCTGGCGCTGTGCGGGCTCGACGGCGCCGTGCGGGGGGCCCGCGCGGAGGGCCTGCCGACCGGGACGCTGCGCCGGGTGGAGCTGGCCCGCGCCCTGGCGGGCACCCCGCGGGTGCTCCTGCTGGACGAGCCGGCCGCCGGGCTGGACGGCGCCGAGGTCGCCGCGCTGACGCGGCTGCTGGCGGCGCTCGCCGCCGACGGCACCGCGCTGCTGGTCGTCGAACACGACCTCGACCTGGTGGCCGACCTGGCCGACGTGGTCCATGTGATGGCGGCGGGCCGGATCGTCGCCTCGGGCCCGCCCGGAACCGTGCTGGACGCCCTCGACGCCCTCGACGCGGAGGGGGCGCCGACGCCGTGACCCTCGCCCTGCGCCACGCGCGCGTGCGCTACGGCCCCCTGGAGGCGCTGCACGGCGTCACCCTGGCCGCCCCCTCCGCGGGCCTGACCGTCCTGCTGGGCCGCAACGGCAGCGGCCGGACGACGGTGCTGCGCGCGCTGGCCGGGACGGTGCCGCTGTCGGCGGGGTCGGTGGTGTGGGACGGCGCCGACGTCACCGGCGTGCCCGCGTTCCGGCGGGCCCGCCGGGGACTGTGCCTGGTTCCCGAGCGGCAGGCCGTGTTCGGCACGCTGACGGTCCGGGAGAACCTCGAACTGGCGGCCGAAGTCCTCGACCCTGCACTCGCCGCCTATCCCGCGCTCGCGGACCTGTTGCCGCGCCGCGCGGGCACGCTCTCCGGAGGCGAGCAGCGGATGCTCGCCCTGGCCCGCGCGCTGCTGTCCCGCGCGCGCGTGGTGCTCGTCGACGAGCCGGCCCAGGGGATGTCCCCCGCGGTCGCCGCCCGCACGTACGACCTGCTGGCCGCCCTGCCCGCGTGTGTGGTCCTCGCCGAGCAGCGGCTGCCGCCGGCGCTGCGCGAGCGCCCGGGGTTCGTGTACGAACTGCGGCGCGGCACGGTCGTGTTCAGCGGGGAGACGGCCGAGTGGCGGTCCCGTTCGGAGGGGGCAGCGGAGGGCCGGACACGGCCGGAACGCGGTCCTGGCCGCGCGCCGCCTCCGCCGGGATGACCAGGAGGGTACCGGGCCTCAGCCGGTCGGGGCGGCGGCCGAGCGTCTCCCTGTTGGCCCGGTACAGCGCCCGCCACCCGCCCTCGACCCGGTACCGGGCGGCGACGGACGACAGCGTGTCGCCGGTCCGCACGGTGTGCATGCGGCCCTCCAGCCCGTAGCGCCGGGAGCAGGCCGGCCACGCCGACCAGCCCTGTACGGCCAGTGCCTCCCGCGCGACCTCGGTCTGCTGTTCCCGGGTGGCGAGGTCGGCGCGCGGGGCGTGGGCCAGGCCGCCGTACTCGACCCAGGTCGGCTGCCAGAACTGGAGCCCGCCGTAGAAGCCGTTCCCGGTGTCGGCGTGCCAGCGTCCGCCGCTCCCGCAGTCGGCGACGCAGCCCCAGGGCCACGCGTCGACGACGCACGCGTAGGGGACGGGCGCGGGAAGCGGGCCGGGCGGGGGCGGCGGAAGGGCCGCGTGGGCGGCGGGGCAGGGGGTGGCGAGCAGGGCGGCGGCGAGGGCGAGCAGCGGGGCCGTGCGGAACATCGGGCCACGGCAGGCGGGCCGTCGTGGTGCCCTCGCAAGCCGCGCCCCGCACGGCGGGAGCCCCACCCGGTCGGCGGACCGGACGGGGCTCGTGCCGTGGGATCGCCCCCTTCGCCGGGGGCCGGGCTCAGAGGACGAGGCGCTGGCCGGGCACGATCAGGTCGGGGTCGGCGCCGATGACGGCCCTGTTGGCCGCGTAGAGGCGCTGCCAGGTGGTTCCGTTGCTCGCGGCGATGGCGCTCAGCGTGTCGCCGGCGCGGACGGTGTAGTCGCCACGGGAGCTGCCGCGGTTGGTGTGTCCGGCGGAGCGCCCGGACGCCGGCGCGGTGGGCTCGGCCCGTTCGGCCGGAGCGGTGTGCCTGGTGGTCGTCTTCTGCCGGGTCGCGCCCGATCCGCCGGACGCCGAGCCGGTCGCGGGCGCGCTTCCGGACGCTCCGGCGCGCGCCGAGCAGACCGGCCAGGCGCCCCAGCCCTGGGCGCGCTGGACCTTGGTGGCGACGGCGATCTGCTGTTCCCTGGTGGCCCCGTCGGCGGTCGGGGCGTAGGCGGTGCCGCCGTACGCGCGCCAGGTCGAGCCGGCGAACTGCAGTCCGCCGTAGTAGCCGTTGCCGGTGTTGATGTGCCAGTTGCCGCCGCTCTCGCACTGGGCGATGCGGTCCCACACTCCGCTGTCCGCCGCGGCGGCGTCGCCGGTCGCGGCCAGCAGTCCGAGCGGGGCGAGGAGTACCGCCCCGGCGAGGACCGCCGTGGTGCGCTTCTTGCGCGCGGTGTCGCGAGTGGTATCGGCACATTCGGACATGTAATTCCCTCTCGAACAACCCGGGACTTCCCCCAGGGCGGGGCGCTTCCCGCGCAGGGGCGCGGTGGGGCGCTCCGCCCCGTCCGCCGGCGGTGGTGCTGCGCGATCCTGCTCTGCGCGGCCGGCGGACGTCCCCGGGCGGTGCTCGGTGCACACGGCGGAGGAATGTAGGGACTGCGCGCAGCTCTCATCAACCAACTCCCCGTTCATGCAGGCCAGTTGACCGTTACCGCAGGTAGCCCGGCCGGCGATCCGCCCGCTCCGTGAGGCATTGCCCCGATATGGCCGACGGCAACTCGGGCAAACTGTGATTCAGTTCACGGACCCAATCACCGTTACCTTGACGTTACTTGACGGTGAGTGGTCGATTCGGCACCGAAAGCGACCGTCCGCGTCCGACGGTCGGATTCCGTTCGCCGTACTGCGTGACCCCCGCCACAGATCACCCGTTGTCTTCTTCATGAGCCGGGGAGCCACCCGGCCTACCGACGCACCGCACTCCGAGGGAGCCACCCGTGCCGCGCATGCTCGACGTCAGCGACGAGGTACGCGCCGAGATCGGCGACGAAGAAGCCGACCGGCTGCTCGCCGGAGAGAACGCCCCGGGCAGTTACGACTGCACGTCCTGCCGCACCCCGGGCGACTCCGAGCACGAGCGCACCAGCACCGTCCTGTTCATCGGCGAGGAGACCGCCGTCCTCGCCTTCGCCCACTCCACCTGCCTGCCCTCCCAGGTCGTGCAGGTCACCGAGGAGCAGTTGCAGGGCGCTGTCCGTTCCATCAGCGGCGACGCCGTCGACCTGGAGCCCGAGAAGGTCGTTCCCGAGCAGGCCGTGCTCGGCGTGACCAGCGGACTCGTGCTGATCGCCGGGGAGTTGCACCCGGCGCTCGTCGTCGAGCCGACGGCGCCGATCGTACGGCCGGGCGCCACCGGCGCCGGCGACGACTTCCTGCCGCTGCTGATCGAGCAGGGGTTCATGCCGCTCACCGAGCTGACCGAGGTGCCGCCGGTGCAGCACGGCTGGTCGGTGCTGCTGGCGATGGGCCAACTGCACGCGGTGCTGCAGCCGTCGGCGAACGGCGGTCAGCAGGTGGCCTGGTGGCAGGCGCACCAGCCGTTGCAGGTGACCGAGGGGTGGCGGGCCGCCGCCAACAAGCACCAGCAGGTCCTCATGTTCGCGGCCCCCGTGGGCACCATCGGACGGCAGCCGCGCGAGGACCTCATGCGCGACGCGCTCGACAAGGCCGCGGCCAACGGCAAGTTGGTGGCGGCGGCGATGCCGCTGGCGGGCACGTGACGCAGCACCCCGCGCCCCCGCGGCCCGGGGCCCGCATCCCTTCTCGGAACCGGTCGTTTTGACTTACGTGCACGCATACCACGTTCCCCGCCGCCCCTCGTACCCGTCGATCCCCTCCGCTCGGCCGGCTCAGGACCCCTTCGGCAGCCCCTCGGCCACGCCGATCTACGACGCGCTCTACGCCGAGTACGTCAAGTCCTTCCGCTCACTGCCGGGTGACCGCAGCGGCGAGGAGGAGCTGGGGTTCAGCGCCTTCGGGACGATCCCGATCGGGACGGGCTCGGACGAACGGCCCCGCCCCGGGTCGTTCAGCAGCTCCTACGGCGCCTACAGCGCGGGTGCGCAGAGCGCCCGGCAGGGGCTGGGGCCGCAGCAGGGACAGGGGCAGTGGCAGCGGGTCGGGCCGCTCGGGCAGCGAGCCGGCGCCATGCAGCCGGTGCCGGCGGCGCTGCCGCCGGGCCCGCGCCGCGCGTACTGACGCCGGGACGGCACCGAGCGCGGGACAGAGCGAAAGGGGCGGCCCCCTCGGGGCCGCCCCTTTCGCCGTGTGTCACTTCTTCTTCGCGCCGCGCTTCTCGCGCACCCGCACCGAGATGTGGATCGGCGTGCCCTCGAAGCCGAACTCCTCGCGCAGCCGGCGCTCGATGAAGCGGCGGTAGCCGGCCTCGATGAAGCCGGAGGCGAACAGGACGAACCGCGGCGGCTTGGTGCCGGCCTGGGTACCGAAGAGGATGCGCGGCTGCTTGCCGCCCCGGATGGGGTGCGGGTGGGCGGACACCAGCTCGCCCAGGAAGGCGTTCAGCCGTCCAGTGGGAACCCGGGTCTCCCAGCCCGCGAGGGCCGTCTCGATCGCCGGGACCAGCTTCTCCATGTGACGGCCGGTGTGCGCCGAGACGTTCACCCGCGGCGCCCAGGCCACCTGGCCGAGCTCGGTCTCGATCTCCCGCTCCAGGTAGTAGCGGCGCTCCTCGTCGAGGGTGTCCCACTTGTTGTAGGCGATCACCATCGCGCGGCCGGCTTCCACGGCCATGGTGACGATGCGCTGGTCCTGCACGGAGATGCTCTCGGAGGCGTCGATCAGGACGACGGCCACCTCGGCCTTCTCGACCGCGGCGGCGGTGCGCAGCGAGGCGTAGTAGTCCGCGCCCTGCTGGAGGTGGACGCGCTTGCGGATGCCGGCGGTGTCGACGAACTTCCAGGTGACGCCGCCGAGTTCGATCAGCTCGTCGACCGGGTCGCGGGTGGTGCCGGCCAGCTCGTTGACGACGACGCGCTCCTCGCCGGCCACCTTGTTCAGCAGGGAGGACTTCCCGACGTTGGGGCGGCCGATCAGCGCGATGCGGCGCGGACCGCCGACGGCCGCGCCGAAGGTCTGCTCGGGGGCGTCCGGCAGCGCCTCCAGGACGGCGTCCAGCATGTCGCCGGTGCCGCGGCCGTGCAGCGCGGAGACCGGGTGGGGCTCGCCGAGGCCCAGGGACCACAGGTACGAGGCGTCGGCCTCGCCGCTCGGGCCGTCGACCTTGTTCGCGCACAGCACGACCGGCTTGCCGGCCTTGCGCAGCAGCCGGACGACGGCCTCGTCGGTGTCGGTGGCACCCACCTTGGCGTCGACGACGAAGACGACGGCGTCGGCGGCCTCGATCGCGTACTCGGCCTGGGCGGCCACGGAGGCGTCGATACCGAGGACGTCCTGCTCCCAGCCGCCGGTGTCGACGACCTTGAAGCGGCGGCCCGCCCACTCGGCCTCGTAGGTGACCCGGTCGCGGGTGACGCCCGGCCGGTCCTCGACGACGGCCTCGCGGCGCCCGATGATCCGGTTGACGAGGGTCGACTTGCCGACATTGGGGCGGCCGACGACGGCGAGGACGGGCAGCGGGCCGTGGCCCGCCGCCTCGATGGCGCCCTCGACGTCCTCGACGTCGAAGCCCTCTTCCGCGGCGAGCTCCATGAACTGCGCGTACTCGGCGTCGCCGAGCGCCCCGTGGTCGTACTCGTGCTCGGCCGAGCCCTCGGGCCCGTTCTGGTCGTTCATGGAAGTCCGTACCTCGTCGTTCATCGTGGTGGTCGGTGGATCTCCGGACGTACGGTGATCCACTACTCGAAGTGTCGCTCAGCGCCCGGTGAGGCGCCTGGCGTTTTCCAGGTGGCCGGTGAGCTGCAGCTGGATGCGCTCGGTCGCCTCGTCCAGCGCCTTGCGGGTGCGCCGGCCGCTGCCGTCGCCGGCTTCGAAGGGCTCGCCGAAGACCACGTCGACGCGGCTGCGCAGCGGCGGCAGCCCCTTTATCAACCGTCCGCGCCTGTCGGAACTTCCCAGCACCGCGACCGGGACGACCGGTGCCCCGCCGCGTACGGCGAAGTAGGCGAGCCCGGCGCGCAGCGCGGCGAAGTCGCCTTCGCCGCGGGTGCCCTCGGGAAAGATCCCGAGGGCGCCGCCGTTGTCCAGGACGCCCAGCGCCTGCGTGATCGCGGTGCGGTCGGCGGAGGAGCGGTCCACCTTCAGCTGGCCGATGCCGGTCAGGAAGCGGTCGAGCGGGCCGACGAACGCCTCCTTCTTGATCAGGAAGTGCGTCGGCCGGGGTGCCACGCCCATCACCATCGGGCCGTCTATGTTGTGCGAGTGGTTGACGGCGAAGATCACCGGGCCGGTGGCGGGCACCTTCCAGGCGCCGAGCACCCGCGGCTTCCACAGCCCGTACATCAGGCCGACGCCGATCCGCCGGCCCACCTCGGCGCCGCGCTCTGAGGGAGCGGTCATTTCCCGGCCCGCTTCTCCTCGACGAGGGTGACCACGCGCTCGATGACCTGGGCGAGGGTCAGCTCGGTGGTGTCCACCTCGACGGCGTCGTCCGCCTTGGCGAGCGGGGACGTCTTCCGGCTGGAGTCGGCCGCGTCCCGCTTGATCAGGGCCTCACGGGTGGCGTGGACGTCGGTGCCCTGGCCGAGTTCGCCGCTGCGGCGGGCGGCCCGCGCCTCCGGAGAGGCGGTGAGGAAGATCTTCAGGTCGGCGTCGGGCAGCACGGTGGTACCGATGTCACGGCCCTCGACGACGATGCCGCGCCGGGCGTTCGCCGCGATGGACCGCTGCAGCTCGGTGATCAGGGACCGCACCTCGGGCACCGCACTGACCGCGCTGACCTCGGAGGTGACCTCCTGGGTGCGGATCGGGGCGGCCACGTCCACGCCGTCCACGGTGATCGTCGGCTTGACCGGGTCGGTTCCCGAGACGATGTCCGGCTTGGCGGCTGCCGCGGCGATGGCGGCGGCGTCCTCGGTGTCGATGCCGTTGGTCACCATCCACCAGGTGATCGCCCGGTACTGGGCGCCGGTGTCCAGGTAGCTGAGACCGAGCTGGGCGGCGACCGCCTTGGACGTGCTGGACTTGCCCGTGCCGGAGGGACCGTCGATGGCGACGATCACGGGCTGGGCGGCGCCGTTTTCCACGGGGGGACACCTTCCTGGTGCGGTACGAGAGCGGGTGTGCGGGGCGGATCCGCCCCGCACAAGGTTACTGGCTCCCCGAGTGCCCTCTCACGGCCCGGTCGAGCGGCCGCCGCTACTGCCGGACGGCCCAGCCCCGCTCGCGCAGCGCGGCGGACAGCACCGGTGCCGCCTTCGGCTCGACCATCAGCTGCACCAGGCCGGCCTGCTGCCCGGTCGCGTGCTCGATGCGCACATCCTCGATGTTGACGCCGGCCCGGCCCGCGTCGGCGAAGATGCGGGCCAGCTGGCCCGGCTGGTCGTCGATGAGCACGGCCACGACCTCGTAGGCGCGCGGCGCGGTGCCGTGTTTGCCGGGGACGCGGACCTGGCCGGCGTTGCCCCGGCGCAGCACGTCCTCGATGCCGCTGACGCCCTCGCGGCGCTTGTCCTCGTCGGAGGACTGCAGGGCCCGCAGGGCGCGGACCGTCCCGTCGAGGTCGGCGGCGACGTCGGAGAGCAGGTCGGCGACCGGCCCGGGGTTCGCGGACAGGATGTCGATCCACATCCGGGGGTCGGAGGCGGCGATGCGGGTCACGTCCCGGATGCCCCCGCCGCACAGCCGTACCGCCGACTCCTCGGCGTTCTCCAGGCGGGCGGCGACCAGGCTGGAGACCAGGTGCGGCATGTGGGAGACGAGCGCCACCGCGCGGTCGTGCGCGTCGGCGTCCATGACGACGGGTACGGCGCGGCAGTGCGAGACCAGCTCCAGCGCGAGGTTGAGGACCTCGGTGTCGGTGTCCCGGGTCGGGGTGAGCACCCAGGGGCGGCCCTCGAACAGGTCGCCGCTCGCGGCCAGCGGCCCGGACTTCTCCCGGCCGGACATCGGGTGGGTGCCGATGTACGCGGACAGGTCCAGCCCCAGTGCCTCCAGGTCGCGGCGCGGTCCGCCCTTGACGCTGGCCACGTCGATGTAGCCGCGGGCCGCGCCGCGCCGCATGGCGTCGGCGAGCACGGCCGCCACGTGGGCGGGCGGCGCGGCGACCAGGGCGAGGTCGACGGGCCCCTCGGGCGGCTCGTCGGTGCCGGCGCCCAGCGCGGCCGCCGTACGGGCCTGCCCGGGGTCGTGGTCGGCGAGGTGCACGGTGACGCCCCGCTGGGCCAGGGCGAGGGCGGCGGAGGTGCCGATCAGCCCGGTTCCGATGACGAGCGCGGTCCTCACTGGGCGATGTCCTTGCGCAGGGCGCCCGCGGCGCCGAGGTAGACGTGGGTGATGCCGGAGCGCGGCCGGTCCGACTCGACGTGCGCCAGGAGGCGGACGACGCGCGGCATGGCGCCCTCGATGTCCAGTTCCTGGGCGCAGATCAGCGGTACGTCGACGATGCCCAGCTTGCGGGCGGCGGCCGCCGGGAAGTCGCTGTGCAGGTCGGGGGTGGCGGTGAACCAGATGCTGATCAGGTCGTCGGTGGTGAGGGAGTTCCGCTCCAGGACGGCCGTGAGCAGGGCTCCGACCCGCTCGTCCATGTGCCCGGCCTCGTCCCGATCCAGTTGGACGGCCCCCCGGACCGCTCGTACCGCCACTGTGCTGCTCCTCGCGTTTCGGCTTGCTCCCGCCCAGCGTAGTCAGCCCGCGCTCTTCGGCGGCGCGCCGCCCGCCCGCTGAGACGGGCGTCGCGGCGGCTGCCGGGCGGACCGGGCGGGTGTCTCCGGCGGGGTTCCGAGGGCGGGGTGTGCGGGCTCCTCCGCTGTCCCCCGGAACGCGCCCTTGCGCCACTTCGGGTGAGTACGCCCCCGATGCGCCTCTTTACGGGTGGCGGGCCGTCGGCTCTGATGTCAGGCAGACCCGCCTCGGGGGAGGCCGTGATGAAACGTCCGGGACCGCTGCTGACCCTGCTCTCGGGACTGGTGTTCGCGCTGGTCCTGCTCGTCCTCGACACGACGACGGGGACGCGGGACGCGTCGTCGGCCGATCGGGGTGCGCGGCCGTCGGGCTCCCCGGCCGCTGTGTCCCCGGCCCCGGTGCCCTCGGCGCCCTCGCCGTCCGCGACGGCGACGGCCGCCGCGCAGACCGACTACACCGGGCGGACCGACGACGACGCGGCGGCCGTCGCGGTGTCCGTGCGGGGCCGGAAGGCGATCGCGTACTACTGCGACGGCCGTACCCGGGAGTCCTGGCTGAGGGGGGACGTGGCGGACGACGGCTCGCTGCACCTGACCGGCGAGGGCGGTACCCGGCTGGACGGCACGCTGACGGCGGGGGTGCGGGTGCGCGGCACCGTCGATGCCGGCGGGCGGCACGCCTTCACCGCCGAGCGGTCCGCGCGGCCGTCCCGGCTGTGGCGGACCACCGCCACCGTGCGCTCCGCCCGGATCGACAGCGGCTGGATCGTACTCAGGGACGGTTCCCAGGTCGGAGTCCTCACCCGCGACGGCGTGCCGGAGGCGGCTCCCCCGATCGACCCGGGTACCGGCGCGGTGACGCTCGACGGACGGCGGCTCACGGCCCGGCCGGTGTCCCCGTGACCGCCGGTGACCCGGCAACGGCCGGCGCCCCGGTGACCGCCGAGACTTCCCCGACCGCGGGCACCTGCCCGACCGCCGAGGCTCCCCCGAACGCGGGTGCCGGTGAGACCGCGGGTGCCGGTGAGACCGCAGGTGCCCGTGAAGGTGCCCGTGTGACCGCGGGTGCCCGTGAAGGTGCCCGTGTGACCGCCCATTCCCCGGTCCCGGTGACGCCCGGTCAGCGCGGCGTCGGACCGCGTGCGATCCCACGACCAGGGAGGCGACCATGACCGTCGACCCGAACGCCGCCACCCAGAGCGTCCCGCCCCCGCCCCGGCCCGCCGGGGGCGTCACCGCCCTGCTGGTGCCCGCCCTGGTCGCCGCGGCGGTCGCGGTGGCCCTCGGCGTCTACGGCAGGGTCCACGACCCCGCCGGGACCGCGTTCAGCCTGGCCGGGTTCAGCGGCACCGGGGCCGTGAAGTCCTGGCTGGCGACGACCGCGGTCCTGCTGGCGGTGGTGCAGTCGGTCTCCGCCCTGATGCTGTACGGCAGGTTGCCGGGCCCGCGCTGGGTGCCGGTGCTGCACCGCTGGTCGGGCCGGGCTGCGTTCCTGACGGCCGTGCCCGTGGCGGTGCACTGCCTGTACGCCCTGGGCTACCAGACCTACGAAACGCGCGTGTTGTGGCATTCCGTCCTGGGTTGCTTCTTCTTCGGTGCTTTCAGTGCGAAGATGCTGTTGCTCCGCTCGGAGCGTCTTCCGGGCTGGCTACTGCCGGTCATCGGCGGAGCGGTCTTCGCCGCCCTCACCCTGATCTGGCTGACCTCCGCCTTCTGGTTCTTCCGCACGTTCGGAGTGACGACATGACCCACCCCGCGACACGCCGCACGGTCCTCCTCGCGACGGGCGCCGCCACCCTCGCCGTGAGCTGTGGCGAATACGGCGACGAGGACAACTCGTCCGAGACGGAGTCGCCCGCGGCGTCGGCGAACGCCTCGGCCGGACAGGTGCTGGCGGCGACGGCCGACATCCCGGTCGGCGGCGGCACGGTCTTCAAGGAGGAGAAGGTCGTGGTCACCCAGCCGGCACAGGGCGAGTTCAAGGCGTTCTCGGCGATCTGCACCCACCAGGGCTGCACCGTCAACAAGGTCGCCGACGGCACGATCGACTGCCCCTGCCACGGGAGCAGGTACCGCATCGAGGACGGCTCCGTGGCCGCGGGCCCGGCTCCCCGGCCCCTGCCCGCCGAGCAGATCGCCGTCGAGGGCGACTCGATCAGACTGGTCTGACCGCTCAGGCGTCCCAGAGGGCGCCGAGCGTCACCAGCTCACTGCCGTGCTCCACCCGGTCCGCCCACTCGCGGGGCCAGGCGTCGACCCCGGCGTGGGCGCCCGCGAAGGCACCGGCCAGACAGGCCAGGGAGTCGGAGTCGCCGGAGGTGCAGGCGGCCCGGCGCAGCGCGGTCACCGGCTCGTCGGTGAACAGCAGGAAGCACAGCAGCCCTGTCGCCAGGGCCTCCTCCGCGATCCATCCCTGCCCCGTGGCCAGGCACGGGTCGGTCTCCGGGTCGGGGTGGCGCAGTGCCTCGGCCAGCCGGTCCAGGACGCCCAGGCACTCGTCCCAGCCGCGCGCGATGAAGTGCTCGGGGCTCGGGTCGTGGGCGCGGGTCCACAGGTCGCCGAGCCAGGTGTGGTGGTAGCGGGTGCGGTTCTCGACGGCGTACGACCGCAGCAGCGCGACCAGTTCCGCCGGGTCGGTGTCCTGCGCGAGCAGGTGCACGGCGTGCGCGGTGAGGTCGGAGGCGGCCAGCGCGGTGGGGTGCCCGTGGGTGAGGCCGGACTGGAGCTGGGCGGCGCCGGCGCGCTGCTCGTCGCTCAGGCCGGGCGCCAGGCCGACCGGGGCGACCCGCATGTTGGCGCCGCAGCCCTTGGAGCCGATCTGACTGGCGTCCTGCCAGGCCCGTCCCTCCGCCTTGAGCAGGTTGCAGGCGCGCAGGCAGGTGTTGCCCGGGGCGCGGTTGTTGTCCGGCGACTGGTACCAGTCCACGAACTCCTCGCGCAGCGGGCGCTCCAGCCGCTTCGGGGCGAGCACACCGCGGTCCATGGCCGTGCGCAGGCCGCGCGCCACGGCGAGGGTCATCTGGGTGTCGTCGGTGATGAGGGCCGGCTCGGGCAGCCGCATCTCCCGCCAGGGACCGTACTTGGCGAGGATCGAGGGCACGCTGTGGAACTCGGTCGGGTATCCGAGGGCGTCCCCGAGGGCGAGGCCCAGCAGTGCTCCGGTGGCTGCGTTGTTCGGCATGTGATCACCATTCCCTTTATCGTCACACTGACCTTAAAGGGAACGGTGATCACCCGCAAGGGGCTCCGGCGAAGCGCGGCCCGGGGTCCCCGAAGGCTCCTAGAGGTCGACCTCCTGCATCAGCATGCCGACCTCGGTGTTGGACAGCCGGCGCAGCCAGCCCGACTTCTGGTCGCCCAGGGTGATCGGGCCGAAGGCGGTGCGCACCAGCTTCTCCACCGGGAAGCCCGCCTCGGCCAGCATGCGCCGCACGATGTGCTTGCGGCCCTCGTGCAGGGTGACCTCGACCAGGTAGTTCTTGCCGGTCTGCTCGACGACCCGGAAGTGGTCCGCGCGCGCGTAGCCGTCCTCCAGCTGGATGCCGTCCTTGAGCTTCTTGCCCAGGTCGCGCGGGATCGGGCCGACGATGGCCGCGAGATACGTCTTCTTCACACCGTACTTGGGGTGGGTCAGCCGGTGCGCCAGCTCCCCGTGGTTGGTGAGCAGGATGACGCCCTCGGTCTCGGTGTCCAGCCGGCCCACGTGGAACAGCCGGGTCTCCCGGTTGGTGACGTAGTCCCCGAGGCACTGCCGCCCCTCCGGGTCCTCCATCGTGGAGACCACACCGGCGGGCTTGTTCAGCGAGAAGAACTGGTACGACTGCGTGGCCACGGTCAGGCCGTCGACCTTGACCTCGTCCTTCTCCGGGTCGACCCGGCGGCCCTGCTCGAGCACGATCTCGCCGTTGACCTCGACCCGGGCCTGCTCGATCAGTTCCTCGCAGGCTCGCCGGGAGCCGTAGCCCGCGCGGGCGAGGACCTTCTGCAGGCGCTCGCCCTCCTGCTCGGCGCCCGGGAAGGTCTTCGGCAGCTTGACGTCCTTCTTGCCCGCGTACCGCTCGCGGTTGCGCTCCTCGACCCGTGCCTCGTACTCACGGGAGCGCGCGGGGGCCGTACGGCCTCCGCGGCCCTGTCCCTGCGGGGACTGGGACTGCTTGGGGCCGCCCTTGGCGCCGCCTCGGGCCGCGCCGCCGCGCCCGGACTTGGGGCCGTCCTTGGTGGCGCCGGGGCCCACGTCGTAGCGGCGCTCCTCGGGGCGCGGCTTGCGCGGACGGCCCTGGCCGCCCTGCTTGTCGTCCCTGTTGTTCCCGGCGCCGCGGTGGTTACCGCGTCCGCTGTTCCTGCCGCTGCCGCTGCTTCGCATCAAAGTTCCGTCGTCGTCGTGTGATCGTCGTCTGGCGCCGGACCGTCCTCGGGAGCGTCCGGGTCGAACGACACAACGCCCTCCTGGGTCTCGGCCTCGATCGCCTCCGCCTCCGGGAGGAAGGGCGCGAGCTCCGGGAGCTCGTCCAGACCGCGCAGGCCCATCCGCTCCAGGAAGTAGTTCGTCGTCCTGTACAGGATCGCACCTGTTTCGGGTTCCGTGCCCGCCTCCTCGACCAGACCGCGTTGCAGCAGGGTGCGCATCACGCCGTCGCAGTTGACCCCGCGCACCGCGGAGACCCGGCTGCGGCTGACCGGCTGGCGGTAGGCGACGACCGCGAGGGTCTCCAGCGCGGCCTGGGTGAGCCGGGCTGTCTGGCCGTCCAGGACGAGCCGCTCGACGGCGGCCGCGTACGCCCCGCGGGTGTAGAACCGCCAGCCGCCCGCGACGAACCGCAGTTCGAAGCCGCGGCCCTGCGCGGTGTACTCGTCGGCCAACGCGCGCAGCGCGTCCGCGATCTGCCGCCTTGGCCGTTCCAGGATCCGCGCCAGGTGCTCCTCGGTCGCGGGCTCGTCCACGACCATCAGCACGGCCTCCAGTGCGGGTCTGAGTTCCAGACCGGCGACGGAACCCGATCCGGCCGGCCGTGCGCCGGTCCGTCCACTCACGCCTTCTCCTCCTCCCCGGCCCGCTCGGGCGGCCGGTCGAACTCGTCCGTCACCCTCGGCGCCTCGGCCCCGTCCCCGCCGGTCCAACGCACCAGCAGCGTCCCGAGGGCGGTCTCCTGCTCCAGCGCGACGGCCTTCTCCCGGTACAGCTCCAGCAGCGCCAGGAAGCGCGCGACGACGGTGAGGGTGTCGTCGGTGTCCTCGACGAGCGTGCGGAAGTCGGCCTCCCCCAGCTCCCTCAGCCGCGCGACGACGATCCCGGCCTGCTCCCGCACGCTGACCAGCGGGGCGTGGATGTGGTCCACGTACACCTGTGGCTTCGGCTTGGGCTGCATCGCCTTCACCGCGAGCCTGGCGAACCCCTCGGCACCGATGCTGATGACCACCTCGGGCAGCAGCTCCGCGTGGTGCGGCTCCAGGCCGACGGTACGGGGGTAGCGGCGGGCCTCGTCGTCCAGCCGGTCGGTGAAGATCTCCGCGACCCGCTTGTACGCGCGGTACTGCAACAACCGCGCGAAGAGCAGGTCCCTGGCCTCCAGCAGGGCCAGGTCCGCCTCGTCCTCGACCTCCGCGGCGGGCAGCAGCCGGGCCGCCTTGAGGTCGAGCAGCGTGGCGGCCACCACCAGGAACTCGGTCGTCCGGTCGAGGTCCCAGTCCGCCCCCATGGCCCGGATGTGCGCCATGAACTCGTCGGTGACCTTCGACAGCGCCACCTCGGTCACGTCCAGCTTGCGCCGCGAGATCAACTGCAGCAGCAGGTCGAAGGGTCCCTCGAAGTTGGCCAGCCGCACCTTGAACACCGCGTCCCCGTCGGGGGCCTGCGGGGTCGCGGCGGCTTCCGTGTCCTCAGCGGCCGTCGAGGGCACGGCTGCTTCCGCGACCGCGCCGGTCGCGACGCGCCCCGGTGCCTCCACGTGCTCGGCGCCCTCGGACGCCCCGGCCGCCTCCGAGGGCGCGGCCTGCTCGGGCGTCGCGTCCCGCGCGGGTCGCGCCGCCCCGGTGCGCTCGCTCGTCGCCGGAGGAAAGGCACCCCGCGCACTCTCCGAAGACGCGCCGGCTTCCGCACGCCCCGCGGGTTCCGCCCGCTCGGGAGTCGTCCCGGTGACCGGCGCCCGCACGCGCCGGGCGGCCTGCGCGGCCTCGGCGGCTGTGCGCCCGTCCGGCCCGGCGCCACCCGGGGCCGCCTCCGGCCCCGCGCTCCGCGCCGGCTCGACGGCGCGCTCCGGCTCCGTCGACCGCGCGGCGCTGTCCGGGGCCTCGGCCTGTCGCGGACCTCCGGCCCCCGGGGTGTCCGGAGCCGGCCGCGCCTCGGCCGCGTGCCCCGGCCGGGCGGCCCCCGGCGGCTCGTCGGCCGCGTCGTCGTGCCCCGTGGCGCCGACGGTCTCGGGGAGCACGGTGGCCCGCGGCCCCCGGCCCAGCGCGCGCCTGCGTCCGCCGGGCGTGCCGGGGCCGGGTGAGTCACCGTTCGACGAGGTCATAGCCCTCGCAGGCTACCGCTACCGGCCGCGCAGCCGCCGTACGAGGATGCTCGCATCCCCCCGCGCCTCCAGGTCGGCGAGCACCACGGCCACCGCCTCGCGCACGATGCGCCCGCGGTCGACGGCCAACCCGTGCTCGCCGCGGAGCACCAGGCGGGCGTGCTCCAGGTCCATCAGTTCCTCGGCCGACACGTACACGGTGATCTTCTCGTCGTGCCGCTCGCGCCCGCTGGGCCGGCGGGCCGCGGCACGTCCGCGCTTGCGGGGCGCTCCGGCGGCGGCAGCGTCCCCGGCAGAACCTTCCTGCACCGTGCGGCGCGCCGCGCGCTCCGTGCCGGTGCGGCTGCGGGACTCGCCGCCGTCGGCCGGTTCGGTGCCGGCCGCGGCGTGCTCGGCGCCCGGCCCGTCGCCGCCCTGCGCGGGCACGGCGGGCGGCGCGTCCTCGCCCGAGGCCGCGGCGGAGGCGGCCGGGTGCGCCGCCCCGTCGCTCTCACCGGCGGGCGCGGGCACCCGCGCCTCACCGCCCGCCTGGCGGCGGGGAGTGGACGGCTGGAGCGCCATCCCCCCTGTCGTACGGAAGAGTTCGTCGGCCCCCGGCAGACTCACTCGGCGTGACACCGGGCGAGCACCTCCCTGGCGAGCTGGCGGTAGGCGGCGGCACCGACGGAGTTGGAGGCGTAGGTGGTGATCGGCTCGCCGGCGACCGTGGTCTCCGGGAAGCGGACCGTGCGGCCGATGACCGTGTGGTAGACGTGATCGTCGAAGGCCTCGACCACCCGCGCGAGGACCTCGCGGCTGTGCACCGTGCGCGAGTCGTACATCGTGGCGAGGATGCCGTCGAGCTCCAGGTCCGGGTTGAGCCGCTCCTGGACCTTCTCGATGGTCTCGGTCAGCAGCGCGACCCCGCGCAGCGCGAAGAACTCGCACTCCAGCGGGACGATGACCTTGTGGGCGGCCGTCAGCGCGTTGACCGTGAGCAGACCCAGCGAGGGCTGGCAGTCGATCACGATGTAGTCGTAGTCGGGCATCAGCGGCTTGAGCGCGCGCTGCAGCGTCGACTCGCGGGCCACCTCGGAGACCAGCTGGACCTCGGCGGCGGACAGGTCGATGTTGCTGGGCAGCAGGTCCATGTTGGGGACCGCGGTCTTCAGCAGGACCTCGTCGGCCGACATGCCCCGCTCCATGAGCAGGTTGTAGACCGTGAGGTCGAGTTCCATCGGGTTCACGCCGAGGCCGACCGACAGCGCGCCCTGCGGGTCGAAGTCGACCAGCAGTACGCGGCGGCCGTACTCGGCGAGCGCGGCACCCAGGTTGATGGTCGACGTGGTCTTGCCGACGCCGCCCTTCTGGTTGCACATCGCGATGATCGTCGCGGGGCCGTGGTCGGTCAGCGGGCCCGGGATCGGGAAGTACGGCAGCGGGCGCCCCGTGGGGCCGATGCGCTCACGGCGCTGGCGGGCCGCGTCGGGCGCGAGCGTGGCCGCGTACTCCGGGTCGGGCTCGTACTCGGCGTCGGGGTCGTAGAAGTGCCCGTCGGGCAGTTCGTCGTAGTCGGCGAAATGGTCGTGGGGCGCGCCACTTCCGTCGCCGGCCATGGCGTTCACGTGATGACCGTCCAAGCTCTGGTGTGCTGACAGAGCCGTGTGGGGGCCGGACTGGCTCTGGTGGGCTGCGAAGGTGCGGACAGCGACGGAGCCGACAGCCTCGAATCCCGCGGAGCCCTGGCCCCGTGCAGGCATTCCTGGTTGACCACCCCCGGGAGAAAATGTCGACTCATTCACAAGTCGTCTTACCTCCTTGGTGACCAGGAAACTTCTAGACAAGGTCAGCGTGGCACCATGCCGACGGTTGGCGACTCTATGGCGTGTCGGGCGTCCGCAGCAACACAATCCGCCGGACCCGGCCCGATGTGTCGGCAATGAAACATCCTGCTGTCAAGGGCGTACGGCCGTCGCACAGCAGGTTTCACCGGCGTGCGAATCGGTCGAAGGGTTACGTTCGAGGCGAGTTGACCGAGAATCGCAAAGTGACCATACACACATCCGGCCGGACCTTGTGGGACAAGGTCCGGCCGGATGTGTGCGGTTGACGACCTGTGTTGACGAATCGCCTTTTCCCTGCGGATGACTTGAACCCGCCGGTCGAGCGGAAGGCCGTCGCGCGGCTGCGGCACAGTCGCCGCGGGGCTCAGCCCAGAAGCGCGCCGAGCTCCACGTGCTCCAGGCCGTGCGCCTCGGCGACCTCGCGGTAAACGACCTTGCCGTCATGGGTGTTGAGGCCCTTGGCGAGCGCGGGGTCCCGGCGCAGCGCCTCGACCCAGCCGTTGTCCGCCAGCGACACGATGTACGGCAGGGTCGCGTTGGTCAGCGCGTAGGTGGAGGTGTTGGGCACCGCGCCGGGCATGTTGGCGACGCAGTAGAAGACCGACTCGTGGACCTTGAAGGTCGGCTCGGCGTGGGTGGTGGGACGGGAGTCCTCGAAGCAGCCGCCCTGGTCGATCGCGATGTCGACAAGGACACTTCCCGGCTTCATCCGGGAGACCAGCTCGTTGGTGACCAGCTTCGGCGCCTTGGCGCCCGGGATGAGGACGGCGCCGATGACCAGGTCCGCGTCGAGGACGGCCTTCTCCAGCTCGAAGGAGTTGGACATGACGGCCTTGATCCGGGTGCCGAAGATCCTGTCGGCCTCGCGCAGCTTGTTGATGTCGCGGTCGAGCAGGGTGACGTCGAAGCCCATGCCGATGGCGATCTGGGCGGCGTTCCAGCCGGACACGCCACCGCCGATGACGACGGCCTTGGCCGGCAGGACACCGGGGACACCGCCGGGCAGCACGCCGCGGCCGCCGGCCGCGCGCATCAGGTGGTAGGCGCCGACCTGGGGGGCCAGGCGGCCCGCGACCTCGGACATGGGGGCCAGCAGCGGCAGCGCGCGGGAGGGCAGCTCGACCGTCTCGTAGGCGATCGCCGTGGTGCCGGACTCGATCAGGGCGTCCGTGCACTCCTTGGAGGCGGCCAGGTGCAGGTAGGTGAAGAGGGTCTGGTCCTTGCGGAGGCGGTGGTACTCCTCGGCGATGGGCTCCTTGACCTTCAGCAGCAGGTCGGCGGTGGCCCACACCTCGTCTGCGGTGTCCAGGATCCGCGCACCGGCGGACACGTACTCGTCGTCCGTGATCGACGAGCCGGCACCGGCGCCTCGCTCGATGACGACCTGGTGGCCGTGGCGCACCAGCTCATGCACGCCGGCGGGGGTGATGGCCACCCGGAACTCGTTGTTCTTGACCTCGCGGGGAATGCCGACCTTCACGTCGATCACGGTCCTTGGCTCAGAGGGTGTGGGGCATAGCAAGACATACCCGGGTGAATGACGCGCACCGGGACGCACCGCAGGAGAACGTGCGGCAGAGCCAGTTTAATGAAGGCGTTCCCGCTGTCTAGCCTTTCATTGCATCAATCTTCAGCGGATGTACTGCGGATTTCGCAGGCGTCAGTGGAAGGTTTCAGCCCTTCCTGCCCCAGGATGCCCTCCGCCGCCGCGCGGTGCGGCCGGGCGGCCACCGGGTCGCCGAGCCGTTCCAGGGTGTCGGCCAGCCGCAGCTGCAGCGCGGCCTGGAGCCGCTCTTCCTCCGCCCGGCGCGCCCACTCCACCGCCTCCTGGCAGGTGCGCAGGCTCTCCTCGGGCCGCCCCGCGTACTCCTGCACCCGGGCCAGCTCGCTCAACGCGCGCGCGTGCGCGGCGACATCGCCGCTCCTGCGGTACCCGGCGAGCGCGGCCCGCCAGTTGCGCGTCGCCTCGCCGTAGCGGCCCGCGTAGGTGTGCGCGGCGGCGATACGGCCGTACAGCCGGGCGGCGTCGCCCTGCTCGTCCCGGGCCAGCCGCTGTGCGAGAGCCCGGCCGAACCAGTCGGCGGCCCGGTCGTAGTCCCCCAGCTCCAGATGCGCGCCGCCTACGGATTCCATCGCGCGGCCGGTCGCGTACGGGTCGTTCGCCTCCCGTCCGGCATCCAGCGCGGCCCGGTAGCGCACCAGGGCCTCCGCCGTGCGGCCGGTGCGGGCGTCGACGTCGGCCAGGTTCAGCAGGGCGGCGGCCTTCTCCCGGGGCAGGCCGCGGCGCTCGGCGACGTCCAGCACCAGCCGGTGGACTCCGTACAGGTCGGGCGCCGCCGCCTGGGTGCCGAAGTGCGCGACCATCGCCCGCACCAGCTGGGACATCAGCCGCCGGGCCAGGGTGTCCAGCTCGCCGTCGGCGACCGCGAGCCGGGCGGCGGCGAGCAGCGCGGGCCGACGGGCGCGCAGCCAGTCGGCCGCGGCGCCCGGGCCGGCGAAGCGCAGGGCGCGCGGCATGCCCTGGGCCCTCTCACGGATCTGCGGGTCGTCCGTCTCGGCGGCCGCCCGGCAGGACTGCAGCAGCCGGACCGTGCGTTCCAGCATCCGGGCGCGGGCCAGCTGAAGCTCGGCCGGGCGCTCGTGGGTCTGGGCGGCGGCCCGCAGCAGCGGGTGCAGACAGCCCGGCACCTCGTACTGCGGCAGTGGGGCGTCGACGGCGCGCAGCAGGCCGAGCGCGGTGAGGTCGTCCAGGGTGGTGTGCGCGGCACCGACCGAGCAGCCGGCCAGCGCCGAGGCGGTGTGCGGGTCGACGAGGCCGGCCGGGGCGAGCCAGAGCAGTCGCAGTATCCGCGCGGCCGGCGCGGGCAGCCCTGCGTGCACCAGCCGGAACAGCCGGTCCAGGGGGGCGCCCTCCCCGTCGGTGTGCAACTGCTTGGCGAGGTCGGCGACGGCTGCCTTGGGGTGGGCGGCGAGCCAGCCCCCGGCCAGCAGCAGCACGGCGGGCTGGCCCTGGCAGATCTCGACCAGGCCCTCGGCGGCACGCGGGTCGACGGTGATCCGCACCGAGCCGGTCAGCCGGGTCAGCAGCTCCAGCGCGGACTTGGTGTCCAGTCCGCCGAGCGTGCAGGGCCGCACGTCCGGGATGCCGGTCAGCGGGCCCGAGGACACGGCCACGGCCAGGCTCTCGGGGGCGTCCGGCAGCAGCGCGTCGACCTGCTCGGCGCCGGTGGCGTCGTCGAGCAGCAGCAGCGCCCGCCGGCCGGCCAGGGCGTCGCGCAGGGCCGCCGTGAGATCGTCCTCGTCGGCACCGGCGGGGGCCGGCAGCGACAGCGCGGCCAGCAGCTCGCGCGCGGCCCGCTCCACCGGGACGGCGGTGCCGTCGGGCTCGCTCAGCCGGGCGCGCAGCACGCCGTCGGGGTAGCGGTCGGCGACCTGCCGTACGAGTTCCTCGGCCAGGGCCGTGCGGCCGCTGCCGGAACGCCCGGCGATGAGGAGCACGCGCGCGCGGGGTGGTTTCTTTCCGGCCAGGGTGTCCAGGCCCGCGCGCTCGATGTCGGCGCGCAGTTCCTTCAGTTCCCTGGTGCGGCCCAGGAACGGCCCGTCCTCCGACGGGTCTGGGGACAGCCGCACGCCGTCTGTGTCCACCGCCTGATCCGTCACGGGCCACACTCCCGTCCCACTGCGCACCGGGACCCGCCGGAACTCCGGACCGGGCGCTTCCAGAGCCTAGTTCACGCTCAGCGACGTTCCGGCCGGAGCAGGACGGTGACGGGGCGGGGACTCCCCTGATCGGATCAACGGATCGTAGGACCCGGCGGCCCGGTCGCGGCCGGGCGGGGCCGGGCGCGACCGTCGGGGCCGGGCGGTGCCGGGCGCGACCTTCGGGGCCGGGCCGGGCGGGCCCGCCGGGAGAGTCCCTAGGCCTCGAAGGGCCGGGCCGGCCAGGGGGCCTCGGCGGGGCGCAGCGCGTCCAGGCCGTCGCCCTCCCGGGCGGCCACCAGCGCCAGCACACCCACCACGAGACAGTTGTTGTGCAGCTCCCCCGCGAGCACCCCGCGCACCAGCTCGCTCACCGGTACCCGGGCCGACTCCAGCTCGATCTCCTCGTGCTCCGCCTCGAACGGCCGCCCGTCCGCCGCCGACAGCCCCCGCGCGAGGAAGATCCGCACCGCCTCGTCGCAGCCGCCGGGGGTGGTGTACACATCGGTCAGCACCCGCCAGTCCTCGGCCTTGACGTGCGCCTCCTCGTACAGCTCGCGCTGGGCGGCGTGCAGCGGGTTCTCCCCGGGCACGTCGAGCAGCCCGGCCGGGATCTCCCACAGCTTCTGCCGCACCGGGTGCCGGTACTGCCGGATGACGACCACCCGGTCCTCGTCGTCGAGCGCGAGCGCGGCGACCGACCCCGGGTGGACCTGGTAGTCGCGCCGGGCCACGGAGCCGTCGGGCATGACCACCTCGTCGGTGCGGACGGAGGTCTTGGCTCCCCGGAACGGCATCTCGGTCCCCCGGATCTCCCACTCCTCGGCGGCGTCCTTGATCGTCATGCCAGTCCTTCCACGTGCAGAAATGCGGCCGGGGCCCGCAGCATTGAATGCGCGCGCCCCGGCCACCGTACAACTGACGTGTCACTCGGAGATCTCCTGGAAGATCCGCCGGACGTTCTACTCGGCCTACTCGGCGATCTTCCGCTCGACCGCCGCCTTCACCAGCCCGGCGAACAGCGGGTGCGGCCGCGTGGGCCGCGAGCGCAGCTCGGGGTGGGCCTGCGTGGCGACCAGGTACGGGTGGACGTCGCGCGGGTACTCCACGTACTCGACGAGCTTGCCGTCCGGGGAGGTGCCGGAGAACAGGATGCCCGCCTTCTTCTCCAGCTCGGCCCGGTAGGCGTTGTTCACCTCGTACCGGTGGCGGTGCCGCTCCTCGACGTACTCCTTGCCGTCGTACACCTCGCGCACGATGGACCCCTCGGCCAGCTTGGCCGGGTACATGCCCAGCCGCATCGTGCCGCCCATGTCGCCCTCACCGGCGACGATGTCCAGTTGCTCGGCCATGGTGGAGATCACCGGGTGGGCGGTCGCCGGGTCGAACTCGGTGGAGTTGGCGTCGGAGATGTCGGCCAGGTTGCGGGCGGCCTCGATCACGATGCACTGCAGGCCGAGGCAGAGGCCGAGCAGCGGGATCTTGTTCTCGCGGGCATAGCGGATCGCGCCGACCTTGCCGAGCACCCCGCGGTCGCCGAAGCCGCCCGGGATGCAGATGCCGTCGACGTCGGCGAGCTGGGACTTGGCGTCGGCCGGGGTCTTGCAGTCGTCGGAGGTGACCCACTTGATCTTCACGCGGGCCCGGTTGGCGAAGCCGCCGGCGCGCAGCGCCTCGGTGACCGAGAGGTAGGCGTCGGGCAGGTCGATGTACTTGCCGACCAGGGCGAGGGTGATCTCGTGGTCCGGGTTGTGGACGCGGTCGAGCAGGTCGTCCCAGGTCGTCCAGTCCACGTCGCGGAACGGCAGGTCCAGCTTGCGCACGACGTAGGCGTCCAGGCCCTCGCCGTGGACGGTCTTCGGGATGTCGTAGATGGACCGCGCGTCGGGGCAGGCCACCACGGCGGCCTCGTCGACGTCGCACATGAGCGAGATCTTCCGCTTGATCGCGGTCGGCACCTCGCGGTCGCAGCGCAGCACGATCGCGTCCGGCTGGATACCGATGTTGCGCAGCGCGGCGACGGAGTGCTGGGTCGGCTTGGTCTTCAGCTCACCGGACGGGCCGATGTAGGGAAGGAGCGAGATGTGGACCACGAAGACGTTGTCCCGGCCGACCTCGTGGCGGACCTGGCGGACGGTCTCCAGGAAGGGCAGCGACTCGATGTCGCCGACCGTGCCGCCGACCTCCGTGATGACGACGTCGACCTCGTCGGTCGCCATCCGCCGGATGCGGTGCTTGATCTCGTTGGTGATGTGCGGGATGACCTGCACGGTGTCGCCCAGGTACTCGCCGCGCCGCTCCTTGGCGATCACGGTCGAGTAGACCTGGCCGGTGGTGACGTTGGCGGAGCCGTCGAGGTCGCGGTCGAGGAACCGCTCGTAGTGGCCGATGTCCAGGTCGGTCTCGGCGCCGTCGTTGGTGACGAACACCTCACCGTGCTGGAAGGGGTTCATCGTGCCCGGGTCGACGTTCAGGTACGGGTCGAGCTTCTGCATCACGACGCGCAGGCCACGGGCCTTGAGCAGCATGCCGAGGCTGGAGGCGGTCAGACCCTTGCCCAGGGAGGAGGCGACACCCCCGGTGACGAAGATGTGCTTGGTCGTCGTGGCGGTGCTGTTGCGATAAGCAGCGGGCGGCATGGCCAAGAGGGGGCTCCCGTGGTCGCGGTCTGGAGGGTGCGGTCGGGGGTTTCTCACCCACCGGTCCACGGGCTACCAGGGTATCAGCGCCCAGGAGCGCCCGCTTCCGGCCACACCCCGCGCACCCTCCGCACACACGCCGACACAGAAGTGCGCACAGGCACGTGCCCCTCACCCCTCGCTCACCCGATCGGCTCAGTCGCGTTGCCCCGAGCGGCACACAGATCATCTACGTGCGTCGTATCCTGCTCGGACACTCGCTGCCGAGCCCGGCCGGCACTTACGGCACACCCCCGCCAGTCCGTCCCGGAACAACGAGAGCTCGTCAGTTCGTTGAGCGATGATTGTTGGTGCTCAGCGACGCATTACAACGACCCCCCTGACCGCACTAGCGACAGCCCCATGCACGTGGGGCGACGTGGCCGTTCGACTGGAGTTTGCACGTGGCCGGGCGCATCGAGGACTACGCACTCATCGGAGACATGCAGACCGCTGCCCTGGTCTGCCGTGACGGGACGGTGGACTGGCTCTGTCTGCCCCGCTTCGACTCGCACGCGATCTTCGCCGGGCTGCTGGGCACCGAGGAGCACGGCTTCTGGCGCCTCGGGCCCGCGCACGCCTCCGAATCCGAACCGCCACGCGCGGACCGGCGCACCTACCGGGGCGACTCGCTGGTCCTGGAGTCCGAGTGGGACACCCCGCGCGGCACCGTCCGGGTGACCGACTTCATGCCTCCGCGCGACGGCGCCCCGCAGCTGATCCGCATCGTCGAGGGCGTCTCCGGGCGCGTCCCGATGCGTTCGACGCTGCGGATGCGGTTCTCGTACGGCCGGGTGGTGCCGTGGGTGCACAAGCACGAGGGCCGCACGGTCGCCGTCGCGGGCCCGGACTCGGTGTGGTTCGACACCGAGTGCGAGACCTACGGCAAGCAGCTGACGACGTACGCCGACTTCACGGTGGCCCCGGGTGACCGGATCGCGTTCACCGTCTCGTGGCAGCCCTCCCACAAGGAGCCGCCGCCGCTGCCGGAGCCGGAGCAGTCGCTGGAGGCGACCGAGGAGTTCTGGCGCGAGTGGGTGGAGCACTGCACCTACCACGGTCCGTACCGGGAGGCCGTGGTCCGCTCGCTGATCACCCTGAAGGCCCTGACGTACGCCCCGACCGGCGGCATCGTCGCGGCCCCGACGACCTCCCTGCCCGAGGACATCGGCGGCGTCCGCAACTGGGACTACCGCTACACCTGGCTGCGGGACGCGGCGATCACCCTGTCCTCGCTGCTGCGCACCGGCTACCGCGAGGAGGCCCGCGCCTGGCGCGAGTGGCTGCTGCGGGCCGTGGCGGGCGACCCGGAGAACCTGCAGATCATGTACGGCATCGCCGGTGAGCGCGAACTCGGCGAGGCGGAGCTGGACTGGCTGCCCGGGTACGAGAACTCCGCGCCGGTCCGGGTCGGCAACGGCGCCGCGCACCAGCTCCAGCTGGACGTCTACGGCGAGGTCACCGAGGCCCTGCACCTCGGTCACATGACGGGCCTGGCCCGCAACGACTACGCCTCGCTGCTGCAGCTGAAGCTGATCCGCTACCTGGAGAAGCACTGGGACGAGCCGGACGAGGGCATCTGGGAGGTGCGCGGCCCGCGCCGCCACTTCGTGCACTCCAAGGTGATGGCCTGGGTCGCGGTGGACCGCACCATCAAGCTGATCGAGTCCGGCGACGCGGACGGTCCGCTGGAGCGGTGGCGCGAACTGCGCGACGACATCCACCGGGACGTGTGCGAGAAGGGCTACGACAAGGAGCGCAACACCTTCACGCAGTCGTACGGCTCGAAGGAGCTGGACGCGTCGCTGCTGCTGATCCCGCAGATGGGTTTCCTTCCGCCCGACGACAAGCGCGTCATCGGCACCATCGAGGCGATCCAGCGCGAGCTGTCCACTCCGGACGGGTTCATCCTGCGCTATCCGACGCAGGGCGACGACGAGGGTGTCGACGGCCTGCCGGGCGACGAAGGGGCGTTCCTGGCCTGCTCGTTCTGGATGGCGGACGACCTGGCGATGATCGGCCGGGTGGACGAGGCCCGCAGGCTGTTCGAGAAGCTGCTCTCCCTGCGCAACGACCTCGGTCTGCTCGCCGAGGAGTGGGACCCCGGACTGCAGCGCCAGGTCGGGAACTTCCCGCAGGCGTTCAGTCACGTTCCGCTGATCGACACGGCCCTGCGGCTGACGGCCTCGGGGGCGTACGGGGGCTGACCCTGACGATTCGGTGACGCGCGGCGGTCCCACCGGGCCGCCGCCCGCGTACCCGTCTAGCCTGGAAGCGGACAAGAACCCCTTCTCGGAAGGGGGGCGGCCATGGCTTCCCCAACCAAGGCGGGCGCGGCGCTCTCGGCACTGCGCGAGGATCTGGCCGGCGAGGCGATCACCCCGGGGGACCCCGGCTACGACGAGGCCCGCACCGTCCACAACGGCATGATCGACCGGCGACCGGCGGTGATCGCCCAGTGCGCGAACGAGACCGATGTCGTCCGGACCGTGCGGTTCGCCCGTGACCAGGAGCTGCCGATCGCGGTGCGCGGCGGCGGGCACAGCGTGGCGGGCATGGCGCTCAACGACGGCGGTGTGGTGGTCGACCTGCGCCGCATGCATCAGGTGACGGTCCGTCCGCAGGACCGGGCGGTCCGCGTCCAGGGCGGCGCCTTGATGAGCCATCTGGACCGGGCCACCGAACCGTACGGACTCGCCGCGGTGGGCGGCCGGGTCTCCACCACCGGTGTCGGCGGCTTCGTCCTGGGCGGCGGCACGGGCTGGCTGGACCGGCTGTACGGGCTCGCCTCCGACAGCCTGCTCGACGTGGAGCTGGTCACCGCCGACGGCTCCCGGGTCCACGCGAGCGCCGAGGAGAACCCGGAGCTGTTCTGGGCCCTGCACGGCGGGGGCGGCAACTTCGGCGTCGCCACCGCCCTCACCCTCAGGGCGCACGAACTGCCCGCGTTCGCCGTCGCGCTGCTGCTCTACCTCCCCGCGTACGGCCCCGAGGTGCTGCGCATCTTCCGGCAGATCATGGAGTCCGGACCGGACGAGGCGAGCGGCGGCGTGCTGTACATGACCGGCCCGCCCGAGGAGTTCGTCCCGGAGCACCTGGTCGGCAAGCTGGTCTGCGCGGCGCTGGTGACGTACGCGGGCAGCGAGGCGGGCCTGCGCGGGCTGGCCGATCCGCTGCTGGCGCTGCCGCACGAGGCGGAGATCGCCGGGGCGATGCCGTACGCCGACTTCCAGTGCATGCTGGACGATCCGCCCGGTCTGCGGAACTACTGGTCGGCGGAGTACCTGTCCGGCGCCCCGGACGACTTCCTGGACGCCTTCGGCGCCCTGGCGGACACCCTGCCCGTGCCGACCGGCACCCAGCACGTGCTGTTCCCGCAGGGCGGCGCGATCGCCGCCGGGCCGCACGAATTCCCGATGCCGTACCGGGACGCGCCCTGGGCGGTGCACCCGTTCTCGACGTGGGAGGACCCGGCCGACGACGAGCGCTGCCTGCGGTGGGTGCGGGACGTGCGGGCGGGCGTGCGGCCGTGGAGCACCGGCGCGGTCTACCTCAACTTCATCGGGGACGAGGGCGCCGACCGGGTGGTGGCCGGCATCGGCGCCGAGAACACCCGCCGGCTGGCCGAGGTGAAGCGGCGCTACGACCCGGACAACGTCTTCCGCTTCAACCACAACATCAAGCCGGCCTGAGACGGCCGACGCGGTGCCGGGCGACGGGCGCCGGCGACCGTCCGGCGTCCTGCCGCTCGTCCCCGGCACGCGCGCGGATGCCGCCGGAACGCCCGCGCGGGTACCGTCCGCTGCATGGACAGCCGCACGGACCACCGATTCGACAGCCAGGGCGCCGGGATCACCGTCCGACGTGCCCTGGAGCTGCCCGGCCTGCGCAGCGGCCTGCCCGAGATCCTCGCGGGCGAGGAGCGGCTGGACCGGACCGTGCGCTGGGTGCACGCGGGCGAGGTCCCCCACATCGCGTCCCTGCTCAAGGGCGGCGAACTGCTGCTGACCACGGGTTACGGTCTGGGTACCCGCCCCGCCGAGCAGCGGGCGTTCGTGCGCACCCTGGCCGAGCGGGGCATCGCCGCCCTGGTGATCGAACTGGGGCCGCGCTTCACCCGGCTGCCGTCGGCCCTGGTGGACACAGCCCGCTCCACCGGGCTGCCGCTGGTCCAGCTGCACCGCGAGGTGCCGTTCGTGACGGTGACCGAGGAGATCCACACCGAGATCGTCAACGGCCACTACGCGCTGCTGCAGCGCGCGGAGGAGGTGCACCGGCGGTGCACCGAGGCCCTGCTGGGCGGCGGCGGAATCCCCCAGGTGCTGGGCATCCTGGCCGACTTCGGCGGCAATCCGGTGTTCCTGGAGACCACCGACGGCCGGCTCCTGTACGCCGCCGGGGCCGGGCCCGAGGGCGCGGATCCGCTGCAGGTGTGGGAGGGGATGCGCGGACCGCACAAGGACGCGCCACCGCCGGCGGGCTCGGTGCTGGTGGACGTGCCCGGCGGGGGCCCGGGCCCGGGCTCGGTGCGCGCCCGCCTGGTCCTGCTCCCCGTGCGCGCCCCGCTCGCCCCGGTGCACCGCATCGCGGCCGAACGCGCGGCCGGGATCCTCGCCGTGGTCCTCATGCACGCCCGTCAGGAGGAGGAGCTGGCGGCGCGCGGCCGGGGCGACTTCCTCACCGACCTGGCCGAGGGCCGGATCGCCGCCGGGGACGCCCCGGCGCAGGCCCGGGTGCTCGGCTTCAAGCCGGGCGACAGCCCGATCCTGCCGGTGGTGATGCGCCTCGGCGACGTCCTCCCGCCCGCCGGGGGCACCTCCCGCGGCAGTGAGTCCGAACGCGGGGGAGGCTGGGCGGTGCTGGCCCGGGCGGTCGCGGAGGAGCTGACCTCGGTGGGCCTGCCGGTGCTGTTCGGGGTGCGCCCGGTGGAGGGCCGCGTCCCCCTGCTGCTGGGACTGCGCTCGGGGTCGGAGCGCCCGGCGGTCGCGGACCGGGCCGCCGCGGCGCTGCGGGCCGGGGTCGAACGGGCCGGGATGCAGCGGCCGGGCGCAGCGCCGCCGGTGGTGGTCGTCGGGGTCGCGGGCGGCTGGGCGGCTGCCTCCGCGGGACTGCGCCACGCGGCGGAGACGGCGACCGCGGCCCTGGGCCTGCCGGACCGCCCCTGGTACGACGCCCGTCGGCTCGACATCGACCTGCTGCTGTGGCGACTGCGCGACCACCCCGACCTGGCCGCCTTCGTGGACCGCGCGATCGGCCCGGTCCGCGACCACGACCGCCGCTCGAAGCCGCCCCTGCTGCCCACGCTGGAGACCTATCTCGCACACGCCGGCCGCAAGGCGGAGACGGCCCGCGAACTCCATCTCAACCGCCAGACGCTCTACAACCGCCTGGCCCGCATCGGCGAGTTGCTGGGCACCGACCTGGACGACCCGCAGACGGTCCTGGCCCTGAGCCTGGCGCTGAGGGCACGGCGGCACGTGCCGTAGCGACGCGGCCCGCCCCGCGTCCGCTCATCCCCAGGGGCGTGGCTGGGTCAGTTCGTCGTAGACGCTGAGCACCTGGGCCACGGTCTCGTCCTCCGTCGGCCAGGTGGCCGCCTGCCGCGCTCCCAGCTCACCCAGCGCCGCGCGGCGAACGGGGTTCCCGAGCAGCCGCACGACCGCGTCGGCGAGAGCACCGGGGTCGTCGCGCGGCACCAGTTCGGCGGCGTCCCCGACGAGTTCGCGCACGCACCCTGTCAGGGCTGCCACCAGCGGTACGCGCGCGTGCAACGCCTCCTGCGCCAGCACCGGCCGGGCCTCCCCGGCCCCGGGCAGCAGCGCGAGATCGGCGGCGGCGACCAGCTCGCCGACGTCGTCGCGCGGCCCGAGCAGCCGGACCGGCAGTTCCTCGTCCTCGATACGGCGTTGCAGCGCGGGCCGCAGCGGCCCCTCCCCCGCGATGACGAGCAGCGGCGCGGGGTCCAGCCGACACCACCGGTGCGCGGCGTCCAGCAGTACGTCGTACCCCCGGTGGCGGTCCAGGGAGCCGACAGACATCAGCAACGGCCTTTCGACCGCGCCCAGTTCGGCCCGCACCTTGGAGCGCGTCCGGCCGGGGTCGCCGGGCGGCCCGGCCGGGCGCGGTCCGGGCAGCGACACGGCCGCGAGCCGGGCGTCCCGCGCGCCCGTGCGCCGCGCCCGGTCGACCAGGTCGGAGGACGTGCCGAGCACCACCGACGCCGTGCGGGCCACCCGCCGTTCCAGCAGGCGCAGCAGGTGGGCGCGCGCGCCGTCGGCGTACGCCCGGTTGTGCCAGGTGACGACCAGGGGGGTGCGCCTGCCGCTGAGCGCCAGGACGGCCCGGAAGGAGGCGTGCAGGCCGTGCGCGTGCACCAGGTCGGCGTCCGCGCAGGCCGCCCGCAGGGCCGCGACCGAACCCGGGTCGCTGCTGCGCGGCACGGCGACGTGGTCGGCGCCGGCGCCCGTGAAGTCGTAGGCGTGTTCCGCATCGTGAGGGGCGCACACCGTCACCCGCACGCCCCGCGCGGCGAGCCCGGCGGTCAGCGAGCGCACATGGGCGCTGCTGCCGGCGTTTCCGCCGCCCAGCACCTGTACGGTGCGCAGCGGCGACCGGCCGTGCGGGGCGGGGCTGCTCACGTGGCTCACGCGGCCGGGGCTCCTGGTTCAGGCGTGGGACGGTCACGAGGAAACGTACCGAAGAACCGGGCGGCGCAGCGGGCCGCGCGGTGTTCCTCCGCGTACACGTACTCCCTGCGTCAAGGATGCCAGCACGCACGGGTGTTCCGGGACGCCGGACGCCCACAGGCCCGCCGGACCGGGCCCCAGGGTCACCCACACGAGTGACGGTGTGCGGTTACGTACGAACGGACGCCGGCCCGCGTGGCCCGGCAGCCCGCGTGGCCCGGCAGCCCGCGTGGCCCGGCCGCCGCCGGGGCTGGTCTTCGGCGGCGGCATCATCCCCGAGGCGGACCCCGGCCGGCTGCCGTCTCAGCCGTCGCCGCGCGCCGACGCCAGCAGTTCCTCCGCGTGGGCCCGCGCGGTCTCGGAGTCCTCCTGCCCGGCGAGCATCCGGGACAGCTCCCGGACCCGCTCCTCCCCCTCCAGGGCCTTCACCCCGGACCGGGTGACCGACCCGTCGTCGGTCTTCTCCACCAGCAGCTGCCGGTCGGCGAAGGCGGCCACCTGCGGAAGGTGGGTGACGACTACGACCTGCGCGCTCTTGGCGAGCCGGGCCAGGCGGCGCCCGATCTCGACCGCGGCCTTGCCGCCGACCCCGGCGTCCACCTCGTCGAACAGGTACGTCGGCACCGGGTCCGTGCCCGCGAATACGACCTCCACGGCCAGCATCACGCGCGAGAGCTCACCGCCGGAGGCGCCCTTGGCGATCGGCCGGGGCGGCGCCCCCGGGTGCGGGGCCAGCAGCAGTTCGACTTCGTCGGCACCCGACGGCCCGTACGCCACCGCGCGCCCGCCGACCTCCACGCCCTCGGGGTCCTCCGTCTGCCGGATCGCGAAGGACACGCGCGCGTGCGGCATCGCCAGTGAGGCCAGTTCGGCGGTCACGGCGGCCGCGAACCGCTCGGCCGCCTCGGTGCGCGCGTCGGTCAACGCCTGCGCGAGTCCGCCCAGTTCGGCACGGAGCGCGTCCCGTTCGACGGTCAGCTCGTCGAGCCGCTCGTCGTCGGAGTCCAGTTCGGTCAGGCGCGCGGCGCTCCGCTCGGCCCACGCGAGCACGGCGGTGACGTCCTCACCGTACTTGCGGGTCAGCCCGGTCAGCGCCGCCCGCCGCTCCTCGACGGCCGCCAGCCGCAGCGGATCGGCGTCCAGATCGTCGGCGTAGCCCGCCAGCTCACCGGCCACGTCGCCGAGGAGGATGCCGATCTCGCCGATCCGGTCGGCGAGCGCGGCCAGCGCCGGGTCGTGCGACCGTACGGCCTCCAGGGCCCGCTGGGCACCCGCGACGAGCGTGGCCGCGTCGATGCCCTCGGGATCCTCGGGGTTGCCCGCCAGCGCGGCGTGCGCTGCCGACGCCGCTGACGACAGCGCCTCCGCGTGCCCGAGCCGCTCGGCCTCCTCGGCCAGTTCCCCGTCCTCACCGGCCCGCGGCTCGACGGCGGCGATCTCGTCGAGGCCGAAGCGCAGCATGTCGGCCTCCTGCGCCCGCTCACGCGCGCGCGTGGTGATCTCCTCCAGCTCGGCGGAGACGGCCCGCAGCCGCCGGTAGGCCTCGGTGTACTTGGCGAGCGGCACAGCGACCGCGTCTCCCGCATACCGGTCCAGCGCCTGCCGCTGCCGGTTCAGCTTCAGCAGTCCCTGCTGGTCGGTCTGCCCGTGCACGGCCACCAGCTCGTCGGCCAGCTCGGCGAGCACGCCCACCGGCACCGACCGGCCGCCGACATGCGCCCGCGACCGCCCCTCGGCGGAAACGGTACGGCTGATCAGCAGCGCCCCGTCGTCGAGGTCGGCCCCGGCCTCCTCGGCCCGGACCACGGCCGACGAGTCCGCGGGCACACTGATCCGGCCCTCGACGACCGCCTTCCCGGCCCCGATCCGCACCAGCGCGGGGTCGGCGCGCCCGCCCAGCAGCAACCCCAGGCTGGTGACCACCATGGTCTTGCCCGCACCCGTCTCACCGGTGACGGCGGTGAACCCGGGTGACAACTCGACGACGGCGTCGTCGATGACTCCGAGGGACCGTATCCGCATCTCTTCCAGCACGGGGAAGACCTTACGAGGTCCGGTCGGCGAAGTGCGAGGTGCCCTTGTCACCCGGGCGAGTGGCCCACCCGCGAGCCGCTAGTGCGGGGCGCCTCGCCACCCGGACACGGGCAGGGCGAACTTCGCGACCAGCCGGTCCGTGAACGACGCGTGGTGCAGCCGGGCGAGCCGCACCGGCACCGCCCCCCGCCGGACCTCCACCCGGGCCCCGGGCGGCAGGTCGAACGTCCGCCGTCCGTCGCACCACAGCACCCCCGGCGGGATGTGCGGCAGCAGTTCCACCGCCAGCACCGAGTCCGGCGAGGTCACGAGCGGCTTGGCGAACAGCGCGTGCGCGCTGATCGGCACCATCAGCAGCGCCTCCACCTCGGGCCACACCACCGGCCCGCCGGCGGAGAACGCGTACGCCGTGGACCCGGTGGGCGTCGACAGCACGATGCCGTCGCACCCGAAGCCGGTCACCGGCCGCCCGTCGATCTCCAGCACCACTTCGAGCAGCTTCTCGGCGCCGGCCTTCTGCACGGCCGCCTCGTTGAGCGCCCAGTCGGTGTGCACGATGTCCCCGTTGCGGTGCACGACGACGTCGACCGTCATCCGCTCCTCGACCTCGTAGGCCCGGGACACCACCCGGTCCACGACCTTGTCGAGGTCGTCCCGCTCGGCCTCCGCGAGGAACCCGACGCGCCCCAGGTTGACGCCGAGCATCGGCACCCCGGACGCCCGCGCGAACTCCGCGCCCCGCAGCAGTGTCCCGTCGCCGCCGAGGACGATCAGCAGCTCGCACCCGTCGAGGCACTGCGGGGTGGCCTCCTTGACCAGCTGCACCTCGTCCGGCAGCGGCAGGTCGGCGGCCTCGTACTCCAGGACGCGCACGCCGATCCCGGACCGCAGCAGCCCCTTCACCACCAGCTCGGCGCTGCGGATGGCCGCAGGCCGGCCGGTGTGGGCGAGCAGGAAAACTGTACGACCTCGGTTCTGTGTCAACGCGGCCCCTCCGCCACTGCACGGTCAACGTCGGCCGGGTCCGGTTCCGGTGCCCCGGCCCGCAGCCACAGAAAGTACTCGACGTTCCCGGACGGCCCGGGCAGCGGACTGGCGGTGACCCCCTTCACCCCGAGCCCCAGCTCCCACGCCTTCGCGGCCACGCCCCGCACGGCCTCGGCCCGCAGCTCGGGGCTGCGTACCACGCCCCCGCTGCCCAGCCGCTCCTTGCCCACCTCGAACTGCGGCTTGACCATCATCACCAGGTCGGCGTCCGGCCTGGTGCACCGCGCCAGGGCCGGCAGCACCAGCCCGAGCGGGATGAAGGACAAGTCGCCCACGACAAGATCCACAGGTTTCCCATCGATCGCCTCAAGCGTCAACTCGCGTACGTTCGTACGGTCCTTGACGGTGACGCGTTCATCGCTGCGCAGGGACCAGGCGAGTTGTCCGTATCCGACGTCGACGGCGACGACGTGCGCGGCTCCCGCCCGCAGCAGCACATCGGTGAACCCGCCGGTGGACGCCCCGGCGTCCAGCGCCCGCCGCCCTTCGACGACGAGCCCCCGCGGCACGAACGCCTGCAGCGCGCCGGCGAGCTTGTGCCCGCCGCGCGAGACGTACTCGGGATCGCTGTCGTCGGCCGCCACGACGATCGCCGCCGCGGTCTCCACCTGGGTGGCCGACTTGGTCGCGACGGTCTTGCCGACGGTGACCCGCCCGGCGGCGATCAGCTGGCCGGCATGCTCCCGCGAGCGCGCGAGCTTCCGGCGCACCAGCTCCGCGTCCAGACGACGACGTGCGACTCCTGCCACGTTCGGTTCAGCTCCTGCTCTGGTATGACGGCGAGGACGCCGCCGGGAAAGAGGTCGGGGGCGCCGGAGGTCCCGGGCGGGCGTCGAGCGCGGTGAGCGCGTCGCGCAGCCCCCGGTGCACATCCTCGTACACCTCGACGTGCCCGTCGGTGGCGAGGTGGTCGGCGTCGGCCAGCCGCGCCAGCCGGGCGTCGACCTCGGCATTGCCGGTGGGGGTACGGGGGACGTCCAGCGGGGCCGGGGCCGCGGGGTCGGCCACCGGCTCCTGCGCCTCGGACTCCGACGCCTCGAACTCCGACGCCTCGGACTCCTGCGCCTCGGACTCCGACGCCTCGGGCTGCGGCACCTCGGGCGGGTCCGTCTCCACAACCGTGTCGCTCATGCCCAGACGCTACCTCGAACCGCTGCGGTACCGTCGCTCACGATGGCGACGATCGAGGAGTGCCGTACCGCACTCGCACAGCTTTCGGACCAGATGGCCCGCGCCGAGGGCGACCTCGGCGCCGCCGCCGCCCTGGAACGCTCGGTGAGCTGTCACCTCACCGACCTGGACGTCACCTTCGTCGGCAGGATGACGGGCGGCCGGATCAGGGTGGACGACACCGTTTCGGGCACCCCGCGCGAGAAGGCGCAGATCCGGCTGGCCATGACCGGCGACGACCTCGTGGCCCTGGTCGACGGCGAACTGCACTTCGCCAGGGCGTGGGGCTCGGGCCGGGTCAGGCTGCACGCGGGCCTGCGCGATCTGTTCGTCCTCAGGAAGCTCCTGTAGCGCCCGCCGTGACGGCCGCGCGCGCCCTGCGGGCCGCGGGCACCACCAGCGGGGTCCCCGTCTCGGGGTCGTCGATCACCTGGCAGCGCAGGGTGAAGACCTCCTCGACCAGCTCCGCCGTGACGATGTCGCTCGGCGCGCCCTGCGCGATCACCTCGCCACCCTTCAGCGCGATGAGATGGGTGGCGTACCGGGCGGCGTGGTTCAGGTCGTGCAGGACGGCCACCAGCGTCCGCCCCTGCTCCTCGTGCAGGTCGGCGCAGAGGTCGAGGACGTCGATCTGGTGCTGGATGTCCAGGTAGGTCGTCGGCTCGTCGAGCAGCAGCAACGGTGTCTGCTGGGCCAGCGCCATGGCGATCCACACGCGCTGGCGCTGACCGCCGGAGAGCTCGTCGACGTAGCGGTCGGCCAGCTCGGCCACGCCGGTCCGCGCCATCGAATCCCGCACGACCTGCTCGTCCTCGGCCGACCACTGCCGCAGGACGCCCTGGTGCGGGTAGCGGCCGCGGCCGACGAGGTCGGCGACGGTGATGCCGTCCGGCGCGACGGACGACTGCGGCAGCAGACCCAGCGTCCGCGCCACCTTCTTCGCCGGCATCGACTGAATGGCCTGCCCGTCCAGCAGGACCCGGCCCTCGGACGGCTTCAGCATCCGCGACAGCGCCCGCAGCAGCGTCGACTTGCCGCACGCGTTCGGACCGACGATCACGGTGAAGGAGCGGTCCGGGATCTCCACCGAAAGGTGCTCGGCGATGACCCTGCGGTCGTAGGCGAGGGTGACGTCGTCTGCGCAGAGGCGGTTCACGGTGCTCCTTGGGGTGTTCTGGCTCCTCGGGGCGTCCCGGTGCGCGGGGGACCTCATATGCGGCCCGCCCTGCGCTCGGTGACCAGCAGCCACAGCAGGTAGACGCCGCCGAGGACGCCGGTGACCACGCCGACGGGCAGTTGTCCGTCGCCGAAGAGCCGCTGCGCCGCCCAGTCGGCGGTGACCAGCAGCGCCGCGCCCATGCACAGGGCGGGCACCAGGTTGGGACCCGGCGAGCGGGTCAGGCGCCGGGCGAGCTGCGGCGCCGTGAGGGCCACGAAGCTGACGGGGCCGGCGGCCGCGGTCGCGGTCGCGGTGAGCAGGACGGCGCAGACCATCAGCAGCATCCGTACCCGCTCCACCCGCACGCCCAGCGCGTACGAGACGTCGTCGCCCATCTCCATCATCCGCAGCCCGCGCGCGTTGCCGAGGACGAGCGGGACGAGGACGCAGAACAGGGCGAGCAGCGGCCAGACCTGCTTCCAGTCCCGGCCGTCGAGGGTCCCGGTCATCCACACCACCGCGCGGGCCGCGTCGACCAGGTCGGCCTTGGTGATCAGGTAGCCGTTGACGGCGGTCGCGATCGCCATGACACCGACACCGACCAGGACCAGCCGGTAGCCGTGCACGCCCTGCTTCCAGGCGAGCAGGTAGAGGGCGGCGCCGGTGACCAGGCCACCCACGAGCGCCCCCGCGGTCACCGCTTCAGCGTCCCCGGAGAACAGCACGATGACGACCAGCGCGCCGGCCGTCGCACCCTGGCCGAGCCCCAGCACGTCCGGGCTGCCCAGCGGATTGCGCGACACGGCCTGGAACAGCGCCCCGCCGAGCCCCAGCGACGCACCGACCAGCAGGCCGACCAGAACGCGCGGCAGCCGCAGCTCGGTGACGATGAACTCCTGGCCCTGCGTCCCCTCCCCGAACAGCGTCCTGAGCACGTCACCGGCCGGGATCGGGTAGTCGCCGGTGCCGATCAGCACCACGCTCGCGGCGAGCGCGGCCCCCAGCAGCAGCACGACGACGGCCAGCGCCCGCACGTCGAGCCGGACGGACAGCCCGCCGGGGGTGCGCAGCGCGCGCGGGGCGCGGGGCGCGGCATCGGTCCCGGTTGAAGCGGTGCTCCTGCCCGTGGTCTCGGTCTCCGTCTCGGTCTCCGTCTCCGTCTCCGTCACGGTCTCCGTCGCGGTCTCGGTTTCCGTCTCGGCCTCCGTCTCCGTCGCGGTGTCGGTTCGGGTCGTAGTGTCGGTTGCGGTCTCGGTCTTGGGCCCGGTCTTGGGCCCGGGCTCGGGCTTCGTCCTCACAGCTGGGCCGTCCTTCGCCGTCGTACGAGGAAGATGAAGACCGGGCCGCCGATGATCGCGGTGATGATGCCCACCTGCACCTCCGACGGGCGGGCCACCACCCGGCCGATGACATCGGCGCCCAGCAGCAGCACCGGCGACAGCACGGCGGCGTACGGCATGATCCAGCGCAGGTCGGGGCCGGTGAAGGAGCGCACGATGTGCGGCACCATCAGCCCGACGAACGCGATCGGCCCGCAGGCGGCGGTCGCCGCCCCGCACAGCAAGGTGGCGGCGAGCATGGACAGCGCCCTGGTCCGGTTCAGGTCGGCGCCGAGCGACCGGGCGGTGTCGTCGCCCATCTCCATGGCGTTCAGCGGGCGCGCGAGCACCAGCGCGAGGACGGTACCGGCCACGAGGAAGGGCAGCACCTGCCAGATCGTCTCGTCGGTCGCCGACGACAGCGAACCCACCGTCCAGAAGCGCATCCTCGCGAGCGCCGCGTCATCCATGATCATCACGGCCTGGAGATAGCCGTAGAGCGCGGCGCTGATCGCGGTACCGGCCAGCGCCAGCCGCACCGGTGTGGCGCCCCGGCTCCCGCCGAGGAACCACACCAGCCCGCCCACGGCGGCGGCACCGAGGAAGGCGAACCACACGTAGCCGTTCAGACTGGTGACGCCGAAGAAGGTGATGGCGGTGACGACGGCGGCCGACGCGCCGGCGTTGATACCGAGCAGCCCCGGGTCGGCCAGCGGATTGCGGGTGAGCGCCTGCAGCACGGCCCCGGCAAGCCCCAGCGCGGCTCCGGCCAACAGCCCGAGCACGGTCCGCGACAGCCGCTCCCCCACGACGACATCGCCGTAGGTCCCCGAGTCCGCGAACACCCCGTGCCACACCTGGGCGACCGACAGCTCCTTGGCCCCGACGGCGACACTCGCCACCGCGACCGCCACGAGAAGCCCCAGCGACGCCAGCAGTCCGGCAACCCGCACCGCCTGCCGCCCCGGCGGCCCGGAAGCCGGCTCCACACCCCGTTCGAGAACACTGTCGACCAACACGCAGTTAGGTTAGCCTACCCTGCCAAGTGCCCGGCCCTGGGTGGCGGCAACCCGGCAGCCGCACAGCGCACCCGGCTCCCGGTCCCGCCGGTACCCCGCTCACACCCCCAACCGCGCCAACGCCTTGTCTCCCTCCAGCGCGCACACTCCGTCACCGGCCGCGGACCACGCCGCCGCACACAGCGCGCGCAGGCCGTCCACCACCTCCCCCTCTCCCGCCAGCTCCAACCGCTCCCCGCCAGCCGTGGCGGTCCACCCCCCGCACGCGAACCCGCCGCCGACACCCGTCACTTCGGGCTGCCCACCGAGCAGCCCCCGCAGATCCAGGTCCACATACGTCGGCCGATGCCGCGGCGGCGCGGCCAGCAACCGCGCCCCGTCGGTCACCCCGGTCAGTACCAGCAGCGAGTCGACGCCCCCGTTGAACGCGCCCTCGATGTCCGTGTCCAGCCGGTCCCCCACCACCAGCGGCCGCTCGGCCCCCGTACGCAGGATCGTCTCCCGGTGCATCGGAGGCAACGGCTTGCCCGCCACCTGGGGCTCCGCCCCGGTCGCGATCCGCACCACCTCCACCGCGGCCCCGTTCCCCGGCGCGATCCCCCGCCCGCTGGGAATCGTCAGGTCCGTGTTGGAGGCGAACCAGGGCACCCCGCGCGCCACCGCGTACGCGGCCTCCGCGAACCGCCCCCACGGCAGCTCGGGCCCGCCGTACCCCTGGACGACGGCCGCCGGATCGTCGTCCGCCGACTCGACCGGCACCAGCCCCCGCTCCCGCAGCGCGACCCGCAGCCCCTCCCCGCCGACCACCAGCACCCGCGCTCCCGCCGGCACCTGTTCGGCGATCAGCCGCGCGACTGCCTGCGCCGAGGTGATGACGTCATCGGCCCCGGTCGCTATCCCCAGCTCCGTCAGGTGCTCCGCCACGGCGTCGGGCGTGCGCAGCGCGTTGTTGGTGACGTACGCCAGCCGCATCCCGCCCTCCCGGGCGACGGCCAGCGACTCGACGGCGTGCACGATGGCGCTCCCGCCCGCGTACACCACGCCGTCCAGATCGAGCAGCGCCGTGTCGTACGCCTCGCTCAGGGCCTGCTCGCAGCCCGCGGGCCTCGTCCTCACGGCCTGGCTCATTGCACATCGCTCCTCGTTCGCTCGCTTTCCCCCGATCATCGCGCATACCACTGACACACGTACGATGCCCTGATGAACACTGCGGGTCACTCGGAAGCAACGTCGCCCCGAGGTATGGAACTCATCCCGTTCCGAGGTCTGCGCTACAACCCCGACCGGGTCGGCAGCCTCGCCGCCGTCACCTCCCCGCCGTACGACGTCGTCGTCCGCCCCGACGGTCTGCACCGCCTCCAGGACGCGGACCCCCACAACATCGTCCGCCTCATCCTGCCCCAGGCCGGCTCGCCCAGCGCCGGCCGGGAACAGGCCGCCGACACCCTGCGCCGCTGGCTCAGCGAGGGTGTGCTGACCAGCGACCCCGAGCCCGCCCTCTACGTCTACGAGCAGCGGGACACCGACGGCCTGCTGCAGCGGGGCCTCATCGGCACGCTCCGCGTCTCCGACCCCGCCGAGGGCGTCGTCCTCCCCCATGAGGACGTGATGCCCCACATCGTCGCCGACCGCGCCGCCCTCATGCGGGCCACCCGCGCCAACCTGGAACCGCTGCTGCTGACCTACCGCGGCAACGGCACCGCCGCCGACGTCGTCGACCGCACCGCCCGCCACACGCCCCTCCTGTCCACCACCACCGCCGACGGCTACTGCCACCGCCTCTGGTCGATCACCGACCCGCGGGACCTGGCCGCCGTCCAGGCGGACCTCGCCCACCACCAGGCCCTGATCGCCGACGGCCACCACCGCTGGGCGACCTACCGCCGGCTGCGCGCCGAGCACCCCTCCCCCAGCCCCTGGGACCACGGCCTGGTCCTGCTGGTCGACACCGCCCGCTACCCACTGAGGGTCCGCGCCATCCACCGCCTCCTGCACGGCCTCCCGGTCGCCGACGCCCTGGCCGCCGTCGCGGACCGGTTCCGCGTCCGCCGGCTCGGCGTCTCGCTGCCGGAGGCCCTGGCGGCCCTGGCGGACGCGTCCCGCGAGGGCAACGCCTTCCTCCTCGCCGGCGACGGCGCCTTCCACCTCGTCGACCGCCCCGACCCGGCCCTCCTGGCGCGCACCGTCCCCGCCGACCGCCCGGCCGCCTGGCGCACCCTGGACGCCACGGTCCTGCACGCCACGCTCCTCCCCCACATCTGGCGCATCCCCGAGAACGACCCCAGCCGCATCGCCTACATCCACGACACGGCGGCCACGGTCGCCAAGGCGGAACACGACGGCGGCACCGCCGTCCTGATGCATCCCGTCCGCGAGGAGGTCGTCCGCGACCTGGCACGCCAGGGTGTCACCATGCCGCGCAAGTCGACTTCCTTCGGCCCGAAACCGGCGTCGGGCCTGGTCCTGCGCACGATGGACCTCTAGAACGCAGGAAGGGGCGGAACCCCCTGAGGGAGGTCCCGCCCCTGGCGTCGGATCCGGACGATCAGTCCTCGTCCGTCACATCGCCCTTCTCGTCCTTCTCGTCCTTCTCCCGTCCCTGTTCCTCGCCCTGCTCCTCGGTCGTGGCGCCACCGACGCCCTCGCTGTCGTCGAGGGCGTCGACGAACTCCACGCCGTCGAGCTCGGCCAGCCGGTCCGAGGCGTCCGTGCTGCCGTCCCGGTCCGCCTCCACGGCCTTGGCGAACCACTCCCGCGCCTCGCCACTGCGTCCGGCGGCCAGCAGCGCGTCGGCGTACGCGTACCGCAGCCGTGCCGTCCACGGCTGCACGGCGCTGGAGGCCAGCTCCGAGCTCTGCAGCGTCACGATCGCCGCGTCCAGCTGCCCCATGTCGCGCCGAGCACCGGCCGCCACGAGCCGCATCTCGACCTGCCCTGCCTTGTCGAGCTTGTTGACCTCGGGGGCACCGGCCATGTCCAGCGCCTTCTCGGGCCGCCCGAGTCCGCGCTCGCAGTCGGCCATCACCGGCCACAGCTCCGCACTGCCCGTCATCCGCCGCGCGGCCCGGAACTCCGCGAGCGCCTCCGCGTACTTCTGGCTGGCGTACGCCGCGAACCCGGCCGCCTCCCGCACGGCGGCGACCCGCGAGGCAAGCCGCAGCGCCACCCTGGAGTAGCCGTAGGCGCCCTCGGGGTCCTCGTCGATGAGGCGGGCGACCATCACCAGATTCTTGGCGACGTCCTCGGCCAGCGTCTTGGGCAGGCTCTGCAGCTCCTGCCTTACGTCCTTGTCGATCTCGTCGCCGGTGACGTCCTCGGGGATGGGAAGCCGCTTGATCGGCTCGCGATCCCGGTCACGGTCTCGATCCCGGTCGTCACGGAACCGTCCACCACCCCGCCGGTCCTCCCCGGGACGCCCACGGAAGCCACCCGGCCGACCGCCACGGTCATCCCGCCGGTATCCGCCCCCGCCGCGCTCGTCCCGCCCGCGGAACCCACCGCGCTCACCGTCCCGGCGGTCACCTCGGCGATCGTCACGCCGGTCATCGCGGCGCTCGTCATGCCGGAACGACGGGCGGTCGCCACGGTCGTCACGCCGGTCGTCACGCCGGAACGACGGGCGGTCGCCGCCACGGTCGTCACGCCGCTCGTCACGCCGGAACGAGGGACGCTCGCCACGGTCATCACGCCGGTACGAAGGCCGGTCGCCACGGTCGTCACGCCGGTACGAAGGCCGGTCGCCACGCTCACCACGGTCGTCGCGCCGGAACGGGGGACGGTCGTCACGCCGCTCGTCACGCCGGAAAGAGGGACGCTCGCCACGGTCGTCACGCCGGTACGAAGGCCGGTCTCCGCGCTCACCACGGTCGCCGCGTTCCTCGCGGCGGAACGAGGGACGGTCGCCTCGATCACCGCGGTCATCACGGCGGAACGAAGGACGGTCGTCGCGCCGCCCGTGCCCCGCTCGGTCACCGTCCCGCCGGTCATCGCGCCGGAAGCCTCCACGGTCGTTGCCCCGCCTGTCGTCACGGCGGTCGTCACGACGCTCATCACGCCTGTCGTCACGGCGGAACGCAGGACGGTCCCCTCGGTCGTCACGGCGGAAGCCTCGCTCCGAGCCCCGTTCACGGTCGTCCTGCCGACGGAATCCACCCCGGTCCCCGTCACGCCGGTCGTCACGGCGGAACCCACCGCGGTCGCGGTCGCGGTCGCCGTCGCGCCTGCCGTATCCGCCCCGGTCGCTGTCGCGTCGGTCGTCCCGACGATCGTCGCGCCGGTCGTCACGGCGGTCGTCTCGACGGAAGCCGCCACGGTCGTTGTCGCGGCGGAAGCCGCCGCGGTCCCCGCGGTCGCCGCGGTCCCCACTGTCCCGTCGCCGCTGGTCGCGCTCCGGCCGGTCGCCGGGAGAGTTGGTGGACATGGGTGACTCCTGTCTTCGGTACCGCAAGTATTCTCGCGCAGCCGACTAGCCGGCGCGCTTCGGAAAAACAAAAAAGGACCCCTGGTCCCAGCTGAACGCTGGTGACCAGGGGTCCTCCAAAGATTGTTCGGCGGCGTCCTACTCTCCCACAGGGTCCCCCCTGCAGTACCATCGGCGCTGTGAGGCTTAGCTTCCGGGTTCGGAATGTAACCGGGCGTTTCCCTCACGCTATG
>NZ_JBYIQX010000034.1:0-76984 GCF_057707805.1 Streptomyces sp. bgisy159 | reverse complement strand
GCGGCGACCCTTGCGAAGGGCCCTAACCGCGCCTGCGGCCGATCTTGGACCCCAGCCACACCAGCGGGTCGTACTTGCGGTCGACGGCCCGTTCCTTCAGGGGGATCAGGGCGTTGTCGGTGATCTTGATGTTCTCGGGGCAGACCTCCGTGCAGCACTTGGTGATGTTGCAGTAGCCCAGGCCGTGTTCGTCCTGGGCGGTGGCCCTGCGGTCGAGACCGGCCTCGGCCGCCGCGTCCAGCGGGTGCATGTCCAGCTCCGCGATCCGCATCAGGAAGCGGGGCCCGGCGAACACCTGCTTGTTCTCCTCGTGGTCCCGGACGACATGGCAGGTGTCCTGGCACAGGAAGCACTCGATGCACTTGCGGAACTCCTGCGAGCGGTCCACGTCCTGCTGCGCCATCCGGTACTCGCCGGGGGCGAGTCCGGCCGGCGGCACGAACGCCGGGACCTGGCGGGCCTTGTCGTAGTTGAAGCCGACGTCGGTGACCAGGTCCCGGACGACGGGGAAGGTGCGCAGCGGAGTCACCGTGATGGTCTCGTCGCGGTCGAAGACCGACATCCGCGTCATGCACATCAGCCGGGGGCGCCCGTTGATCTCCGCCGAGCAGGAACCGCACTTGCCCGCCTTGCAGTTCCAGCGCACGGCGAGGTCGGGGGCCTGCGTCGCCTGGAGGCGGTGGATGATGTCCAGGACCACCTCGCCGTCGTTGACGTGGACGTCGAAGTCGGCCAGGTCGCCGCCGGCCGCGTCCCCCCGCCACACCTTGAACCGGGCCTCGTAGCCGCTCACTCGTAAAGCTCCTCTTCGGCGAGGTACTTGACCAGCTCCTCCTTGTCGAACAGGGCGAGCAGGTCCGGGCGGATGGGTTCGGTGGACTCGCGGGTGAGGGCGATCTGCCCGCGCGCCGGGTCCGGGACACCGCTGCCGGCGTCGGAGGCCGTGCGGCCGCCGCCCGCCTCGGTCGCGCCGAGGCCCCCGGCCGGATCGGCCAGGGTGCACAGCAGGTTGATGCTGCGCCACGCGCGGTCCATCGCCGGGTGGTCCTCGCGGGTGTGCCCGCCGCGCGACTCGGTGCGCTCCAGCGCGGCCCGGGCCACGCACTCGCTGACCAGCAGCATGTTCCGCAGGTCCAGTGCGAGATGCCAGCCGGGGTTGAACTGGCGGTGGCCCTCGACGCCGGCCCGCCGGGCCCGTGCCCGCAGCTGAGCGAGCTTCTCCAGGGCCTGCTCCATCTCGGCCCGGCGGCGGATGATGCCGACCAGGTCGTTCATGGTCTGCTGCAGTTCCTGGTGGAGGGCGTACGGGTTCTCGGGCGCGGCGCGGGGCGGCTCGTCGGCCTCGGCCGAGAAGGGCCGCAGCGCCTCGGCGGACGCCGCGTCCACCTCCGCGTCGCTCACCTCGGGCCGCCGGGCGGACCCCAGGGCGTGCTGTGCCGCGTGCCGGCCGGCCCGGCGGCCGAAGACCAGCAGGTCGGACAGGGAGTTCCCGCCGAGCCGGTTGGAGCCGTGCATGCCGCCGGCCACCTCTCCGGCCGCGTACAGGCCGGGCACACCGCGGGCCGCCGCCGTGTCGGAGTCGACCGCGATGCCGCCCATCACGTAGTGGCAGGTGGGTCCGACCTCCATCGCCTCGGCCGTGATGTCGACGTCGGCCAGTTCCTTGAACTGGTGGTACATCGACGGCAGCCGGCGCCGGATCACGTCGGCCGGCATCCGGGTGGACACGTCCAGGAACACACCGCCGTGCGGGGAGCCGCGCCCGGCCTTCACCTCGGCGTTGATCGCCCGCGCGACCTCGTCACGGGGGAGCAGTTCGGGCGGCCGCCGGTTGTGGTCCGGGTCGTCGTACCAGCGGTCGCTCTCCTCCTCGGACTGGGCGTACTTGTCCTTGAAGACGTCCGGGACGTAGTCGAACATGAACCGCTTGCCGTCGGAGTTGCGCAGCACGCCGCCGTCACCGCGCACCGACTCGGTGACCAGGATGCCCTTGACGGACGGCGGCCAGACCATGCCCGTCGGATGGAACTGCACGAACTCCATGTTCAGCAGGGGAGCCCCCGCCAGCAGGGCCAGCGCGTGGCCGTCGCCGGTGTACTCCCAGGAGTTCGACGTCACCTTGAACGACTTGCCGATGCCGCCGGTCGCGATCACCACGGCGGGTGCCTTCAGGACGAAGAAGCGACCGGTCTCCCGTTCGTAGGCGAAGACCCCGCAGACGTCCGGGCCGTCCTTCAGGACCCGGGTGACCGTGCACTCCTGGAAGACCTTCAGACGTGACTCGTAGTCGCCGGTCTCGCGGTGGTCCTCCTGCTGCAGGGAGACGATCTTCTGCTGGAGCGTGCGGATCAGCTCCAGGCCCGTGCGGTCGCCGACGTGGGCGAGGCGGGGGTACTCGTGGCCGCCGAAGTTGCGCTGCGAGATCCGGCCGTCCTTCGTACGGTCGAACAGGGCGCCCCAGGTCTCCAGCTCCCACACCCGGTCCGGGGCCTCGCGGGCGTGCAGCTCGGCCATCCGCCACTGGTTGAGGAACTTGCCGCCGCGCATGGTGTCGCGGAAGTGGACCTGCCAGGTGTCGTGCTCGTTGGCGTTGGCCATGGCCGCCGCGATGCCGCCCTCGGCCATCACCGTGTGCGCCTTGCCGAACAGCGACTTGCAGATCACGGCCGTACGGGCGCCTCGCTCACGCGCCTCGATCGCCGCCCGGAGGCCCGCGCCCCCGGCGCCGACCACGACGACGTCCCACTCCTGCCGGTCGACCACGGACATCAGTCAGTCCCCACTGTCCAGATTCGGAGCTGTTCGGATTCGGAGCTGTTCGGCATCAGAAGAAGCGCGGATCGTCGAAGACGCCCGATGCGACCAGGTAGACGTAGAAGTCGGCGAGCGCCACGCTCACCAGCGACGACCACGCCAGCAGCATGTGCCGGGCGTTGAGCCGGCCCGCCCACTGCCACATCCGGTAGCGCACGGGGTGCTTCGAGAAGTGCCTGAGCTTGCCGCCGACGATGTGCCGGCAGGAGTGGCAGGAGAGGGTGTACGCCCAGATCAGCACGATGTTGACCAGGAACACCAGGGTGCCGAGCCCCATGTGGCCCCAGGCGTAGTGCTCGTCGCGGAAGGCGAGCACCGTGTCGTAGGTGAGGATGCCGGCGACGGGCAGCGCGGCGTAGAAGAAGTAGCGGTGGACGTTCTGCAGGATCAGCGGGAAGCGGGTCTCGCCGGTGTACTTCCGGTGCGGCTCGGCCACCGCGCAGGCCGGGGGTGAGGCCCAGAAGCCCCGGTAGTAGGCCTTGCGGTAGTAGTAGCAGGTCAGGCGGAAGCCGAGCGGGAAGATCAGGATGATGATCGCGGGGGAGATGCCCCACCAGCTGCCGAACAGGTCCCAGTTGGGGCCCGAGCGCATGGGGGCGCAGTGCTCCGCCAGGCACGGTGAGTAGAACGGCGAGACGTACGGCGCCGCGTAGTAGTCGGCGTCGGCGAAGGCCCGCCAGGTGGAGTAGACGACGAAGGCCAGCAGACCGGCCGCGGTGGCGGCGGGCGCCAGCCACCAGCGGTCGGTCCGCAGGTGCCGGGCGGCGATCGCCGCACGCGGGCCGGTGCGTACGCCGCCGCTCTTCGGATGGGGTTCCGTACCAGTGGCCAAGGGATGACTCCGGTCGGGTCAGGGGGCGTGGCGGTCCCGTCCGCCGAGACCCTCGTCGTCCGTGTCGATCCACAGAGAGTCGTCGTACGGCGTGTCGGGGATGGTGACGAGTTCGGGGCGCCGTGGCGCGGCGGCGGTCCGGGCGGCCGCCTCGCGCAGCAGCGCGACGCTCTCGCGCAGGTGGTCGGCGTCGGTGCGGACCCGGCGCATGTCGAGCGCGTCGCCGCCGATGTGCTTCTCCAGTCGCCCCACCGACCGCTGCAGGTCGTCCAGGCAGCGCTGGAGCGATGTCAGTTCGTCATGCACGGACATGGTGTGCACCTCATTTCCGCGGGCGCGGTGGCCCTGGACGGGGCGTTCGTGCGCCTGCGAGTGTCGCGCGTCACAGCGGCCGGGGGGAAGGCGTGTGCACCGATTGGCCGATGTGTGCGGTCGTGCTTTCGACACTGTGCGCCGCACGAGTGGGCTTGCGGCGTGTCGTGGCCGTGCGCCCGGGGCTGCCGAACCCTTTCCTCTTCAGTGGCTGCGTACATCCGAATAGATCTGATCACTTACAGGTGATCACTTAAATATCGGCCAAAGTGATCACAAAGTGCTCCAAAAGCGGTGCAAACGTGATCATAACTCCCGCGGCTCCCCGGAGGTACCCAGAGATGTCCCACGACGGCGTCGGATCCAGGCCACGGCCGCGCGCGGTCATGCGCTCCGTTGTCTTCCTCACCGCGGGCGCGCTCGCGGTCCCCACCCTGGCCGCCTGCGGTTCCTCGGACGAGCCCTCCGAGCCGCTGGCCGCACAGGACATCGCTCCCGCTGCCCGGGCGCGGATCGCCGACGGGTCCACCCTGAGCTGGGCCGTCGACTCCGTGCCGGACACCTTCAACGCCTTCCAGGCGGACGCCGACGCCACGACCACCCGGGTCGCCCAGGCCGTCCTGCCGTCGATGTTCCGGCTCGACGCCGAGGGCCGGCCCGAGCGCAACCCCGACTACCTGGAGTCCGCCGAGGTCGTCGAGACGGAGCCCAGACAGGTCGTGCTCTACCGGCTCAACCAGAAGGCCGTGTGGAGCGACGGCCGGGAGATCGGCGCCGCCGACTTCGCCGCGCAGTGGCGCGCCCTGTCCGGCAAGGACAGCGCCTACTGGACCGCGCGCAACGCCGGATACGAGCGCATCGAGAAGATCGAGCGCGGCAAGAACGACCTGGAGGTCCGGGTCACCTTCGCCCGCCCCTACGCCGACTGGCAGTCCCTGTTCTCGCCGCTGTACCCGAAGGACGTCATGGGCACGCCCGACTCCTTCAACGACGGGGCGCGGCGCAAGCTGAAGGTGACCGCCGGGCCGTTCGCCGTGAAGGAGGTCGACCGCAAGGACGACGAGATCACGCTCGCCCGCAATCCGCGCTGGTGGGGGCGGCAGGCCAAGCTCTCCGAGATCGTCCTGAAGGCCGTGCCCCGCGGCGAGCGCGTCGCCGCGCTCGCCGACGGCAGCGTCGACCTCGCCGAGATCGCCCCGTCCGCCGTGAGCGGCATCGACAGCGCCGCGAAGAACGCGGCCGGCCCGGAGGCGGGCTCGGGCGGCGGCCGTACGGGGGTCAGGAAGATCACCGGGAAGGACGCGGCGGCGAAGCGCCGGCAGCAGGCGCTGCGGAACATCGAGGTCCGCCGGTCGCTGGAGCCGGCGTACACCCAGCTCGCGCTGAACGGTGCCGGCGGCCCGCTCGCCGACGAACGGGTGCGGCGTGCCGTGGCCCGGGCACTGGACCGCGAGGAACTGGCCGAGCTGGTCCTCAAGCCGCTCGGCCTGCCCGCCGAGCCGGTCGGCAGCCATCTCGCGCTGTCCGGGCAGGAGGCCTACGCCGACGGCAGCGGGGCGCTCGGCGGCCAGGACACCGCGGAGGCTCAGGCACTGCTCGCGGACGCCGGATGGGTCCTGGGCGGTCCCGTGGAGAAGAGCGAGAAGAGCGAGAAGAGCGAGGCGTCGAAGAAGAAGGACAAGGAGAAGGAGAAGGGCGACAAGGAGGAGAACGGCGAGAAGGCGGCCGGCGGCGAGGGCGAGAAGGCGGACCGGAACGCCTCGGAGGAGCCCTCCGACGGCGGGAGCGACGGGGCGTACATCGTCGGGGAGGACGACAAGAACCGGACCGGGGACGACTCCGGCGACTCCGCCGCCGGCGCACACCTCGCGCAGGACGGCAAGCAGTTCCTCGACCGGCAGGTCCGCCAGGGCGGCGCCCCCGGCGCCTACGCCCCCAAGGGCACCGCGGCCCCGGCCGGCGGTGCGGCCGGGGCGCTCGCGAAGGACGGCAAGGCGCTCACCCTGAGGTTCGTCCTGCCCTCCGGAGACGGCTCGCAGAGCCTGCGGACGGTGGCCGACCGGATCGCGGGGATGCTGGGGAAGGTCGGTATCCGGACCGAGATCACCAAGGTGAAGGACGACAGCTACTTCAAGGACCACATCGCGTCCGGGCAGTTCGACCTCGCCCTGTACTCCTGGCCGACCTCCGCCTTCCCCGCCACCGACGCCCGGCCGATCTTCGCCAAGCCGGTACCGGCGGCGGACGGGTCGCTGAACGTCGAGCAGAACTACACGCGGGTCGGCACCGACCAGATCGACCAGCTGTTCGAGCGTGCGGTCTCCACGCTGGACGAGGGCGAGGAGCGGAAGCTGCTGCGCAAGGCCGACGCGCGGATCTGGGCGGCAGCGGGATCGATCCCGCTGTACCAGCGCCCGCAGCTGACGGCCGCGCGGAAGGACCTCGCCAACGTGGGCGCGTTCGGATTCCAGACGCCGGTGTACGAGGACATGGGGTTCCTGAAGAAGGGGAGCGGGGGCTCACAGAGGAAGGAGTAGGAGGCCGGGCCGCCACGGACGCCGCCCCGCGCGCCCCGGCACCTCGGCCTGGCGAGCCCCTGCTTCCCGGGGCACGTACGATGGGGTGAGGCCGTGGCTGTCGCGCCCGGCAGGGTCCGCGTAACACAGACGTACGCGGCGGCCCCTTCCTCACACTCCGGGAGTACGCCTCAATATGGCCGTGTCCACCACACGTCACGACATCCGCAACGTCGCCATCGTCGCCCACGTCGACCACGGCAAGACCACCATCGTCGACGGCATGCTGAAGCAGGCCGGTGCCTTCGCCGCCCACCAGCTCGACTCGGTCGACGACCGCATGATGGACTCGAACGACCTGGAGCGTGAGAAGGGCATCACGATCCTCGCCAAGAACACGGCGGTGAAGTACCACCCCAAGGACGGCGGGGACCCGATCACCATCAACATCATCGACACCCCCGGCCACGCCGACTTCGGCGGCGAGGTCGAGCGCGGTCTGTCGATGGTCGACGGTGTGGTGCTGCTGGTCGACGCCTCCGAGGGCCCGCTGCCGCAGACCCGCTTCGTGCTGCGCAAGGCGCTCCAGCAGCGGCTGCCGATCATCCTGTGCATCAACAAGACGGACCGGCCGGACTCCCGGATCGACGAGGTCGTCAACGAGACGTACGACCTCTTCCTCGACCTGGACGCCGACGAGGAGCAGATCGAGTTCCCGATCGTCTACGCCTGCGGCCGTGACGGCATCGCCTCGCTGACCAAGCCGGAGGACGGGACCGTTCCGGGCGACTCCACCTCCCTGGAGCCGTTCTTCTCCACCATCCTGGAGCACATCCCGGCCCCCACCTACGACGAGGGCGCCCCGCTCCAGGCCCACGTCACCAACCTGGACGCCGACAACTTCCTCGGCCGTATCGCGCTGCTCCGCGTCCACCAGGGCGAGCTGAAGAAGGGGCAGACGGTCGCGTGGATGAAGCGCGACGGGTCCGTGGCCAACGTCCGCATCTCCGAGCTGATGATGACCGAGGCGCTCACCCGCAAGCCGGCCGAGAAGGCGGGCCCGGGTGACATCTGCGCCGTCGCCGGTATCCCGGACATCATGATCGGCGAGACGCTGGCGGACACCGAGAACCCGCTGGCGCTGCCGCTGATCACGGTGGACGAGCCGGCGATCTCGATGACGATCGGCACCAACACCTCCCCGCTGGTCGGCCGCGGCGGCACCGGCAAGGGCGCCGACAACAAGGCGGCCGTCAAGGACCGCAAGGTCACCGCCCGCCAGGTGAAGGACCGCCTGGACCGGGAACTGATCGGCAACGTCTCCCTGCGGGTGCTGGAGACCGAGCGGCCGGACGCCTGGGAGGTCCAGGGCCGGGGTGAGCTGGCGCTCGCCATCCTCGTCGAGACCATGCGCCGGGAGGGCTACGAGCTCACCGTCGGCAAGCCGCAGGTCGTCACCAAGGACGTCGACGGCAAGGTGTACGAGCCCGTCGAGCGCATGACGATCGACGTGCCCGAGGAGCACATGGGCGCCGTCACCCAGCTGATGGGTGTCCGCAAGGGCCGGATGGACAACATGTCCAACCACGGCTCCGGCTGGGTGCGCATGGAGTTCGTCGTGCCGTCGCGCGGTCTGATCGGATTCCGGACCGAGTTCCTGACCCAGACCCGCGGCACCGGCATCGCCCACTCCATCCACGAGGGCCACGAGCCGTGGTTCGGCACGCTGACGACCCGTAACAACGGCTCGCTGGTGGCGGACCGCGCCGGCGCGGTCACCGCGTTCGCGATGACCAACCTCCAGGAGCGCGGCGTGCTCTTCGTGGAGCCCGGCACCGAGGTGTACGAGGGCATGATCGTCGGTGAGAACTCCCGCTCCGACGACATGGACGTCAACATCACCAAGGAGAAGAAGCTCACCAACATGCGGTCCTCGACGGCCGACGTGACCGAGTCGATCGTGCCGCCGCGCAAGCTGTCGCTGGAGCAGTCCCTGGAGTTCTGCCGCGACGACGAGTGCGTCGAGGTCACCCCGGAGGCCGTGCGCATCCGCAAGGTGAACCTGGACGCCCGTGAGCGCGCCCGCGCCGCCAGCCGCGCCAAGCACGGCTGACCCCGGGACGACGACGACCCGAGCCGGGCACCCCGCACAGCGCGGGGTGCCCGGCTCGGTCGTTTTCCGGAGGTAAGGGCCACGTAGGGAAAACCCTTCATCCTGGCCGCAGGCGCCCACGACAGGCCAGATCCCTACTAATCTGCTCTGGGAGTGGACGTACTGCGCGTCTTGTGTCAGGACCGGCGCGGGTCACCGTCAACGGACGTGATCCGACGCGGAATTGGGGTCCGGCGCGACGCCGTGCGCGGACCGGTGCCCGGGTGCTGGGCATACCGGCCGGCCCCCCTGCAGACGACCACCACCGCCGCAAGCGGTTTTTCTCACTCCTGCGTCCGGAATGCGGACAGCGTCCACCGATAGATGTGTAACAAGTCCGTTTCGCAGGGATCTTTCTGCAAACCGTTTGTCCGGATTTTGGAAGAAGTACACGTCAGGTGTGATCGAACCGAGACCTTATGGGTGTGGTTCGGCTACGGCCCATGGCAGATAGTTAGGCGCGTAGAGCTCGGGTTGACGAGTCACGCGCTGCCAGCGGCGACGACTCACGAGCCTGCGGGTGCACACGCCTCCCTCGTCTTCGTCGACAGGTGAGTGTCGTGTGCTCCCTAATGCTTTGAACAACAGGACTCTTGAGGAGGAACCCATGCGCGGTGCCAGGAGCGCCAAGTGGGTCGCGGGGGCGATAGTCATTGCTCTCGCCGCGACTGCCTGTGGTGGCAGTGACGACGACAGCAAGGGCAACAGCGGCGGCTCGGGCAAGGCCGGTGGCACCTTCAGGATGGGTATCACCGAGCCGGTCGCCATCGACCCGTACAACGCCCAGGAATCCGAGGGGATCCTGGTTACGACCAACCTCTTCACGGGTCTGTACCTGCCGACCGCCGACGGCAAGGTCAACCCGGCTCTGGCCACCTCCAAGGAGGTCAGCGCGGACGGCAAGACCTGGACCTTCAAGATCAAGCCGGGCACCAAGTTCACGAACGGTGAGCCGGTGAACGCCGAGGCGTTCATCCGCGGCTGGAACCGCGTCGCGGCGAAGACCGCCGCGTCCGACGTGGCCTACCACATGGCCGGCATCCAGGGCTTCGCGGACGTCCAGTCGGGCAAGGCCACGACCATGTCCGGCCTGAGCGCCCCGGACGAGAACACCCTTCAGGTCAAGCTCTCCGAGCCGGACTTCGAGTTCTACGTCAAGACCACCCACACGGTCTTCAGCCCGGTCCCGAAGGTCGCCGGCGACGCCAAGAACAAGGCGTTCAACGAGGCCCCCATCGGCAACGGCCCCTTCAAGATGCAGGGCAAGTGGGAGCACAACAAGAAGATCGTCCTCGTCCGTAACGACGACTACGGTCTGACCAAGGCGAAGCTCGACAAGGTCGACATCGACATCCTGAACTCCAACAACGGCGTCACGCTGGAGTACCAGGGCTTCGAGGCGGGCACCTACGACTGGGCCCGCATGCCCACCCCGCAGCTCCCGGCCGCCAAGGCCAAGTACGAGCCGCAGGGCGAGTGGATCGACGAGGACACGAACGGGATGAACTACATCCTCCCGATCACCGACAACGGTCCGCTGAAGGACAAGAAGGCCCGCGAGGCCGTCTCCTACGCGATCGACCGCGACGCCATCATCAAGGGCGTCTTCCAGGGCATGCAGAGCAAGTCCACGACGATCCTGCCGCCCGCCTTCGCCTCCGTGTACCAGAAGGACCTGTGCACCTCCTGCGTCAAGTCGGACCCGGCCAAGGCCAAGCAGCTCGCCAGTGAGGCCGGCCTCAAGCCCGGCACCACGATCGAGTTCGGCTACAACACGGGCGCCGGCCACGAGGAGTGGGTGCAGGCCGTCAAGCAGCAGATCGAGAAGGTCCTCGGCCTGAACGTGAAGCTCACGGGCAAGCCGTTCGCCGAGCTGCTCGCCGACCAGCAGAAGCCGAACGCCTCCGGCATGTACCGCTTCGCCTGGGGTGCGGACTACCCGACGCCGGACAACTTCCTGTTCCCGCTGCTGGCCACCGCGTCCATCAACAAGGACGAGAACGGCAAGGTCACCGGTGACAACCGCGGCCGCTACAGCAACAAGCAGTTCGACGCCCTGCTCGCCAAGGCCCGCGCCACCGAGAGCGAGGCCGGCCGCAACGACCTGTACAAGCAGGCCGAGAAGATCGCCATGGACGACCTGGCGCTGATCCCGCTGTGGAACCGCACCCAGCTGCGTCTCGCCAACACCAAGAAGTTCGCCGACATCAAGATGGACTTCCATGAGGACCCGAACCTCGCCGAGATCAGCCTGAAGTAACCGGGCGCCGCGTGACGCGGTGTCTGGAGACGGGGGCCGTGGGTACCGAGAGCGCTCGGATGCCACGGCCCTCGACGACCGTCGGGAGCGGTGCGACCCACCCTCCCGCCCCCTACCCCTACCGCCCCACCAACCTTGGGGGGAGGGAGCTGCTCGGAAAACGGCAGCGAGGCAGAGAGGCAAGTCATGGGAAGGTATGTGGTCCGCAGGCTGGGCCAGTTGGTCGTCGTCGTGCTCGGTGCGACGATGATCCTGTTCGCCTGCCTGTTCGTGCTCCCGGGTGACCCCGTCGGGCAGATCGCGGGCAGCGACAAGGCGCGTGATCCGGCTGTCATCGAGCAACTGCACAAGCAGTACGGGCTCGACGACCCGCTGATCGTCCAGTACGGCAACTACGTGGGCAAGCTCGCGACGGGCGACCTGGGAACGGACTACACACAGGGCCGTCCGGTCACGGAGATCCTCGCTCCGAAGCTGGGCAACACCGCGAAGCTGGCCATCGCGGCGATCGCGCTGGACGTCATCATCGGCATCTCGGTCGGTGTGCTGGCGGCGCTGCGCAGATACTCGATCTGGGACGTGTCGGCGACCTTCGTCACCACACTCGCGATCGGCGTCCCGTCCATCGTGCTCGGCATGATCATGCAGCGCATCTTCGTCATCGAGCTGGGCTGGTTCCCGCTCATCGCCGACGACAGCTTCAACTCGATCGTGCTGCCCGCCGTGACGCTGGCGATCATCGACGCCGCACTCGTCGCACAGCTCGCCCGCAGCACGATGCTCGAAGTGCTGCGCGCCGACTACGTCAAGACGGCCGTTGCGAAGGGACTCGCCCGCCGGAACGTCCTGTTCCGCCACATTCTGCGCAACTCGGTCATCCCTGTGGTGACCTACCTGGGAATCTCCTTCGGTGCCCTGCTCGGCGGCGCCATCATCACGGAGACGATCTTCAACTGGAACGGCATCGGTCTCGCTCTGATCCAGGCGATCCAGCAGAACAACAACCCCATCATCGTGGGCGTGGTGACCATCAGCGTGGCGGTCTTCGTCGTGCTGAACCTGGTCGTCGACCTGCTGTACGCCGCTCTCGACCCGCGAATCCGCCTTGCCTGACCCGCAGGGTCGCCCCCATCTAGGAGTCACACCATGACCGAACTCGCCACGGGCGCGAAAGAGCCGACGACGGCCGACCCCGTCGCGACCGCCGACGACGCCGAACCCAGCGTCGCCCGGGTCAGCCAGTGGTCCGACATCCGGCACCGCTTCGTGCAGAACAAGCTCGCCGTGCTCGGCCTGGGCATCATCGTCCTGCTCATCCTGGTCGCCATATTCGCGCCGCTGCTCGCCCCGTTCGACCCCCTTGAGCAGGACCTCAACGCGACCCTGCAGTCCCCGGGCGGGGAGCACTGGATCGGCACCGACGCGCTCGGCCGGGACCAGCTCTCCCGCCTGATCTACGGCAGCCGCATCGCCGTGATCGTCGGCCTCGCCTCGATCCTCGTCGCCCTGAGCATCGGCATCCTCTTCGGTGCCCTCGCCGGCTACTTCGGCCGCTGGGTGGACACCGTGATCATGCGCGCCGCCGACATCTTCTTCGCCTTCCCGCTGCTGATCGGCGCCATCGTCATCATCCTGCTGATGGGCCGCGGCGTGCTCCCGGTGGTGCTCTCGCTCGGCATCTTCTCCTGGGCCACCTACGCCCGACTGCTGCGCAGCCAGATCCTGTCGGTGCGTGAGATGGACTACGTCCACGCGGCCAAGGCGCTCGGCGCCGGCCAGGGCCGGATCATCCGCAAGCACGTCCTGCCCAACTCGCTGACCTCGGTGCTGGTGTACGGCACCAGCAACGTCGGTATCGCGATCGTCGCGGAGGCGTCGCTGTCCTACCTGGGCGTCGGCGTGGACCCGGAGGTCGCCGAGTGGGGCAACATGATCTCCGCCGGCCGCGGGTTCATGGGAGTCAAGGACTTCATGTGGACCTACCCGAGCATCGCGATCGTCATCACCGCGCTGGGCTTCATCCTGCTCGGCAACGGCCTGCGTGACGCGCTCGACCCCAAGCTCCGGTGATCCGCAGCCATGAGTCGTACCCCCCTGAGCAAGCAAGACGAAGGTGATGGCATGACCAGCCTGGAAACGGTCCCCACGAACGCGGGGGCGGACGGGTCCGCGCCGCTTCTCGAAGTCCGCGACCTGCACGTGGAGTTCCAGATCCGTGACGCGGTGACCAAGGCGGTCAACGGCGTCAACTACAGCGTCAAGGCGGGCGAGACGCTCGCCGTGCTGGGCGAGTCGGGCTCCGGCAAGTCCGTCACCGCGCAAGCCGTCATGGGCATCCTGGACAGCCCGCCCGGACGCATATCCAAGGGCGAGATCCTCTTCCAGGGCCAGGACATCCTGAAGCTCCCGGAGAGCGAGCGGCGCAAGCTGCGGGGCGCCAAGATGGCGATGATCTTCCAGGACGCGCTGTCCTCCCTGAACCCGGTGCTCTCCGTCGGCTACCAGCTCGGCGAGATGTTCCGGGCCCACCAGGGCATGTCCAAGAAGGACGCCAAGGCCAAGGCCATCGAGCTGATGGACCGGGTGCGCATCCCGGCCGCCAAGCAGCGCGTCGGCGACTACCCGCACCAGTTCTCCGGCGGTATGCGCCAGCGCATCATGATCGCCATGGCGCTGGCCCTGGAGCCGGAACTGATCATCGCCGACGAGCCGACGACCGCGCTCGACGTGACGGTCCAGGCCCAGGTCATGGACCTGCTCGCCGAGCTGCAGCGCGAGTACAACATGGGCCTGATCCTCATCACCCACGACCTCGGCGTGGTCGCCGACGTCGCCGACAAGATCGCGGTGATGTACGCCGGCCGGATCGTCGAGACCGCGCCCGTGCACGAGCTGTACAAGCGGCCCGCGCACCCCTACACCCAGGGCCTGCTGGACTCGATCCCGCGCCTGGACCAGAAGGGCCAGGAGCTCTACGCGATCAAGGGCCTGCCGCCCAACCTGCAGCAGATCCCCGCCGGTTGCGCCTTCAACCCGCGCTGCGGCCGGGCGCAGGACATCTGCCGCACCGAGGTGCCGGCGCTGGTCCCGGTCACCGAGCGGGACGGTTCGGAACTGGTGGGGCGCGGTTCCGCGTGCCACTTCTGGAAGGAGACGATCCATGGCTGAGCTCGGCAAGAACGAGGAGCAGCAGGACGCCACGCCGAACGTCTCCGACGTGGAAGCGGTGAAGGCGCGCGGCGAGGACCAGGCGGCTGCGGCCGTCGACGCACCCGTCGGGCGAGGGGAACCGATCCTGCAGGTGCGCAACCTGGTCAAGCACTTCCCGCTGACCCAGGGCATCCTGTTCAAAAGGCAGATCGGCGCGGTCAAGGCCGTCGACGGGATCTCCTTCGACCTGCACCAGGGCGAGACCCTCGGCATCGTCGGCGAGTCCGGCTGCGGCAAGTCCACCGTCGCCAAGCTGCTGATGAACCTGGAGCGGGCCACCGCCGGCGAGGTCTTCTACAAGGGCCAGGACATCACCCGGCTGTCCGGGCGCGCCCTGAAGGCGGTCCGCCGCAACATCCAGATGGTGTTCCAGGACCCGTACACCTCGCTGAACCCGCGCATGACGGTCGGCGACATCATCGGTGAGCCGTACGAGATCCACCCGGAGGTGGCGCCCAAGGGCGACCGCCGCAAGCGCGTCCAGGAGCTGCTGGACGTGGTGGGCCTCAACCCGGAGTACATCAACCGCTACCCGCACCAGTTCTCCGGCGGTCAGCGCCAGCGCATCGGCATCGCCCGCGGCCTGGCCCTCAACCCCGAGATCATCATCTGCGACGAGCCGGTCTCGGCGCTGGACGTCTCCGTCCAGGCGCAGGTCATCAACCTGATGGAGCGGCTGCAGGACGAGTTCAACCTGTCCTACATCTTCATCGCGCACGACCTGTCGATCGTCCGGCACATCTCGGACCGCGTGGGCGTGATGTACCTCGGCAAGATGGCCGAGATCGGCACCGACGAGCAGATCTACGACCACCCGACGCACCCCTACACCCAGGCGCTGCTGTCGGCGGTCCCGGTGCCCGACCCGGAGGCCCGCGACCACCGCGAGCGCATCATCCTCACCGGTGACGTGCCCTCCCCGGCCAACCCGCCGTCCGGCTGTCGCTTCCGCACCCGGTGCTGGAAGGCGCAGGACAAGTGCGCCGAGGAGGTTCCGCTGCTGGCGGTGCCCGAGCGTTTCAAGGGCTCGGACAGCCCGGCGGCGCACGAGTCGGCGTGCCACTTCGCCGAGGAGAAGGACGTCGTGCACGTCGCCTGACGGCTCCCGTACGGCATCCTTCCGGTTCCCGGCACCTGTCCAGGTGCCGGGAACCGGCGTTTTCGTGAGGAGTACCGGTGTTGCACCACGTGGAGCTGTGGGTTCCCGACCTGTCCCGGGCCGTGCGCGAGTGGGGCTGGCTGTTCGGCCGGCTGGGCTGGCTGCCGTACCAGGAGTGGGAACGGGGGCGCAGCTGGCGGGCGGGGGAGACGTACGTCGTCGTCGAGGAGTCCCCGGCGATGACCGCGGCGGACCACGACCGGCTCCGGCCCGGCCTCAACCACCTCGCCTTCCACGCCGGTTCCCGCACCGACGTGGACGCGCTGGCCGGGGCCGCCCCCGGGCACGGCTGGCGGCCGCTGTTCGCCGACCGGTACCCGTACGCGGGCGGGCCCGGCCACTACGCCGCCTATCTCGTCAACTCGGACGGGTTCGAGGTGGAGTTGGTGGCCGCGTAGTGACAGGCCACCTGGGTTCCGGCGCCGCCGCCCAGCACCCCGGGGTCGACCGTCCGGCACCGTTCGGCCACCCCGGCCCGTTCCGCCTCGCCGCTCGCCAGCACCGGGCACCGCGGCCGGAAGCGGCAGCCGGTGGGGACGCGGGACGGGTCCGGGGGCTCGCCGGTGAGGACGACCGGCTCGCCCGGGGCCTCCGGGAGCACGGACAGCAGCGCCCGGGTGTAGGGGTGGCGGGGTGCCGTGAGGACCTCCTCCACCGTGCCCGTCTCGACGATGCGGCCCAGGTACATCACCGCGACCCGGTCGGCCACGTTCCACGCCAGCCCGAGGTCGTGGGTGACCACCAGCGCGGCGAGTCCCGGCTCGGTGCGCAGCCGCAGCAGCAGCGCCAGGATCTCGCCCCGCACCGAGGCGTCCAGGGAGGCCACCGGCTCGTCCGCGACGAGGAGTTCCGGCTCCAGGACCAGCGCGCCCGCGATGACGACGCGCTGGCGCTGCCCGCCGGACGGCTCGTGCGGGTACGCCACCGCACGGGCGGCCGGCAGGCCCACGTGCTCCAGGAGCGGCAGCCGACCCCGTCAACGGTCTCCGTACCCGTCTTGGCCTGCGAAGACGCCATTCTCCAGGGGGAGTCGACCGGTCATTGGTCCAGTCCGGTGACGCGCCCCTGGCCACGCCCCGGCGGCGGCCCGGGGGTGCGAACGGGTGGTCCGTCCCGCGTACGGGGGCGCTTGATGTGCGCTGCTCCGGTTATGTGGCGATATTGGCCGATAACGGTAACGGGCAGTCAAGAGGAGGCATCCCATGCGTGGAGCCACGCACGCCAAGTGGGCCGCGAGCGCGGCGGCGGTGGTCCTGGCGGCGACGGCCTGCGGAGGCGGGAGCGACAGCGGCAGTGGCAGCGGCGACAGCGGCGCGGTGCTCTCCTCCTCGTGGGGCGACCCGCAGAACCCGCTGGAGCCGGCCAACACCAACGAGGTGCAGGGCGGCAAGGTCCTCGACATGGTCTTCCGGGGCCTGAAGCGCTACGACCCCGAGACCGGCGAGGCCAAGGACATGCTCGCCGAGAAGATCGAGACCTCCGACTCGCAGACCTTCGACATCACCGTCAAGGACGGCTGGACCTTCAGCAACGGCGAGGCGGTCACCGCCAAGTCGTTCGTCGACGCCTGGAACTACGGTGCCAGCCTGAAGAACAACCAGAAGAACGCCTACTTCTTCGGCTACATCGAGGGCTACGACAAGGTCCACCCCGAGGACGGCAGCGCCCAGACCGCCGACACCCTCTCCGGTCTGAAGGTCACCGGCGACCGCACCTTCACGGTCAAGCTCAGCCAGAAGTTCTCCACCTTCCCCGACACCCTCGGCTACGCCGCCTTCTCACCGCTGCCGCAGGCCTTCTTCGACGACCACGCGGCCTGGCTGGACAAGCCCGTCGGCAACGGCCCGTACACCATCCAGTCGTACTCCAAGGGCTCCCAGATGTCCCTGCGCAAGTGGGACGACTACCCCGGCGACGACAAGGCGCAGAACGGCGGGGTGGACCTGAAGGTCTACACCGACAACAACACCGCCTACACCGACCTGCTCGCCGGCAACCTCGACCTCGTCGACGACGTGCCGGCCGCCCAGCTGAAGAACGCCAAGAACGACCTCGGCGACCGCTACCTCAACACCCCGGCCGGCATCATCCAGACCCTGGCGTTCCCGTTCTACGACAAGGACTGGGACACCTCCGGCGCGCAGAAGGTCCGCCAGGGCCTGTCCAGGGCGATCAACCGCAAGCAGATCACCGAGACGATCTTCCAGAACACCCGCACCCCCGCCCAGGACTGGACCTCACCGGTACTCGGCGAGGACGGCGGCTTCGACCCCGAGCTGTGCGGCGACCTGTGCGACTACGACCCCGAGGAGGCGAAGAAGCTCATCCAGGAGGGCGGCGGCCTGCCCGGCGGCCAGGTCACCATCTCCTACAACGCGGACACCGGCTCGCACGGGCAGTGGGTCAACGCCGTCTGCAACTCGATCAACAACGCGCTCGGCAACACCAAGGCCTGCGTCGGCAACCCCGTCGGCACCTTCGCCGACTTCCGCAACCAGATCACCCAGCGCAAGATGAACGGACCGTTCCGCGCCGGCTGGCAGATGGACTACCCGCTGATCCAGAACTTCCTCCAGCCGCTCTACTACACCAACGCCTCCTCCAACGACGGCCAGTGGAGCAACAAGCAGTTCGACCAGCTCGTCGACCAGGCCAACGCCGAGACCGACCAGGGCAAGGCGGTCGACCTCTTCCAGCAGGCCGAGGAGGTCGTACGCGACAACATGGCGGCCATCCCGCTCTGGTACCAGAACGGCTCGGCCGGCTACTCGCAGCGGCTGTCGAACGTCAAGCTCAACCCGTTCTCCGTCCCGGTCTACAACGAGATCAAGGTGAGCTGACCGGTCATGGGGCGCTATGTCGTCCGGCGGCTGATCCAGATGATCCCGGTGTTCATCGGGGCCACGCTGCTCATCTTCCTGATGGTGAACGTGATGGGCGACCCCGTCGCGGGGCTGTGCGGCGAGCGGCGGTGCGACCCTGCCACCGCCGCCCAGCTGCGCAAGGAGTTCGGCCTCGACAAGCCGGTCTGGCAGCAATACCTGACCTACATGGGGAACGTCTTCACCGGTGACTTCGGTACGGCCTTCAACGGCCAGGAGGTCACCGAGCTGATGTCGACGGCGTTCCCCGTCACCATCCGGCTGACCCTCGTGGCGATCCTCTTCGAGATCGTCATCGGCATCACCCTGGGCGTCGTCACCGGCCTGCGCCGGGGCCGGCCCGTCGACACCGGCGTCCTGGTCCTCACCCTCGTCGTCATCTCCGTCCCCACCTTCGTCACCGGCCTGCTCCTGCAGCTCCTCCTCGGCGTCAAGTGGGGCTGGATCAGTCCCTCGGTCTCCTCCGAGGCGCCCTTCGACGAACTCATCCTGCCCGGCCTCGTCCTGGCCTCCGTGTCACTGGCGTACGTGACCCGGCTGACCCGCACCTCCATCGCGGAGAACCGGCGCTCCGACTACGTGCGCACGGCCGTCGCCAAGGGGCTGCCGCGCCGAAGAGTGATCGTCAAACACCTGCTGCGCAACTCCCTGATCCCCGTCGTCACCTTCATCGGCGCCGACATCGGCTTCCTCATGGGCGGTGCGATCGTCACCGAGCGGATCTTCAACATCCACGGTGTGGGCTACCAGCTCTACCAGGGCATCCTGCGCCAGAACACCCAGACCGTCGTCGGCTTCGTGACCGTCCTGGTGCTGGTCTTCCTGGTGGCCAACCTCGTCGTCGACCTCCTGTACGCCGTACTCGACCCGAGGATCCGCTATGCCTGAGCAGCCGTACGACCAGGAGGGGGCGATCGCCGGCACCGGCATGGGAGGCACGATGGACCTGGGCGTCGACGAGGCGACCACCCTGGAGCGGACGCCGGGCGGGCCCGAGGGCACCGGACCGCAGGCCAAGCCGCGCAGCCTGTGGTCCGACGCCTGGCGCGACCTGCGCCGCAACCCCGTCTTCATCATCGCCGGCCTGATCATCCTCTTCCTGATCTTCATCTCCCTGTGGCCCTCGGCGATCGCCTCCGGCAGCCCCCTCAGATGCGACCTCGCCCGAGCCCAGGAGGGCTCGCAGCCCGGCCACCCGTTCGGCTTCGACGGACAGGGCTGCGACGTCTACACCCGCACCGTCTACGGCGCCCGTACGTCCGTCGCGGTCGGCGTCCTCGCCACCCTCGGCGTCGCGCTCCTGGGCAGCGTCCTCGGCGCGCTCGCCGGGTTCTTCGGCGGCTCCTGGGACTCGGTCCTCTCCCGCCTCACCGACGTCTTCTTCGCGATCCCCGTCGTCCTCGGCGGCCTGGTCCTGCTCTCGGTGGTCACCAGCAACACCATCTGGCCCGTCATCGGGTTCATCGTGCTGCTCGGCTGGCCGCAGATCGCCCGCATCGCGCGCGGCTCCGTCATCACCGCCAAGCAGAACGACTACGTCCACGCCGCCCGCGCCCTCGGCGCCTCCAACTCCCGCATGCTGCTGCGCCACATCGCGCCCAACGCCGTCGCCCCGGTCATCGTGGTCGCCACCATCGCCCTGGGCACCTACATCGCCCTGGAGGCCACCCTGTCCTTCCTCGGCGTCGGCCTCAAACCCCCCAGCGTCTCCTGGGGCATCGACATCTCCGCCGCGTCCCCCTACGTCCGCAACGCCCCCCACGCCCTGCTGTGGCCCTCCGGCGCCCTCGCCATCACCGTCCTGTCCTTCATCATGCTCGGCGACGCGGTCCGCGACGCCCTCGACCCGAAGCTGAGGTGACGGGCCGTGCTGCTCGAAGTGCGGGACCTGTTCGTGGAGTTCAAGACCCGGGACGGTGTCGCCAAGGCCGTCAACGGGGTCAGCTACAGCGTGGACGCGGGGGAGACCCTGGCGGTGCTCGGCGAGTCGGGGTCGGGGAAGTCGGTGACCGCGCAGGCCGTCATGGGCATCCTCGACACGCCTCCGGGGCGCATCGCCGGCGGGGAGGTGCTGTTCCAGGGCCGCGACCTGCTGCGGCTCAAGGAGGAGGAACGCCGCCGGGTGCGCGGCGCCGAGATGGCGATGATCTTCCAGGACGCCCTGTCGTCGCTGAACCCGGTGCTGTCGGTGGGCGACCAGCTCGGCGAGATGTTCGTGGTGCACCGGGGGATGTCCAGGAAGGACGCCCGCGCCCAGGCCGTCGAGCTGATGGACCGGGTGCGCATCCCGGCCGCCAAGGAGCGGGTGAGGCAGTACCCGCACCAGTTCTCCGGCGGTATGCGCCAGCGCATCATGATCGCCATGGCGCTGGCCCTGGAACCGGCGCTCATCATCGCCGACGAGCCGACGACCGCGCTCGACGTGACGGTCCAGGCCCAGGTCATGGACCTGCTCGCCGAGCTGCAGCGCGAGTACAACATGGGCCTGATCCTCATCACCCACGACCTCGGCGTGGTCGCCGACGTCGCCGACAAGATCGCGGTGATGTACGCCGGGAAGATCGTCGAGTCCGCCCCCGTGCACGACATCTACAAGGCCCCCGCCCACCCGTACACCCGCGGCCTGCTGGAGTCCATCCCGCGCCTGGACCAGAAGGGCCAGGAGCTGTACGCCATCCAGGGCCTGCCGCCCAACCTCATGCACATCCCGCCGGGCTGCCCCTTCCACCCCCGTTGCCCGATGGCCCAGGACGTCTGCGTCACCGACGTACCCCCGCTGTACGAGGTCTCCGAGACCCGGGGCAGCGCCTGCCACTTCTGGAGGGAGTGCATGAATGACTGAGCCGATCCTGGAGGTCAGCGGGCTCGTCAAGCACTACCCGCTGACCCGGGGCATCCTCTTCAAGAAGCAGGTCGGCGCGGTCAGGGCCGTCGACGGCGTGGACTTCGCCCTCGGCAAGGGCGAGACCCTCGGCATCGTCGGCGAATCCGGCTGCGGCAAGTCCACCGTCGCCAAGATGCTCGTCCACCTGGAACGTCCCACGGCGGGCCGGATCCGCTACAAGGGCGAGGACATCACCCGGCTGTCCGGGCGCGCCCTGAAGGCGGTCCGCCGCAACATCCAGATGGTGTTCCAGGACCCGTACACCTCGCTGAACCCGCGCATGACGGTCGGCGACATCATCGGTGAGCCGTACGAGATCCACCCGGAGGTGGCGCCCAAGGGCGACCGCCGCAAGCGCGTCCGGGAACTGCTGGACGTGGTGGGCCTCAACCCGGAGTACATCAACCGCTACCCGCACCAGTTCTCCGGCGGTCAGCGCCAGCGCATCGGCATCGCCCGCGGCCTGGCCCTCAACCCCGAGGTGATCGTCGCCGACGAGCCGGTCTCCGCCCTGGACGTCTCCGTCCAGGCACAGGTCATCAACCTGATGGACCGGCTCCAGAAGGACCTCGACCTCTCGTACATCTTCATCGCCCACGACCTGTCCATCGTGCGGCACATCTCCGACCGGGTCGGCGTCATGTACCTGGGCCGCATCGTCGAGACCGGCACCGACCGGGAGATCTACGACCACCCGACGCACCCCTACACCCAGGCGCTGCTGTCGGCGGTCCCGGTGCCCGACCCGGAGGCCCGCGAGTACCGCGAGCGCATCCTGCTCGCGGGCGACGTGCCGTCCCCGACGAACATCCCCTCCGGCTGCCGCTTCCGCACCCGCTGCTGGAAGGCGCGCGAGCGGTGCGCCGTGGAGGTGCCGCTGCTCGCGGTCCCGGAGGCCTTCCAGGGCGCGTCCGGGCCCGCGGCGCACGACTCGGCGTGCCACTTCGCCGAGGAGAAGCGGGTGGTCCCGCCCGAGGCGCAGACGAACACCCCGGAGGACGACGGGAACGAGCCGGGGTGACATGGCGCACCCCGGCTCGCTTACGGCACCCGCACGGCCGTACGCTGCTCAGCGTCGCGCGTCCGTATATCGGTACCGCTTCCGCCAAGTTGCCTCCGTGTTAACGCACTTCGTGCGCATTTGTGCCGTCTGTCACGTCCGCGGCAGACCCAGCGCCCGCTTGAGGAAGTCCACCTGGAGCAGCAGCAGGTTCTCGGCGACCTGCTCCTGCGGGGTCATGTGCGTGACGCCGGACAGCGGCAGCACCTCGTGCGGCCGGCCCGCCGCCAGCAGCGCCGAGGACAGCCTGAGGGCGTGCGCGACCACCACGTTGTCGTCGGCCAGGCCGTGCACGATCATCAGCGGCCGGTGCGGCTCGGCCGGCTCGGACAGCCCCTCGTCGGTCACCAGCGAGCTCTTCGCGTACGCCGCCGCCTGCTCGACCGGGTCGCCCAGGTACCGCTCGGTGTAGTGGGTGTCGTACAGCCGCCAGTCGGTGACCGGCGCGCCCGCGATGCCCGCGCGGAAGACGTCCGGGCGGCGCAGCACGGCCAGCCCCGCCAGCCAGCCGCCGTACGACCAGCCCCGGATCGCCACCCGGGACAGGTCCAGCGGGTAGCGCTCGGCCAGCGCGTGCAGCGCCTCGACCTGGTCGTCCAGGGAGACGGTGAAGTCGTGGTGGACGCCCTTCTCCCAGGCCGGGGAGCGGCCGGGGGTGCCGCGCCCGTCGGCGACCAGCACCGCGAAGCCCTGGTCGGCGAACCACTGCGAGGTCAGATGGGCGTTGTGGGCGGCCAGCACGCGCGGGCCGTGCGGACCGCCGTAGGGGTCCAGCAGGACCGGCAGGGGGGTGTCACCCCGGGAGGTGTCACGGGGGTAGTCCGCAGGCATAAGCAGGGCGCACGGGATGCGGCGTGCGCCCCCCTCGGTGAGCGTGACCCGCGGGGTGAGGCCGGGATTCGACGCATGGGACGCCACGGTCGCCACCGGTTTCCCGTCCCGCAGCACCCGCACCCGGCTGCCCGGCCGGTCGAGCGTCGCCGACACCAGCACCGTCACCGCGCCCGAGCGCACCGCCGAGTGGACGCCGGGCTCCTCGGAGACGCGTTCGACCCCCAGCTCGTTGACCCGGTACACGTGCACTTCGCCGATCTCCGGCCGCGCCGCGTCCTGCCCCGCCGAGGCGGACACGAGGACGTCGTCGGCGGAGACGTCAAGCACCGCACGAATGTGCAACTGCGCACCCGTGAGGGGACGTTCACCCACCACCAGGACCCGCGCACCCCCTTCGTCGGCGACCCGCACCAGCTGCCCCGACGGGCTCCAGCACGGCACTCCGGCGAAAAGATCCAGCCAAATCGGATCTTCTTCGGCATGCACCATCCGGGTCGTCCCGGAGGTCGTGTCCACGGCCAGAAACAGCTGGCTCCGCTGGTCGCGCGCCTGTACGAGCAGCAGCGGCGCACCCGCCGCTGACCAGTGCACTCGCGCCAGATACGGGTACCGCTCCCGGTCCCACACGACCTCCGTGCGCTCCCCGTCGAGGCCGAAGAGGAACAGCCGGACCGCCGCGTTGGGTGTGCCGGCCGCCGGGTAGGGAACGTGTTGTGGGTCACGTTCGGGATGGGCCGGATCCGAGATCCACCAGCGCCGCACCGGCGTGTCGTCCACGCGCGCCACCAGCAGCCGGTCGGACGCCGGGGACCACCAGAAGCCCCTGGACCGCCCCATCTCCTCGGCCGCGATGAACTCGGCGATTCCATAGGAAACCGACTCACTGTCAGGTGCGGCGAGCACCCGGTCGCCCTCCCCGTCGGCCCCAACCACCCGCAGGGCACCCCCGGCGACATAGGCGACACACCCGCCGTCGGGTGACGGCCGCGGGTCGATCACCGGCCCCGGAACCCGCAGTTCCCGCACCTCCCCGGACGCCGGCCGGGCCGTGAACAGCCGCCCCGACAAGGTGAAGGAGACCAGCTCCACGGCGTCGTCGGCGGCGTACCCGACGATCCCCGCGCCGCCCTCCCGGCTGCGCTCGCGGCGCGCCCGCTCCTGCGGCGACAGGTTCTCCGTCGCTCCGCCCAGCAGGGCGTACGGGTCCGCGGCGAGGCGCTCGGAGCCGTCCGCCGGATCCAGGACCCACAGCGCGCCCGCGCGGTCCGTGCCGGAGCCGGAGCGCAGGAACACGACACGGGAGCCGTCGGGGGCGACGGTGAACGAACGCGGCGCGCCGAGGGTGAACCGCTGGGTGCGGGCGTGCAGTCGGGGGAACGAGTAGGTCTCCGACGGGGACTCTGACTCTGGCTCGGTCGTCATGCCCCGACCCTATTGGCCATGATTGGCCATGCGCCCCCTTGCGCGTCCGTGCGCCGACCGATGCGCGCGCACTCATAGTTATGATCACTAGCGCTGTGTGGGTATGAACCTGCTGGCTGCTGTATGGATTTACAACTTCACCCGCTCTGTCATCCCCCATGTACCCGGGTTCTTGGAGGTGAGCCGCCGTGGCACTCTCGATTTCGGCGGTGGTGCTGCTGGCGATCATCGTCTTCTTGTTGATCAAGAAGTCAGGCCTGAAGGGCGGGCATGCGGTCGTCTGCATGCTGCTCGGCTTCTATCTGGCCTCGTCGACGATGGCTCCGACGATCAGTGATCTGACGACGAGTGTGGCGAGCATGATCAGCAGCATCAAGTTCTGAGCAGGTCCGGCGCCGCGCCTGCCCTGACCGGGCCGGGCAGCCGGGGTCCCGCTCGGAACGCCACCGTCAAGGGCCCTGAGGGCCCCGTCGGCCGTCGCAACGCCGGGCTTCCTCCGGGGGCGGCCGACGGCGATCCGGAGGGCCTCCACGGCCCGCACGGGGCTTGCCGCGCCCGCACCCGTCACCGGCGCCCGCCGGAGCCGTTCCGCAGATGCGCGTCGAGGCTCTGGAGCGCCGTCCAGGCCCCGGGGTCGGTGCCGTCGCCGAGAGGGTAGTGGAGTGCGGGTTCGGCGGCCGGGCCGAGCCGACGCGGTGGCACCCGGACGGGCGGCCGACTGGCGTGGGCGAGGCCGGCCTTGCGCACGTCTCGCGGGCCGAGCGTCAACGAGACCGGCACCGGCGGCACTTCGAGGTGCGCGGGGACGGTGAGGTCGGCGCGGGCCGCGCGGACGGTGGCCAGCATGGTGGTCAGTCCGTGCTCCGCGACGAGGCTCGCGGCGAGGGGCTCCAGGGCGTCCAGGGGGACGTCGTCGGGCCGCTCGTAACCGATCGTGAGGCTGACCTCCTCGGCGACGCCCGCCGTGGTGCGGGTGATGCGCTGGGTGGCGACGGCCGGGCGGTCGGGGGAGCCGACGGCGACGAGGTGGGTGGCCGCGGGGGCCCGGTCGCGCGCCAGGTCGGTCAACTGACCGGTCGACCAGGGCAGGTTGACCGGCTCCGCCGTACCCCAACCGGTGGGCGGCGCGCCGGTCAGGTGACGCCAGGCGGCCTCCAGGGCCCGCCCGAGCACGAGCCGGGCGTCCGGCGCGTGCACCGTACGGAACGAGACGTTGAGCTGCCGTTCGCTCGTCGGCCCGGCCCCGGTCCCGGCCGCGAAGGCGTCGGCGACCACCCCGGCCTCCGGCACGAACGTGCCGCCCCGCCAGCTCAGCCGGACCCCGGACGAGCCGTCGTAGTAGCCGCCGTTCGGGTCCTGCACCACCCAGCGGTTGGGGACCCGGCCCAGTGCGGCGCGCAGGGGAAGAGTGAGACGGGTCTGCGGCGGGGTGACGAGGTGCAGGGCGCGGTCCGACCCGGCCGCGTCGCGCAGGAGGCCGGAGAGCCAGGTGGTGAGGGGGAGGAGCGGGCGGTCGGAGACGACGACGGCGGTCGACTCGGTCAGGACGTCGACGCGGGGAGTCCCGTCCACGTGCTCTTGAGAGCTCTGCGGGCTCTCTTGAGGCGTGTCCGGCGGGACCTTCACCGTGCGCGTGGTGGCCGCCGCTCGTGGCCACACGGTGCCGCCGAGGAAGGTCACCAGACGCCCGCACACGGATTCCGCGAGGGAGCGCGCCTCGGGCACCGCGGTGTCGGCCCGCACCTCGGTCCACCAGAACGGCAGCTCCGGAACGGCCACCCGGTCCCCCAGCAGCCGCCGGGCCTCACCGGGCACCTGAACGAGCACCGGCGCCTCCACGGACACCAGCGGACGCCCCGCAGCGGTGCACAGGTGAACGACGGCGCCCTCTTCGGCGGCGGTCAGTTGCAGCTCCGGACCGCCGGCGTGCAGGGCTGCCAGCAGCGCTTTGCTGTCGGGCATCTTCGGGGTGAGTGCGATGAACTCGCTTGTCATGCGTGGCTTTCCGTCGCTACAGAAGTGGGTTCTATCTGTTCGTTCATTCGGGTCCAGCCCACACGGTCTGCTGGTCGGGTCAGGGCTCAGGGGTCGATCTTCCCCGGCTCGATTCAGCGGTACCTTCACAGGATCGGATACCGATCGGTCTTCCTGATCGCAGAACGTCCAGAGTGCCGTAAGGGCCTAGCCCCACGGCATGGACTTCGCCTGCGTCTCAGCCTCGGTTGCCCACATGTCAGCGTATTCGGGGTTGATCGACATGACTTGGGAGCCCATCCGGTCGACCAGTACCAGCGCCACCGTGACGAAGCCCTTCAGCAATGCCTTGAGTGCCTCGTTGTTGGAGTCCTGATATGTCTTGACCAGGGCATCCACGAACTCGGGAAATGCTGCCGGGTCGATTTCGCATTCATCTTCGATGATTTCGCCCAGTCCCGGGTCCCTGCCGATGATCTGAGACAGTGCGTCGGCCTGTCCCAGGAACGCTCTGGCTAGGGAATTGGAGGGGTTCCATACGTCATCATCGCCCACCTGAAAGAAACAGCTCACTCCGCCCACCTCACCTTTACCTTGACGTCAGGGTGCTTTGCCTGCCACTCAGCTATGCCGGACTCTACTGCAGCTCTGAACTGCGGTGTGGCTCCTCGTTCTATGAAGCTTAGCCCGATCGGTGCGTCTTCGAATCCTGGCATGTACGGGCGGGCTCTGACGTAGGCATCGAGCTTCTTGAAGACGTGCTTGGCAATCCACTTCTGCACATTGAGGCGCGGATCATTCCCCGTCGCGGTCTTCTCTTCCCACAAGGTTCCGTCTTCGATTCGATCAATATCAGTGATGGTGTCCGCCCGGTTGTTTGGGTTGTCCACCACGTAGTTGGTGTCGCCTTCTCGGGGAGCACGCTCTCGATTCGAGGAGCCGTCCCCTCCTGGGACTTCGTGGACAGCCTTCGGCGGGACATCTCCATGTGCGCCTTCGAGGCCGCCATGCCCGGACGTCGCGTCGGCATGTCCAGACGCCGGGTGCTCGGATCCGGTGTCATGAATTACACCGTTGGCCGACCCTGTATGGGGACCGTCGAGGTCGCCAGACCTGTCGCTGCGGCCTCCCGAAACGTCGTGGCTCGCCTGAGGAGACCGGCCTTCCCCGGCATGGTCAGTGGCTTCGGTCCAGCGGCCTCCTCCCACCAATTCTGGTTGGCGAGTGGATGTCTCCGTAGACGCGGCGCGTTCGTCGGCCGACTTCTCGACCGGGGCTTGCTCCTTGGCCTGGTGGATGGTGCCGTCGGCGTTGAGGAGGTCGCCTTCCTTGACGAGGTAGATGGTCTTCCCGGTGGCGGCGTCGATGCCCGGGATGGCGTCGGCGGGGACCCTGGGGGAGCGCATCGCGTCGGCCTGGTCGACCAGGTGGGGGATGGCGCCGGTGTGGAGGTCCTTCAGGACGCGGAAGGTGTCGCCGATCTTGACGAAGGCGTAGCCGCCGGCCTTGCCGACGTAGGTCATGGGGTCGATGGCCCGGCCGACCTTGCCGGCCACGGACAGGGCGCGGGCCCCGGCGGAGGTCTTGCCGGCCGCGGAGGCGGCCGCGCCCGCGCCCTCGGCGCCGCCGATCGTGGTCAGGATGTTGAAGCCGACCGTGCCGGCCGCGCGGGAGGGGTTGGTCTTCCAGGTGTCCCAGGCGACGAAGCCCTTGACCGTCTGCTTGTAGGCGGTACGCGACTCCCGCAGCCAGGAGGGCAGTTTGTCCTCGGGGACCAGCCACCAGGTGCCGGCGGTCGCGGAGGTCAGGGCAGAGGCGGTGCTGACCTGGGCCAGGCTCTTCCACGCCTGCCCGGCCGCCGCCCAGCCGTCGTGCCCGAACAGGGTCGCCACCCCGTGGACCGTGGCCAGTACACCGTCCTCCCAGACACCGTTCCACGATTCCGAGACGTGGTGCTTCAGCCAGTCCCAGCCCTCGTACTCCCGCTCGGCCGGCGCACCCCACGGCGTCTCGCCCGCCAGGTCGAGATCCTCCGCCCGGTAGCCGTACATGGCCGGGCCGTGCGAGCCGTCGTCCACGGTGAACACCGTGCCGCCGACCAGCGCGGTGATCCGGTTGTGACAGGCCAGCTCGGCGGCCTGGAACGCGGCCACCGTGTGGTTGACCTCCCGCCACAACTCGTTGTTGCGGTCGACCTTGTCCTGGTCCTTGTGCCAGTCGTCGTCCCCCGCGAGCGAGGCCACGAACGCGCTCGCCTGCCCCCGCAGTGTCTCCAGCCTCCCGGCCAGCGGCCGCACCTCGCCACCGTAGTCCGCCAGCGCCTGCGCGACCTGCTCCAGATCCCCCGCGAACTCGTCCGTCTTCGCCTTCACCGGCACCGTCGTGGCGAACAGATCGGAGGCTTCCGGGGCGTGGTAGAACGCGGCCAATCCCTGGAAGAGGGTATGGATGTTCCCGCCGGAGGCACGGAACTGGGCCGCGTTCGCGCTCAGCAGCATCACCTCCGTCTCCAGCGTGGACAGATCCCCGATGAAGTGCGGTATCCCCGACGGATCGATCAGGTCCTTGCCCCCACCGCTCACTCCCGCGCCCCCGCCCGCACACCCGCAGTGCCGCCCGCGCCCGGCAGGTCCAGCCTCGGCTCCTTCGCCGCCTCCCGCTGCGCCGTCGCCGCCATCGCCACGTCACCCTGCACGTAATAACCGGTGGCCTCCGCCGCCCCGTTCAGCGACTTCGACGTCCGCTCCGCCACATACCGCAGATCCAGACTCCACCGCTGCAGGAACTCACCCAGCGCCGCCCCCACCAGTCCGGCCGTACTTGTGTACGGCCCCATCTCACTGGTGATCGTCCCCGCCGCCGAAGCCGCCTCCGCCAGGTTCCCCTGCATCGCCATCCCCGTGTCCGACAGGTTCCGCGCCTCCGTACCCGACTGCGACAGAACCCCGTACACCCCGACGACGTCTATGTCCCACCCCGTCATACCGCTTCCCCCAAGTCCCGCATGTGTCAGTGCGGCGAGGCGGTATGCGGCCTTCTCGTTCCTTCCGGCAGCCGCACGGGCCTCGCCTGTTCCTCCCGTGAGTCGTCGAACATTCTCTCGTGCACCACTGACAACTCGCAGGCGTGGCTTGGCCGACTGGCTGGATTGGCGTGGTGGAACGGAGGGAGCGGACGGCTCGGGTGACCGGCCAGGAGACCGGGCCGGCGAGGTGCCGGAAGGGCTCAGGTCAGTTGGGAGGCTGCCCGTCGGAGGGGTCGGCGTGTGGCAGAGAATCGACGACGTAGGAGCCCTTGTGCGGCAGCGTCTCGATGAGCCCGCGCTCGCGGAGATCTCGCAGAGCGCGCCGGACGGTCCGGTCGGCGACGCCGTAGGTCTCAGCCAGCCGCGTGATGCTGGAGAGCGCCCCACCCGGCGGGATGCGTCCGGATCGGATCTCTTCTTCGATGGCGCGTGCAATGCGCTGCCACTCGTACTCGGCCATGACCTCAGCTTGGCGTGGCATACCAGTAGCCGCCTTGACGGGCCGTGGTGCACCAAGGGCGCCCATGGCGTACCGTGGTACATTGCGAAGGTGCCCCCGCGACCGTTGCAGCGGTCCGGGGGCGTGGCCAGCAACTCCGTGGAGGTTGATGACGGTGAGAATTATCCACGCGCTCTTGCGCCGACTCGCGGGAACAGTTGCGTCTGTGTCCGGCAGTCGGCGAGGAACGGCACCTCCTGCCCCTGATCGGGAGGTAACCCGGACCGCCGTTCCGCCGCTCCCCGTTCAGCGTCCGACCCACCGGCACGACATGCCTCTCGCCGAGTACGACCTGGCCCCGGTCCGTCTCTACGTCCTTCAGGCCGACCACGAGCGCGAGCAGGCATGGCTGCGCCGCCGACGGCTCGCCGCCGGGCTCGGGGCTGACCTCGCGGCGGTGGCCGGGTGAGCGAGCGGAGCGAAGGGGCGGGGACCGCTCCGCGGGAGCGGCGAGCGCCCGTCCGGATGTGTGTGCGCTGCGGTGTGGTCACCGATGCGCCGGTCGTCGTGTCCGAGGTGCACCAGAACTCCGGGCCCGGGTTCACGGTGTACGCCTGCCGGGAGTGCGCCCCGGGGTTCCCGCAGGTGCCGGACGTGCTCGCCTTCCTGCCGTCCGTCGTCGACGGCGGGGGTGAGGGGCGGTGAACGCGGGAGGCGCTGTGGACGCGTCCCGGTTGTCGGCCGAGTGCGTGGTCGCCCGGGAGGACGACGGCCTGCGGGAACTGCACGCCCGGTGCCGTCGGGCCGAGGACGTTCCCGTGCCGCACGGCCGGGGCCTGATCCTGGTCCACCGCTGCCCGTGCTCCTGCCATACGCAGGCCCCAGGAGGAGGTGCGATGAACCCGTCCTGATTGACCGGCGACGGACCGGCGACGGGCCAGCAGGACGGTAGCGGTCCCGTGGTGACCGCCCGCCCCTCCGTACCCCCGGGCCCGGGAGGGGCGGGCGGCCCCGGGAGTGTGAGTCCACCCCGGCCAGGCCGCCCGCGGGGCACGCCTCCTCGTAGGGTGGAGCCATGACGGAAACCCCCGCCCGGCGTCTGCTGCTCGTGCACGCGCACCCGGACGACGAGTCGATCAACAACGGCGCGACCATGGCCCGGTACGCCGCCGAGGGCGCCCAGGTGACCCTGGTCACCTGCACGCTCGGCGAACGCGGCGAGGTCATCCCGCCGGAGCTGCGCCACCTCACCGGCGCCGCCCTCGGACAGTTCCGCCGGGGCGAACTCGCCTCGGCGATGCGGGAACTGGGCGTCACCGACGTACGGCTGCTCGGCGGCGCGGGCCGGTACGGCGACTCGGGCATGATGGGCCTTCCGGACAACGAGGACCCGGCCTGCTTCTGGCAGGCCGACCTCGACGAGGCGGCCGGACACGTCGTCCAGGTGATCCTGGAGACCCGGCCCCAGGTCCTGATCACCTACGACGACAACGGCGGCTACGGCCACCCCGACCACATCCAGGCCCACCGCGTCGCCATGCGGGCCGTGGAACTGGCCGCCGAGGCGGGCTGGAGCGTCCCCAAGGTCTACTGGAACCGCGTCCCGCGCTCGGTCGCCGAGGACGCCTTCCGGCGGCTGGGGGAGGAACTGCCCGGGCTGCCCTTCGACAAGAGCGCCGCCGTCGCCGACGTACCCGGCGTCGTCGACGACGACCGGATCACCGCCGTGATCGACGGCTCCGCGCACGCCGCCGCCAAGGCCGCCGCCATGCGCGCGCACGCCACGCAGATCGAGGTCGCCCCCGACGCCCCGTACTTCGCGCTCTCCAACGAGCTCGCCCAGCCCCTCTTCACCACCGAGTACTACGAGCTGGTGCGCGGCGAGCGGCCGGAGCGACCGGAGTCCGACCTGTTCCAGGGGGTCGCGTGATGTCAGAGCGCGGATCGCTGCTCGCTCAGCCGCTGCGCGCCCCCTCCGCCGGGCGGTTCGCCGCCGGCGTGGGCCTCTTCCTGCTCGGTGCCGTCACCGGCGCGGCCGGCGCCCTCGTCCAGGCCGGCTGGTTCCCCGGGGGGCTGCTGCTCGCCCTCGCCGGCTCGGCCGGACTGTTCCTCGGCGGGGCCCGCGCGCTCGCCGGCCGGGCCGGGGCCGTCGCGCCCGCCGCCGGCTGGATGATCGCCGTCCTGCTGCTCACCGCGTCCCGCCCCGAGGGCGACTTCCTCTTCGGCGCCGGCGCCGGCTCCTATCTGTTCCTGCTCGGCGGCATGGCCCTCGCTGTGATCTGCGCCACCCTTGCCCCGGTGCGGCAACCACCGGGCGACGACGTCCGACTTGGCAAGTGACGTACCACTTCGCCAGGACGTGGGCGTGCGTATCCCGTGTGGGTTTCCCCGGCGGTCGTGGGATACGGGCGAGAAGTGGCCAGTATGGTGGACCGCGCCGCCGAGCATCCCCGTGCCGACGACTCCGGTCGAGGCTGGGTCACCCCCCCATGTGAGGTCGTGGCGGGCGGCGGAGCCAACATGGAGAACCTGCCTTGAGTCGTGAAACTGACAGTCCGTCCTCCGGGCCCAACGGGCGCGGCGGAGCCGCGTACCCGTCGGGCACGCCGCCGTACGGCACCCCCGTGGTGTCCGACGGCGACGCGGACGCGGGCCGTTCGGCCGCCCGGCCGGAGGAACGCAAGACCGAGACCACGCTGACGACCCGGATCCGTATCAACATCCCCGGTTCCCGGCCCATTCCGCCGGTCGTCGTGCGCAAGCCCGTCGGGGACGCCGAGGGGTCCGGCGACGACACCGGTACCCACACGCGTCCGGCAGGCGCGGCCGGGACGGCCGCCGGAGCCGCGACGGCCGGGACCGCCGGGACGACGGGCACGCCCGCCGCGGCTCCGGCGCCGGCCGAGAGCGCGCCCGCGGCCGAGGAGCGGACCAGCGACTGGTTCGCGCCCCGCAAGTCCGCGGCGAACAAGGGCGGTCAGGCCGGTGGCTCCACCAATGGCGCCGGGGTGCCGGGTGCTTCGGGCGGGTCCGCTTCCTCCGCCCCCTCCGCGCCCTCGACTTCGACCGGCCCGGGTGCGGCCGGAGCGCCGCGTCCCGCGTCCGGCGCCGGGCGGCCCGGTGGGGTCGTCGGCTCCATGTCCGTGCCGGGCGGCCCCGGTTCGGGCGGCCCCGGCGGCAAGGGCGGCTCCGGCCTGCCCGGCGGCGCCACCGGCGGCCCGGTGGCTCCCGGGCACGGCGGCGGCACCGGGTCCTTCGACGTCACCGAGGCGCTGAACGCCAGTTCCCGCCCCGGCACCGGCGGCGACCCGGCCCGCGACGACCTGCCGTACTTCTCCGAACCCGGCACGCGGCAGAACCCGGGCGGGCCCTCCGGCTACGGCCCCGACGGCCGCACCCCCGCCGGGTCGACCACCCCCGCCGGCCCGGCCGCCCCGACCGGTCCCGAGGGCTACGAGGACTTCGGCGGGTTCGACGGCCCCCGGAACTACGACGGCTCCCGGAACTACGACGACACCCGCGGCTTCGACGAGGCCCGGAACTTCGCCGGACCCCAGGACCCCCTCGGCGCCGGCCCCGGCGCGACGGGCGGCCCGGCCGGTCCCGGTGCCGCCGGTGGCCGCGACCCCCTCCACGACACCCTCGGCGGCCATGCCCCCCTCGGTGGCCCGGCCGGCCCCGCCGGACCCACCACCGGCCCGGTCACCGGCAAGGGCCCGATGGTGCCGCCGGTCCCGCCCGAGGCGCGGACCGGACACCCGGGCGGCCCCACCGCCCCGGCCGGCCCCGGCTCCCAGGGGCACGCTCCCGGAGGCCCGGGGAACGCCCCCGGAGGCCCAGGGCACGCCCCCGGAGGCCCCGGGAACACCCCGGGCGCCCCCGGAGCCGTTTCCGGCGGCCCCCGCCCCGGCGGCGGTCTGAGTGACGACACCGCGATCCTCACCCCGCAGCAGCCGGCCCCCGAACCCGGCCCGAACGGCGGCTTCCCCCGCCCGGACAACGTCTCCGGGCACACCGTGACCAGCGGCATCCCGGTCGTCCCCCCGAACGCCGCCCAGGGCGGCCCCTTCGGCGCCCCCGGCGCGCGCTCCGACGCCCCCGGCCCGCAGGCCGCGCCGAAGCCGTCCCAGCCCGGCGCCCAGAGCGCGGCCCCGGCGCAGGGCAAGAAGAAAAAGAAGGGCCGCAGCAAGCTGGTCCTGCTGGGCGGTGTCCTCGTCGTCGCCGGCGTCGGTGTCTACGGCGCCGGGCTGCTGATGAACCACTCCGACGTCCCCAAGGGCACCACGGTGCTCGGCGTCGACATCGGCGGCGGCACCCGCGACGACGCGGTGAAGAAGCTCGACCAGGCCTTCGAGGAGCGGGCCGGCCAGCCGCTGAAGCTGACCGTCGACGGCCGGACCGTCACGCTCCGGCCGGACCAGGCCGGCCTGCAGTTCGACATGCAGGCCACGGTCGACGCGGCCGCCAAGAGCGACTACAACCCCCTCTCGGTCGTCGGCTCGCTGTTCGGCCAGAAGCGCGTCGTCGAGCCCGCGATGCCGGTCGACGAGGAGAAGCTGCACGCGGCCCTGGAGGCCGCGGCCGGCGGTGCCGGATCGGCCGTGGACGGCACCATCAGGTTCGAGTCCGGCAAGGCCGTCGCCGTCTACGGCAAGGCGGGCAAGGGCATCGACGCCGCCCGGGCCGCCGACGCGGTCGAGGACGCCTACCGCAGCCAGGTGGCGAACGGCCCCGGCGCCGCGGTGCCGGTCCCCACCGCCGCCAAGCAGCCGACCGTCAGCAACGCCGAGGTCGACCGCATGATGAAGGAGTTCGCCGAGCCGGCGATGTCCGCCAAGGTCGTGGTCAAGACCGACGACGGCGTCCAGCGGATCGCCTTCAGCCCGGAGAAGTCCCTGTGGAAGTTCCTCCGGGTCAAGGCCGTCGACGGCAAGCTCGTGGAGAGCTACGACCAGGCCGCGCTCAAGGAGCTCTACGGCGGCGCCTTCGACGGCGTCCTGATCACCCGGGGCACCGGTCAGAAGACCCCCGTCACCGTGCAGGACGTCATCAGCGCCCTGCGCCCGGCCCTCAAGAGCACCACCGACCGGGTCGCGGTCGTCGACACCACCCCGAACTGACGCGGCTCCGACACCGACAGGGGACGCCCGGCCATCGCCGGGCGTCCCCCGCGTCGTGCGGCCGTCCCCCCGACGCCCACGGACGGGCACGGCGCCACGTCACGGCCACCGGATGACATCTGTCATACGGCAGTCAGGACCGCCGACACTGCCGGGCGGCCGCCCCCGGCGGCCAGGATCGTGCCATGACGACGACACCTGCGGTGGTCGCCTTCGACCAGGTGACCAAGAACTACGGGGAGGTACGGGCCGTCGACGGCCTGAGCCTCGCCCTCGACGCCGGGGAGACCGTGGCGCTGCTCGGCCCCAACGGCGCCGGCAAGTCCACCACCCTCGACCTGCTGCTCGGGCTGAAGACCCCCGACAGCGGCACGGCCCGGGTCTTCGGCGCCACCCCGCGGGAGGCCATCGCCGCCGGACGGGTCGGCGCCATGCTGCAGAGCGGCGGGCTGATGGACGAGGTCACCGTCGGTGAACTGGTCCGGCTCGCCTGCGACCTGCACCCGCGGCCCCACCGGCCGTCCGAGGTGCTCTCCCGGGCAGGCGTCGACCGGATAGCCGACCGCAAGGTCGACAAGCTCTCCGGCGGCCAGGTCCAGCGGGTGCGGTTCGCGCTCGCCACCGCCGGAGACAGCGACCTGATCGTCCTCGACGAGCCGACCACCGGCATGGACGTCACCACCCGGCAGGCCTTCTGGGCCACCATGCGGGAGCAGGCCGGCCAGGGCCGCACGGTCCTGTTCGCCACCCACTACCTGGAGGAGGCCGACGCCGTCGCCGACCGGGTGCTGGTGCTGCACCGCGGACGGCTGCTGGCCGACGGCACGGCCGCCGAGATCAAGGCGAGGGCCGGGTCGCGCCGCGTCTCCTTCGACCTGGAACCGGCCGCGATCGACCGGACCGCCCTGGGCGCGCTGCCGTTCCTGACGGGCCTCGACGTCAGCGGCCCCACCGTCCGCATCCGGTCGACGGACGCGGACGCCACCGTCCACGCCCTCTACGGCCTCGGCCTGTACCCCCGCAACCTGGAGGTCGCCGGACTCGGCCTGGAACAGGCCTTCGTGGCCATCACCGCGGCCGAGGAGGCCCGCACCCGATGACGAGTGTCCTCGCCTCCAGCGGCCTGATCCGGCTCGAACTCACCCGCGCCCTGCGCAACCGCAAGTTCCTGTTCTTCTCCGTGCTCTACCCGTCCGTGCTCTTCCTGCTGATCGCGAGCAGCGCCGACGGCGACGAGAAGATCGACGGCACGGGGCTCACCCTCCCCACCTACATGATGGTCTCCATGGCCTCCTTCGGGGCGCTCACCGCCGTCCTGATGGGCAACAGCGAGCGCATCGCGAAGGAGAGGGAGAGCGGCTGGGTACGCCAGCTGCGGCTGACCCCCCTGCCCGGCCACGGCTACGTGCTCGCCAAGACCGCCAGTGCCGCCGTGGTGAGCCTGCCGTCCATCGTGGTGGTCTTCGCCGTCGCCGCCGCGATGAAGGAGGTACGCCTGGACGCCTGGCAGTGGCTCGCGCTGACCGGCACGATCTGGGCGGGCAGCCTGGTGTTCGCCGCGCTCGGCGTGGCCATCGGGTACCTGGCGAGCGGCGACTCGGTCCGCCCCCTCACCATGATCATCTACTTCGGGCTGTCCATCCTGGGCGGCCTGTGGATGCCCACCACCAACTTCCCGGACTGGCTGCGGGAGACCGCCCGCTGGGTGCCCACCCACGCGTACGCTGCCCTGGGGCAGGCCGTCGAACAGGGCCGCGCCCCGCACCTCAGGGACATCGTCATCCTCGCCGTGTCCTTCGCCCTGTTCACGGGCGGCGCGGCCTGGCTGTACCGGAAGGACACGCTGAAGGCGTGAGCGGCATCGGCCTCGGGCAGCGCCCGCAGAACCGCAGGCAACAGGCCATGAAACTGCTGTGGACCGGCATCTGGCTGGCCTACATGCAGGCACCCGTCGACGACCTGCTGCACGGCGGCCACGCCACGGGCGTCCGGATCCTCGGCTGGATCGGCCTGGTGGCCTTCGTCACCTGGTACTTCCTCCTCATCTTCCGAGCCGGGCGCCGCGACGCCGTCGCCGCGGTCGGCGCCGCGCTCGGCGTCCTCGCCGCCCAGTCCACGATCCTCTCCCTCACCCTGGGCCGGGAGTGGATGGTGCTCTACGTGTACGTGGCGGTCGCCTCCGGGGCGGCCCTGCCGATGCGGTACGCCCGCTGGGTGCTCCCCGGGGTCTCCGCCCTGCTGACGGTGGTCTCGTTCGGCGTCCCCGGTGGCACCGAGTTCCTCGCCGGGCTGCTGCTGCCGGCCCTGCTGGGCGGCTTCTCCATGGCCGGCGTGCGGGAACTGATCCGCACCACGATCGAGTTGCGCGAGGCCCGCGCCACCGTCGCCCAGCTGGCCGCCAACGAGGAGCGGCTGCGCCTCGCCCGCGACCTGCACGACCTGCTCGGCCACTCCCTGTCCCTGATCACCCTCAAGAGCGAGCTGGCGGGCCGGATGCTGCCCGCCCACCCCGACAAGGCGGCCCAGCAGGTCGCCGACATCGAACAGGTCAGCCGGCAGGCCATGGTCGACGTCCGGGAGGCCGTCACCGGCTACCGGCGCCCCCGCATCGCCGCCGAACTGGCCGGCGCCAAGGTGGCCCTGACGGCCGCCGGCGTCACCGCCGAGATACCCGCCGAGCCCGACCTCGACGGCGTCCCCGAGGTCAGCGAGAGCGCCCTCGCCTGGGCGCTGCGCGAGGCCGTCACCAACGTCGTACGGCACAGCGGCGCCCGGCGCTGCACCGTCGACCTGGTGCGCCGCCAGAGCCTGGACGGTCCGCTCCTGGAACTCTGCGTCGAGGACGACGGCTCCGGCGGCTCCGGCGGCGGCCCCGGCAACGGCCTCACCGGGCTGACCGAGCGTCTGGAGAAGGCGGGCGGCACCCTGGAGGCGGGCTCCGCCCGGCCGGGCTTCCGCCTGGTCGCGCGGGTCCCCGCCGCCCCGGCGGCCCAGGCGGCGCACGTAGGATCCGGGGCATGACCCGCATGATCAAGGTCCTGCTGGCCGAGGACCAGTCGATGGTCCGCGAGGCGCTCGCCGCCCTGCTCGGCCTGGAGGACGACATCGAGGTGGTCGCCCAGGTCGCGCGCGGTGACGAGGTGTCCGCCGCCGCCCGGGAGAACGCCGTGGACGTCGCCCTGCTGGACATCGAGATGCCGGGCGCGACGGGCATCGAGGCGGCCGCCCGCCTGCACGCGGAACTCCCGGCGGTCAAGCTGGTCGTCCTCACCACCTTCGGCCGCCCCGGCTACCTGCGCAGCGCCATGGAGGCCGGTGCGGACGCCTTCCTCGTCAAGGACGCCCCGGCGGCCCGACTCGCCGACGCCATCCGCAAGGTGCTCGCCGGCGAGCGGGTCATCGACCCCACCCTCGCTGCGGCGGCCCTCGCGGAGGGCGCCAACCCCCTCACCGACCGCGAACGGGAGATCCTGCGCGCCGCGGCCGACGGCTCCACCAACGCCGACCTCGCCGCGACCCTGCACCTCTCCCAGGGCACGGTGCGCAACTACCTGTCCACGGCCATCCAGAAGCTGGCGGCGCGCAACCGCACGGAGGCGGTGCGGATAGCCAGGGAGAAGGGCTGGCTGTAGCCGCCGGTACGACCGCGGCCCCTCAGTTCAGCAGCGCGCGGGCGGCCTGCGCCTGGGCCCGGACCTTGTCCGCCAGGGCCTCGTCGACGACCTCCACCAGGTCCGCGTACTCCTCCATCTCCTCGGCGCCCTCGACGAAGTCGCCCCGCTGCACGAGCACCTGCCCCAGCTCGTAGCGCAGCCGGGCCGGATGCGACGGCACCAGCAGCGCCAGTTCCACCGCCCACAGCGCCACGTCGGCCCGCTCGGGGCGCGCCGAGGCCCAGGCGCGGACGTTGTTGAGAATCCGCAGCACGACCTCCAGCGGATCCGCCGGCGCCAGCATCGACCGGTCCAGCGGCACCCCGGTGGCCCCGACCACGAGGGTCTGCGCGTCCGAGTCGGTCAGCACCCGCCCCCCGTCGAACGGGTCGGCGAGCACCTGCTCGTCCGGGGGCCCGAACCCGACCACGAAGTGACCCGGCAGCGCGACGCCGTGCACCGGCGCCCCGGCCCGCCGCGCGACCTCCAGCCACACCACCGACAGCAGGATCGGCAGTCCGCGCCGCCGCCGCAGCACCTCGTGCAGCAGTGACGACTCCAGCCGCTCGTAGTCGCCGGTCGAGCCGTGGAAGCGGTACCGCTCCCCGAGCAGGTCCCGCAGCGCCACCGCCCAGGCGCGGGGCCCGCCCGGCCGGAACGGCAGCTCGCCGGCCAGCCGGTCCAGCTCCATCTGGGCGGCGTCCAGCCCGGCCTCGTCCAGCGCCCCGTCCGCCGTGGCGCCCACCAGCAGGCACAGCTCGGCCAGATCGGGCCGCTCGGACCGCGCCTCCTCGGCGAACCGCCGCCGCAGATCGGCCGAGCGCTCGGGCGAAGGGGGATAGGGAGGACGCCGCATGACAGGCCCGCGCCCTCTCACGCCGACCGGTCCGGGCCGGAACCGGATGCGGAAGCGGAAGCGGAAGCGGAAGCGAAACCCGAATCGAAAGCGGAGCCCGAACCGGATGCGGAGCCCGAACCGGAAGGAAATCCGGCCCCGGACTCGGACCCCGACCCGGACCTGGACCCGGAGCCAGGACCGGAACCCGAATCCTCCGGCGCCCGGTAGTAGTGGTACGCGTGATGCGCGGCGAAACCCATGCCGGCGTACAGCGCCCGCGCCCCCGCGTTCTCCGCCTCCACCTGCAGCCAGGCCGCCGACGCGCCCTCGTCGAGCGCCCGCCGGGCCAGCGCGGCCATGACGGCCGTGGCCAGGCCCTGCCGCCGCCGCGCGGGGTCCACCTCCACCGCGGCGAACCCGGCCCACCGGCCGTCCACCACGCACCGCCCGATCGCGGACGGCGCCCCGCCCCCGCCACCCGGCACGGACGCGAACCACACCGAAGGGCCGCCGGACAGTACCTGCAACGCCACCTCGCTCATCCCCTTGCGTCGGTACCGTGCGAGCCACATCTCGTCGGCCTCCCGCGCCGACACCACACCACCAGGCTCACCCCGGTCGGCCAGCGGCGCCAGTGCCCCGACCCACACTTCGGCGGTCACCTCCCGTATCCAGCCCCGCCGCTCCAGCTCCGCGCACAGCAGCTCCTGGGTGCCCTCGGCCCCGGTGGCCGCCTGTATGTAGGCGGGCAGCCCGCGCTCGTCGTACCACCGCCGTACGGCCGCCAGGGCGTCGTCGAGAGGCATGCCGGGGTCGCCCAGCGACAGCACGGAGTTGGCGCGCCGGGTGAAGCCCTCCCGCCGCCCGACGGCCACCCCCGCCGCACGCTCCACCGGCTGGACCGCGGCCCGCAGCCGCCAGTCGCCGAGCCGCTCGTTCTCCACCGGCGGCCACGCGCGCGTGGTGACCCGCGCCAGCTCCTCGTACGAGGCCGCGGGCCCCCGGCGCCGCGCCGGGGCGGCCGGCACCACCTTGCCCGCGACCAGCGCGGCCTCGTCGATCCGGACCGTCTCCCCGTCCCGGCGTGTGATCAGCAGCACACCGTTGTCCCATGATGTGAGAACACCCACCGTGTCGGTGAATTTCCCGCCTGTCGCGCCAGGCCCGCCGAACCGCCGGACGGAGACGCGTTTGCCCACGTCAGCAGCGGTGATACGGACCTCCAGGCGCCCGGCGGCCGAGATTTCCACTGGTCGGTTCACCCCTCCTGTTCGGATCATGCCCAGGAACGGAGATACTAGGGGCGGGCATCGACGACGCCGCGCTCCCGCGCGCCAGGCGGCGGGGCCTGTGGGAGGCCCGCCAGCGCCCTATCGAGGAGGAACGACAGCGTGACCTACGTCATCGCGCAGCCTTGTGTCGACGTCAAGGACAAGGCGTGCATCGAGGAGTGTCCGGTCGACTGCATCTACGAGGGCCAGCGGTCCTTGTACATCCACCCGGACGAATGCGTCGACTGCGGTGCCTGTGAGCCGGTCTGCCCGGTCGAGGCGATCTTCTACGAGGACGACACCCCGGAGGAGTGGAAGGACTACTACAAGGCGAACGTCGAGTTCTTCGACGAGCTCGGCTCCCCGGGCGGCGCCAGCAAGCTGGGGCTGATCGAGCGTGATCACCCGTTCGTGGCCGCTCTGCCGCCGCAGGGCGAGTAACCGCGCAAGCGGCCCGCACCACTGAGCCGCGCCGCCTCGGTCCCGTACGGCCGCGATCGCCCCGATCGTGAGCGCCGCACGGGACCGAGGCGTTTCGCCGTACCCGGGCGTACAAGAAAGTGAGCGAGATTCCCGTGTCCGCAGTCTCCGACCGTCTGCCCGCCTTCCCCTGGGACAAGCTGGAGCCCTACAAGAAGACCGCCGCCGCGCACCCGGACGGCATCGTCGACCTCTCCGTCGGCACACCGGTCGACCCGGTTCCGGAACTGGTCCAGAAGGCGCTGATCGACGCCGCCGACTCCCCGGGCTACCCCACGGTCTGGGGCACCCCGGCGCTGCGGGACGCGATCACGGGCTGGCTGGAGCGCCGTCTGGGCGCTCGCGGGGTCACCCACCGGCACGTCCTGCCGATCGTCGGCTCCAAGGAACTGGTGGCCTGGCTGCCCACCCAGCTGGGCCTCGGCCCCGGCGACCGGGTCGCCTACCCGCGGCTGGCCTACCCGACGTACGAGGTCGGGGCGCGGCTCGCCCGCGCGGACCACGAGGCGTACGACGACCCGACGCGGCTGGACCCGGCGGGCCTGAAGCTGCTCTGGCTGAACTCGCCCTCCAACCCGACCGGCCGGGTGCTGACCGCGGACGAGCTGCGCCGCACGGTCGCCTGGGCCCGCGAGCACGGGGTGCTGCTGTTCTCCGACGAGTGCTACATCGAGCTGGGCTGGGAGGCCGACCCGCTGTCGGTGCTGCACCCGGACATCAACGGCGGCTCCCACGAGGGCATCGTCTCGGTCCACTCGCTGTCGAAGCGGTCCAACCTGGCCGGCTATCGGGCGGCCTTCCTGGCCGGCGACCCGGCGGTGCTGGGTCCGCTGCTGGAGATCCGCAAGCACGGCGGCATGATGACCTCCGCCCCGACCCAGGCGGCCGTGGTCGCCGCGCTCGGCGACGACAGCCACGTCCACGAGCAGCGCGAACGCTACGCCGCCCGCCGCACGGTCCTGCGCGAGGCCCTGCTCGGCCACGGCTTCCGCATCGAGCACAGCGAGGCCAGCCTGTACCTGTGGGCCACCCGGGACGAGTCCTGCTGGGACACCGTGGCCCACCTCGCGGCACGGGGCGTCCTCGTGGCCCCCGGCGACTTCTACGGCGCGGCGGGCGAGAACTTCGTCCGCGTGGCCCTCACGGCGACGGACGAGCGCGTGGCGGCGGCGGCCCGGCGCCTGGCATAGCGCACGAACTCAGCGCGCCGCCGGGCACGGTGCGGGTAAGACGCGGTGCGGGTGCGCCGCCGGGCACAGCGCGGGCACGCCGCGGCGCGGGGCACGGTGCGGGTACGACGCGCCGCCGGGCGCGGTGCGGGTACGACGCGGCGACGGGGCCCGGGGGAAGGATCCCGGGCCCCGTCGCCGTACGTGTCGCGGACTAGCCGAGCGGCAGGCTCTTCACCGGCAGGGTCTGGGCGCCCGGCAGCCCGCCACCCTGGGTGAGCGAGTCCGTCGGCAGGCCGCCCTTGGTCGCGGTGCCGGTGGCGTCCCCGAGGAGGTCGCCCGCGGACCCGGCCGCCTCACCGGCCGCCTTCTGCGCCGCCGGCGCGGCCTTCTTCACGGCCTTGCCGCCGGTCTTGCCCGACTGCTGCACGGCCTTGCCGCCGGCGTCGGTCGCGAGCCCCGTGGTGCTCTGGGTGGCCCCGTCGAGGGTGGTGCCGACGCTCGCCGCGTCCAGCGAGGTCAGCCCGCCGACGTTCGGGGCGGCGGGCAGTTCGGGGGCCGCGCTGGCGGAGCCGGCCGCACCGACCCCGGCAGCCGCTCCGGCAGCGACGAGCAGCGCGGCACGGGCGATCCGGCGGGTCAGGGGGAGGGACATGTTGCTCCTTGACGGGAGAGGTTGTGGAACACGTGCGCCGTGACTACCGCTCGACTCCCCGTGAAGTTGCGCATGCCCAACGTAAAGAGTTGGTAATGCGTCGCATTATCAGCTACGGATAAAAACGGACAAAGGTCGTTCCTCGGAAACCGCCGGGAAAGCCGTGCAGCCCTTTGTTCCCAAGGGCTTCGCGGGAAAGGCGGCAACCGTCGGAAAACCCGGGAGCACGGCGGTGCGGGCACCCTCCGCACAACCCCTGCGGGGGAAGGGCCGCACTACTGCGCGGTGACCACTCGAACGTCGCTCGCCGCGCCGGCCTCGCTGGACCGGTCCGGCCCGGTGGACCGCCACCGGCTGTCCGTGTTCCCGGCGACCCACTCCCGCCCGGCGTACGACACCCGCTCGATGCGAAGCTTCGAGGCGTTGGCCACCGCCCAGTGCGCCAGCTGCCAGCCGCGTTCCCGGGTACCGCGCCCGTCGGTCCCGGTACCGGCCGGAACCGGCAGGGTCACGGTCCGCCCGCCGCTGCTCGCGGCCGGACCGCGTGCGGTCCCCTCGGCCGGGTTCTCCCGCGCCGCCCCGACCTGCGCGCCCGCCTCCTGCAGCACCGCGCGCCCGAAGTCCCGCACCAGCGCGTCCCGCACCGCCTGCGGCCCGGTGGCCACCGTGCCCACCGAGGGCCGGCCACCGCAGGTCAGCGTGGCCGCCGACCGCCCGGTGAGCGCGGCCGCGAGCAGTGTGGCGTCCGGTTCGTGCTTGGCGTACGCGTCCGGGAACCCGCTGCGCTGCACCCGCTGCGCGGCCACCGTGAGCGGCAGCCCGGTGTAGTCGGGGACCTTCGCCAGGTGTTCGTAGAAGACGTTCGCCGCGTACGACGGGTCCATCACCTGCCGTTCGGTGCCCCAGCCCTGCGAGGGCCGCTGCTGGAACAGACCGAGGGAGTCGCGGTCGCCGTAGGAGATGTTGCGCAGCCCGGACTCCTGCAGCGCGGTCGCGAGCGCGATGGTCACGGCCCGCTCGGGCATGCCCCGGTTGGTGCCGACGGCGGCGATCGTCGCCGCGTTCACCGCCTGCTCCGGCGAGAACTCGTACGACGCCCCCTTCCCGTCGGCCGAGAAGACCCTGCACCCCGGGTCGCCGGCGCCCGCGGTGACGTACTGCACCACGAGATAGCCCGCGACGGCGAGCAGGACCACGAGACCCGCCCCGAAACGCAGGGGGCGGCGACGACGCTTGGCGGAGGGGGACGGCGCTGGCACGGGTACAAGGTACTGGAGAGTACGGAGCCGCAGGAGGCCCGTGTGAAAGCCTGTTTGAAAACGGGCGCTCGCGCTCGGCCGTCACCCACCGGGTTAGGGTCGACGCCATGGCCGACACCTCGCTTGACCTCACGCTGGACGCCGCCGCCCTCACCGCGCGGCTCGTCGACTTCCCCTCGGAGAGCGGCAGCGAGAAGCCGCTCGCGGACGCCGTCGAGGCCGCCCTGCGCGCCCTGCCGCACCTCACGGTCGACCGGTACGGCAACAACGTGGTGGCACGCACCGGCCTCGGACGGGCGGAACGCGTGATCCTGGCCGGCCACATCGACACCGTCCCCATCGCGGACAACGTCCCCTCCCGGCTGGACGCGGACGGCGTGCTGTGGGGCTGCGGCACCTGTGACATGAAGTCCGGCGTCGCCGTGCAACTGCGCATCGCCGCCACCGTCCCCGCCCCCAACCGCGACCTCACCTTCGTCTTCTACGACAACGAGGAGGTCGCCGCCGAGCTGAACGGCCTGCGGCACGTCGCCGAGGCCCACCCCGACTGGCTGACCGGCGACTTCGCGGTCCTGCTGGAACCCTCCGACGGCCAGGTGGAGGGCGGCTGCCAGGGCACGCTGCGGGTGCTGCTGCGGACGAAGGGCGAGCGCGCCCACTCCGCCCGGAGCTGGATGGGCTCCAACGCCATCCACGCCGCCGCCCCCATCCTCGCCCGCCTCGCCGCCTACGAGCCCCGCAACCCGGTCATCGACGGCCTGCAGTACCGGGAAGGCCTCAACGCCGTGCGCGTCTCGGGCGGCGTGGCCGGCAACGTCATCCCGGACGACTGCGTCGTCACCGTCAACTTCCGCTACGCGCCCGACCGCACCGAGCAGGAGGCCGTCGACCACGTCCGCGAGGTGTTCGCGGACTGCGGGGTCGACGAGTTCGTGGTCGACGACCACAGCGGCGGCGCCCTGCCCGGCCTCTCCCACCCGGCCGCGGCCGCGTTCATCGAGGCGGTCGGCGGCACCCCCCAGCCCAAGTACGGCTGGACCGACGTCTCCCGCTTCGCCGCCCTCGGCATCCCCGCCGTCAACTACGGCCCCGGCAACCCGCACCTGGCGCACCGCCGCGACGAACGGGTCGAGACCGCCAAGATCCTGGCCGCCGAGGAGCGCCTGCGCGACTGGCTCACCGCCTGAGCCGCTCCCGGCGATCTTCGCGCCCGGTGCCGCTGAACGGCGGACACGCCGAAGTCCCCCGCCCGTAACCAGCGGCGATCTACGCTGATGCGGAAAACAGGCAAGCGGAGGGAGCGCACATGGCGACCGGCAACCCCGAGGGGACGCAGGAGCGGCAGCCGGAGGAACAGCGCCTGGGACCGGTGCTCCGACGCCGCGGTCAGATCCAGACGAGCACCACCGACCAGCGCCTCCTCGACGTGGGAGGACCCTCCGACTGGGTGCACACCGACCCGTGGCGGGTCCTGCGCATCCAGTCGGAATTCATCGAGGGCTTCGGCACCCTCGCCGAACTCCCGCCCGCGATCAGCGTGTTCGGCTCGGCCCGCACCCCGGTGGACTCCCCGGACTACGACGCCGGCGTGCGCCTCGGCCGGGGCCTGGTCGAGGCAGGGTGGGCCGTGATCACGGGCGGCGGGCCCGGCGCGATGGAGGCGGCCAACAAGGGCGCCTGCGAGGCGGGCGGCACCTCCGTCGGCCTCGGCATCGAGCTGCCCTTCGAGCAGGGGCTGAACCCCTATGTCGACATCGGGCTCAACTTCCGCTACTTCTTCGTCAGAAAAATGATGTTCGTGAAGTACGCCCAGGGGTTCGTCGTCCTGCCCGGCGGCCTCGGCACCCTCGACGAACTCTTCGAGGCGCTCACCCTCGTCCAGACCCGCAAGGTCACCCGGTTCCCCATCGTCCTGTTCGGCACCGCCTACTGGGGCGGCCTGGTGGACTGGCTGCGGAACACACTGGTGGCCCAGGGCAAGGCGACGGAGAAGGACCTGCTGCTGTTCCACGTGACCGACGACGTGCAGGAGGCGGTGGCCCTGGTGTCGAAGGAGGCCGCGCGCTGAGGCGACCGATCGGGGGGCTCCGCGTCGCGGCGGAGCCCCGCGCCGGGCGGCACGGACCTACGCCAGCCCCCGGCGCGCGACCGCCGGCTCCCGCCGGCCCGCGATCGTCGCCACCATGTCCAGCACCTGCCGGGTCTCCGCCACCTCGTGCACCCGGTACACCTGCGCCCCGAGCCACGCCGAGACCGCCGTCGTCGCCAGCGTCCCGATCAGCCGCTCCTTGACCGGCCGGTCCAGGGTCTCCCCGACGAAGTCCTTGTTGGACAGCGAGACCAGCACCGGCCAGCCCGTCTCCACCATCTTCCCGAGCCGTCGCGTCGCCTCCAGGCTGTGCCGGGTGTTCTTCCCGAAGTCGTGCCCCGGGTCGATGAGCACCGACTCGCGGGGCACCCCGAGCGCCACCGCCCGCTCCGCCAGGCCCACGGTCACCCGCAGGATGTCGGCCATCACGTCGTCGTAGGTCACGCGGTGCGGGCGGGTACGGGGCTGCGAACCCCCCGCGTGCGTGCACACCAGCCCCACCCCGTACCGCGCCGCGACCTCCGCCAGCCCCGGGTCCACCCCGCCCCAGGCGTCGTTGAGCAGATCCGCCCCGGCCTCGCACACCGCCGCCCCGACCTCCGCGCGCCAGGTGTCCACGCTGATCACCACCTCGGGGAACCGCCGCCGCACCTCCGCCACGAACCCGACCGTGCGCCGCGCCTCCTCCTCGGCGGTGACCTCCTCACCCGGTCCCGCCTTCACCCCGCCGACGTCGATGATCGCCGCGCCCTCGGCCACCGCCTGCTCCACGCGCGCGAGAGCCGGTTCGTCACGGAAGGTGGCGCCCTGGTCGTAGAAGGAGTCCGGGGTCCGGTTGACGATCGCCATGATCACCGGCTCGTGCTCGCCGAATTCCCGCCTGCCCAGCCTGAGCATCCCCTGTGACCTCTCCCTGTGCCGTCCCGACAACCACCGCCTGCGACCCTAACGGTCACACCCGCATGGCACGATCGGAGCCTGACACATCCGACTTCGCGCACACCGAGCCTGGGGACCCGCCGATGGTTATGTTCTTCTTCCTGGTCGTGGCGCTCGCCGTCGTCGTCGCCGCGGTCACGCTCGCCGTGGTCGGCGGCGGCGAGGGCACCGGCCCGCTGCCGGAGGCCGAACCCCAGCGGCTGCACGACCCGCTGCCCGACGACCGTCCGGTCACCGGCGCAGACATCGACTCCCTGCGCTTCCCGCTCGCCGCCCGCGGCTACCGCATGGCGGACGTCGACGACGCCCTCGACCGCCTCTCCGCCGAACTGGCCGAGCGGGACGCGCGCATCGCCGACCTGGAGGCCGCGCTGTCCGGCGCCCGGACCCAGGGACCGCACCCCCCGCACCTCTCCATGGAGAAGCCCGACCAGGAGGACTCCCGGTGACGACCGACGGCACCGCCCTGACCGGCCCGGACGGCGCCCCGCGCTGCCCCTGGGCCCTGTCCACGCCGGACTACGTGGCGTACCACGACCAGGAATGGGGCCGGCCGGTCCACGGCGACGACGCCCTCTTCGAACGCCTCAGCCTGGAGGCCTTCCAGTCCGGCCTGTCCTGGATCACCATCCTGCGCCGCCGCCCCGGCTTCCGCGCCGCCTTCGCCGGCTTCCGGATCGCCTCCGTGGCCGGCTTCACGGACGAGGACCGCGCGCGTCTCCTCACCGACGAGCGCATCATCCGCAACCGCGCCAAGATCGACGCCACCCTCGCCAACGCGCGCGTGCTGGCGGACTGGGCCCCGGGCGACCTCGACGAGCTGATCTGGTCCCACGCCCCGGACCCAGCCCTCCGCCCGGTCCCCAAGTCCCTGGCCGACGTCCCCGCGATCACCCCGGAGTCGACGGCCCTGTCCAAGGCGCTGAAGCAGCGGGGGCTGCGCTTCGTCGGCCCGACGACGGCGTACGCCCTGATGCAGGCGTGCGGACTGGTCGACGACCACCTGGCGACCTGCGTGGCCCGGGGCGCCGCCGTCTAGCGACGCGCGGTGCGGGAAGAACGCCCGCACCGGACCCGGGGACCCCGTCGCCTACCGGCCCAGGTACTTCGGGCGTTCCTTGTTCACGAAGGCCTGCACCGCGATCTGGTGATCCTCGGACTGCCCGGCGCGGGTCTGCAGCTCGTCCTCCTTCTCCAGCGTCTCGGCGAGGGAGTGCGTCAGCCCGAAGGCCACCGCCTCCTTCAGCGCCGCGTACGCCACGGTCGGACCCGCGGCGAGCCCCCGGGCCACCTTCTCCGCCTCGGCCCGCAGCTCCGCCGAGGCGACGACCCGGTTGGCGATGCCGAGCTCGTACGCCTCCTGCGCCTTGACCGTGCGCGGGAAGAGCAGCAGGTCGGTCGCCCGGGACGGCCCGATCACCCGCGGCAGGGTCCAGGAGACCCCGGAGTCGGCGGTGAGCGCCACGCCCGCGAACGACGTGTTGAAGCTCGCCGTGTCGGCCACGATCCGGTAGTCCGCGGCGAGGGCGAAGCCGAACCCGGCGCCGGCCGCCACCCCGTTCACGGCCGCGACCACCGGCTTCGGCGCTTCAACCAGCGCCCGCACGATCGGGTTGTAGTGCTCGCGCACCGTGCTCATCGTCTGCCCCGACCCCGTCTCCCGGTCGGCCGCGAGCAGCCCGATGTGCTCCTTCAGGTCCTGGCCCACGCAGAACGCCCGGTCCCCGGCCGCCGTCAGCAGCACGGCCCGTACGGCGTCGTCGTCCGCGGCGGCACGCGCGGCGTCACGCAGAGCGACCTTGGTCGCGACGTCCAGCGCGTTCATCGCCTCGGGGCGGTTCAGGGTGATCGTGGCGAGTCCGTCGCTCACCTCGTAGAGCACGGTGTCGGCCATGGGTGTCCCCTCCAGGTCGCGGCACTGACGTACCGCTCAGTACGTCGTTGTCTGCAGGACAGCATGACGGAGATCGCGGCCCGGGCGCCGGACCGGCCGTGTGAGCTGCGTCAAAGAATCCGGGCCGATTCCCGGACGGCGTCCCTCCGTGAGGGCGCGCAGTATCGCAGCCACATCGCCGAATTGAGTGGTTTTGCTCGCGTGCGTTGCCCAAGCGATGCGGACTGATGTTGGTCATCGGGTCCTGAGATGCGGGATAATGGCTGGGAAGCAATGTGTTCGATGCCGGTGTCGCGTGTCCCCAGCCCTCCGGGCGCCAGGACCGCGCATGCCCTTCAGGGGCCGTCGGCTTTGACGATGAGCTGGTTTCAGGAAGGGGAACGAGCATGGCGGCCATGAAGCCGCGGACGGGCGACGGCCCGCTCGAGGTGACCAAGGAGGGGCGGGGCATCGTCATGCGCGTTCCGCTCGAAGGCGGCGGTCGGCTCGTCGTCGAGCTGACTCCGGACGAGGCCGACGCCCTCGGCGACGCCCTCAAGAAAGTCGTCGGCTGACGCGCCAGCGACCATACCCTTTCAACCGCCCCGGCATCACATCAGGTGCCGGGGCGGTTGTTTTGCCCGGCGGACCCGTGTGATCGGCAGTGTCGCCCCGTCGCCCCGCAACCCCGTCGCCCCGCAACCTCGTCGCCCCGTGCTTCGCCGCCCGGGTCCGTGCGCCTCGGTGCGGTACGTGGGGGGGCGTGGGACCGGTGCGTCCCGTCAGCGCTTGACCGCGCACAGCAGCCCGTCGCCGACCGGCAGCAGGGACGGCACCAGCTCCTGGCTCTCGCGCACCGCGCGCAGCAGCTCCCGGATGCGTATGACCTCCGTGGGCTGGGGGCCGGAGTCCACCGTGCGACCGCTCGCGAAGACGCCCTCGAACACCACCAGCCCGCCCGGGCGCAGCAGGCGCAACGATTCAGCGAGGTAGTCCAGCAGCTCCAGGCGGTCACCGTCGCAGAAGACGAGGTCGTAGCCGGAGTCGGCGAGCCGAGGCAGCACGTCGAGGGCGCGTCCCGGGATGAAGCGGGACCGGTTGCTGGCGAAGCCGCTCGCCCGGAACGCCTGCCGGGCGGACTGCTGGTGCTCCGGCTCCGGGTCCACGGTGGTCAGCACGCCGTCCGGGCGCATGCCGTGCAGCAGATGGATACCGGAGACGCCGGTGCCCGTGCCGATCTCGGCGACCGCCTTCGCGTCCACGGTGGCGGCGAGCAGTCGCAGAGCGGCGCCCGTGCTGGGCGACACCGAGCGCAGCCCTGCCTCACGGGCCCGGTCGCGGGCCCAGCGCAGCGCGTCGTCCTCGGCGACATAGGCGTCGGCGAACGCCCAGCTCGTCTGCCGGTTGCCGGTAATGACCCTCTCCTGTCCCCATGGTTGCCTCGGCGTGACTGTATCCGTTGCCGCCGGGAACCCGCAGATGGGACCAGGCGTTTGAGAGGGTGGGAACGACGACTGGGGGCACGGTTGGATCACGACAGCGAGCGGGCCGGTCGGCAACTGCTGACGCAGCCGTATGAGCCGTATCAGCCCAGATCAAATTCTCGTAAAACCGCTTATCCGGTCCTAACGGGCGAGGTGGCTATGGTAGGGGCTCCACTGGACACCACCAGAGCTGACAGGGGAGGTGCGGCTGCGCCTGGAGATCGGGGAAGAGTGCTGCGGCGCCTTCTCGGATCGGCGGGCAAGCCGAAATCCGTGACCGACACCGCTGCTGACCACCCCGCCGCCGGCCCCACGGCCGGCCGAGCCCAGACCGCGACCTTCGCCACCGACGCGGACGGGCAGGCGTGGACTCCGCCCACCTGGGAGGAGATCGTCAGCACGCACAGCGGACGCGTCTACCGCCTCGCCTACCGCCTCACCGGCAACCAGCACGACGCCGAGGACCTCACTCAGGAGGTCTTCGTCCGTGTCTTCCGCTCGCTGTCGACCTACACCCCGGGCACCTTCGAAGGCTGGCTGCACCGCATCACGACCAACCTCTTCCTGGACATGGTCCGCCGCAAGCAGCGCATCCGCTTCGACACCCTCGGCGACGACGCCGCCGAGCGTCTCGCCAGCAAGGAACCCACCCCGCAGCAGATCCTCAACGACGCCCACTTCGACGCGGACGTCCAGCAGGCCCTGGACACCCTCGCGCCGGAGTTCCGCGCCGCGGTCGTGCTGTGCGACATCGAAGGGCTCTCCTACGAGGAGATCGCCGCGACCCTCGGCGTCAAGCTCGGCACCGTCCGCTCCCGGATCCACCGCGGCCGCTCCCAGCTGCGCAAGGCCCTCGCACACCGGTCGCCGGAGGCACGCGCCGAGCGCCGCTCGCTCGTGCCCCGCGTTCCCGTGCTGAGGGGAGGGGGCGCGACCGCGTGAGTGGATCACGGCCGAACCCTGTCGAGGGACACCTCGCAGAGCAGCATCTCGGAGACCGACTCTCCGCCCTGGTGGACGGAGAGCTCGGTCATGACACGCGTGAGCGCGTCCTCGCCCATGTCGCCACCTGCCCGAAGTGCAAGGCGGAGGTGGACGCCCAGCGCCGGCTGAAGGACGTGTTCGCCGCCGTGGCTCCACCGGCGCCCTCCGAAAGTTTCCTGGCCCGTCTCCAGGGGCTCCCCGGAGGGGGTGACCCGGAGGACGGCGGTGGCACGCCGCTCGGCGGGGGCGGACTCGCCGCCTTCCGGATGAGGAGACCCGAGCCCTTCGCCCTCTCCTACGACCCCACCCGCGGCCCCGCCACCGCCCTCGCCACCGGCCCGGCCGTACGCAACCCCGCCCTCGCGCCGGGTGCCGACGACCGCGGCTTCCGTATCCACCCGGTGGGCCGCGGCGACGCCGAGCGCTCCCGGGGGCTGCGGTTCGCCTTCGCCGCCGCCGGCGCTGTCTCGCTGGCCGCGATCGCGCTGGGCGGCATGACCGGCAGCGTCCCCGTCGACCCCACCGCGGACGCCCGCGGCGGCTCCGGCAACGGCAGTAACGTCACCCCGGCGCGCACATCCGGCACCGGATCGGCGACCACACCCGAGACCTCGCGGCGGCGGGGCTCCGCTCCGCTGTTCACGCAGAGCGGCCGACAGGGCGGGCTCGGCGACCACCCCGCGGCGCCCACCGAGGTGTCCGCGCCGCTGCTGCCCGGTCTGCCGACCCCGGCCGCCGGGCGCCAGGGCATGACCCCCGTGGTCGCGGGAGCGGCGGCGAGGTCACCGCTGATACGTCCGCTCGACGTCCCACCCATCTCCCTGACGTCCCTGACCACCGCCCCGGAGTTCAGCCCACCCGGCCTGCTCGCCCTGGGGACCGGCGCCCCCGAGCCGACCCCCTCTTCCGCCGTCACCCCAGGTCACTCCGGCCAGCGGGAGCGCTGACCCAGCCGCCGCGCGGTGCGCCCGCGGCCCGGAACCTGATTGAATCCAGACCGGACCGCGCCCCTATGCCATCCGGCCGGGCGCTCAGGCGTGCGGGGAGAGCATGGACGAGGGCAAGCCCACGAAGGGGAAGTGGTGGAGCCGGCCGCGGGCGCAGGAGGCGCCGGGCGCGCCGGCCGAGGACGCCGACGGTGACTTCCGGCTGGCCCACCCCACCCGGCCGACGCCCGACGGCGACTACGAACTGAGCCGCCCGTCGGCCCCGCCCGCCGTCGACGAGCCGGAAGCCGCCGCCGGTTGTGACGAGCCCGGGCCCGCCACCGACCGCGTCGCGCCCGCCGGCGACTTCGACGGTCCCTCAACCGGTCCCTCAATCGAGCCCTCACCAGCCGGACCCTCCGGAGGCGGCGCCTCCGTCGACCGTTCCGCGACTCTGGCCGAGTACTCCGAGTACTCCGAGTACTCCGAGTACTCCGAGCAGTCCGGGCCCTCGGGCGCCCCTCCGGACAGCGCCGCCGGATCCTCCGGGGTGGTCGGCATCCCCGGGAGCGTCGGCGCCCCGGAACCCTCCGGCCGGTCTGTGACGGCGGACGACGCTTCTCCGGGCAGCCCGGCCGGGCCCTCCGGGGCGACCGGCGGCTTCTCCGGGGACGTGGGGCACCCCGGGGAGCACTCCGCGAGTGCGCCGGAGCGGCCGCAGCCGCTGCACGACCCCGACCCCTACAGCACGCCCCCGTACGGGGAGCCCGGGCCCTGGGCGCCCGCCCCGCCGGTACAGCATCCGGCGGTGTCGGGCCGGGTCGGCCACCTCACCGGCGCCGGAACCGAGCCCGGCGCCGATCAGGCCGGGTGTTCCACGGCCGCCCCCTTCGGCGACGTACCGGTACCGGCGCAGGCACCCGGACCGGCCCCGGCGTCAGCTCCCGCCTCGGCATCACACCCGGCCTCCGCCTCGGCGTCCCACCCGGCCCCGGCATTCCCGCCGGCCCCGGCGTCGCCACCGGCCTCGGACTCGGCCCCCGGCCCCTCTCCTGCCGCCGACCCGCCCCCAGCCCCCGTACCATCCCCCGGACGGGCCCCCGCTCCCGGTGGACCGGACCCCGCTCCCGGACCGGACCCCGGCCCGGCACCCGCCCCGGCGCCGACATCGGCCGCCGGCGCGCCGTCCCCCGGGCCAGCCGGGTCGGCCGGATCGCCACCCGATCCCTGGCAGGGCTACGACCCCTGGGCCGCCGCCCCCGCCCCGACCGCACCGCTGCAGCAGACCGGCGCCGGGGTGCTCACCGAGGCTCAGCAGCGCAAGCGGGCGCGCAAGAGGCTGCTCGGGGCGGCGCTGGCCCTCGCGCTCCTGTCGGGAGGCGTGGGCGGCATCGCGGGGACCTACCTGGAGCGCAACGGCGGTCTCGGGTCCGTCGAGCTGCCGCAGTCCGGGGTGGAGGCCCCGGAGCGGCCGGCGGACAGCGTGGCCGGGATCGCCGCCCGGGCCCTGCCCGGCGTGGTGACCCTGCACGTCGTCGGCGGCGACGAGTCCGGTACCGGCACCGGCTTCGTGCTGGACAGCCGCGGCCACATCCTGACCAACAACCACGTCGTCGAAGCGGCCGGCGGCGGCGGCCGGATAACCGTCGTGTTCTACGGCGGTGAGACCGCCGAGGCGGAGATCGTCGGCCGCGACGCCGGCTACGACCTGGCCGTCGTCAAGGTGAAGGGCGTGACCGGCCTCAAGCCGCTGCCCCTCGGCAACTCGGACAGCGTCCAGGTCGGCGACCCGGTCGTCGCCATCGGCGCCCCCTTCGACCTCGCGGGCACGGTCACCTCCGGCATCATCAGCGCCAAGGAGCGTCCCATCACCGCCGGCGGCGAGAGCGGCGACGCCAGTGACGTGTCGTACGTGGACGCGCTGCAGACCGACGCGCCGATCAACCCGGGCAACTCCGGCGGCCCGCTGCTCGACATCCGGGGCCGGGTCATCGGCATCAACTCCGCGATCCGGTCCGCCGGCGGCGGCTCCGAGCCCGGCGGCGGCCAGGCCGGCTCCATCGGCCTGGGCTTCGCCATCCCCGTCAACCAGGGCAAGCGCGTCGCCGAGGAACTGATCAACACCGGCCGGGCGACCCACCCGGTCATCGGCATCACCCTCGACATGGACTACGGCGGCGACGGCGCCCGCGTCGGCACGAAGAACGGCGACGGCAGCGCCCCGGTCGTCGTGGGAGGGCCGGGCGACCGGGCCGGGATCGAGGCGGGTGACGTCATCGTCGAGGTCGACGGCCAGCCCGTCCACTCGGGCGAGGAGCTGATCATCAAGACCCGTGCCCACCGCCCCGGCGACCGCCTGGAGCTCACCGTCGAACGCGACGGAGCGCGCCGCACGCTCTCCCTCGTCCTCGGCTCCTCCTCGGACTGAGCGGCCCGGACCCGGCCGGACGGGGCAAAGTGACAGCAACCTCACAGAAGACACCGCGCAACACCGTGGCACTAGGCAAACAACGCGGAAAACAGGCCGTGACGCCGCACTCCGACCGCGCGGGACGGTACCGGTCGCCCAGCCCCGACAGGTACCGTGGACCCGGCCCGGACATCGCAAGGAGCTTCAGGTGTTCAATGACATAGGTGCGCTTGAGCTGGTGACGATCATCGTCCTGGCCGTGCTCGTCTTCGGTCCGGACAAGCTCCCGAAGGTCATCCAGGACGTGGCGCGCACGATCCGGAAGATCCGTGAGTTCTCCGACAGCGCCAAACACGACATCCGCAGCGAACTCGGCCCGGACTTCAAGGACTTCGAGTTCGAGGACCTCAACCCCAAGACGTTCATCCGCAAGCAGCTGGAGAACGAGGACATGGGGCTGAAGGAGATCCGCAACGGCTTCGACCTGAAGAAGGAGATGGCCGAGGTCACCGAGGCCGTCCACAGCCGCGGGTCGGACGCCTCGACGCCGTCCGCCGCGTCCTCGTCGTCCTCGTCGCCCTCCGGGCGGGTCGACATGACCAAGAAGCCCGAGGAGCCGGGCGCGGACACCCGGCCGCCCTTCGACGCGGACGCCACCTGACGGCCTGAACACGGCGCCCGCGCGCCCCGCGCGCCGGGCGCGTTCCCGGCTGCCCGGAGATGGGTGGCTATGCTGCCAAGTTGTTGTGCGGATCGAACGCCGTGAGGCGTGGCCGCCCGAAGGGGGGCGGGCCGGACCGGTCCGGCGAGAGCGAGGAGGCGTCCGGGTACATGGAGACGACGAGTCAGGCAGTCGCGCAGACGCCGGCCGCGGAGGACGAACAGCAGGTTCCCTCCGCCCGGCGCACCGCCGACGGCTACCTGGAGGCGCCGTTCCCCTGGTACGGCCTCGACGAGGCCTTCACGGGGCCGCGCTGGCTGATGCAGGTCGGGACGGCGGCCGACGGGTCCGTCGAGCACGGGTCGGTGGGACACGGCGACGAGCCGTCCGTACGGCATGAGACGGCCGGCGAGGAGCGCGGGAAGTTCGCGGTCGTGGTGACCGTCGCCGCGAACCCCTCCCGGCGCAGCGCCGACGGCACGGGGCTGCTGGAGGCCACGTCGGTCTCCTCGGCGGCCTGGCTGGCGGGTGTCGGGCTGCTGTCCTTCACCTGGCCGGGGCAGATGGACCACAGCCTGCGGGACGACTGGCTGGAGCAGCAGACGGAGACCGCGTGGGCGCTGGCCGACGACCTCTCCGGCTCCGAGTGGTCCACGCTCTCCCTGCCGGTGGACGGCGTGCCGACACCCTTCCACTACCGCGAGTCCGAGTTCGGGTGGGTCCTCGCCGGCTCCACCGAGCAGGGCGTGCACCTGGGCGCCTACGGCCGGGGCATGAGCGCCTACGGGCTCGGCTTCGCCATGATCAAGGACATCGGCGCGTACGCGTGAGCAGGAGCGCGCAGCCAGGAGGACCCGCGCGGGGCAGAGACGGAGACGCGCGGGCAGCGGAAAAGGGGCGCCACCCGGCGCCCCTCGCCCCCTGACCGCGGCTCAGAACTTGTTCTTCGGGGTGATCCCCAGGGAGAGCCCCGACAGCCCCCGCTGCCGGCCGCCGAGCTTGCCCGCGATGGCGCGCAGCGCCGCGCCGGCCGGGCTGTCCGGGTCGGTCAGGACGACCGGCCGGCCGTCGTCGCCGCCCTCGCGCAGACGGACGTCGATCGGGATGCTGCCGAGGACCGGGACGTTGGTGCCCGTCGTCCGGGTGAGGCCGTCGGCGACCACCTGGCCGCCGCCCGTGCCGAAGACGTCGACCATCTCGTCGCAGTGCGGACAGGGCAGGCCCGACATGTTCTCCACCACGCCGACGATCTTCTGATGGGTCTGGACCGCGATGGAACCCGCGCGCTCGGCGACCTCGGCCGCCGCCTGCTGCGGCGTGGTGACGACCAGGATCTCGGCGTTCGGAACCAGCTGGGCCACCGAGATGGCGATGTCACCGGTGCCCGGCGGCAGGTCCAGGAGCAGGACGTCCAGGTCGCCCCAGTAGACGTCCGCCAGGAACTGCTGGAGCGCCCGGTGCAGCATCGGGCCGCGCCAGACCACCGGCGCGTTGCCCGGGGTGAACATGCCGATGGAGATGACCTTCACCCCGTTGGCGGACGGCGGCATGATCATGTTCTCGACCTGGGTGGGCCGGCCGTCCGCGCCCAGCATGCGCGGCACGCTGTGGCCGTAGATGTCGGCGTCGACGACGCCCACCTTCAGACCGTCGGCCGCCATCGCCGCCGCCAGGTTCACCGTGACCGAGGACTTGCCGACGCCGCCCTTGCCGGAGGCGACCGCGTACACGCGGGTGAGCGAGCCCGGCTTGGCGAAGGGGACTTCGCGCTCGGCCTGGCCGCCGCGCAGGGCCGCCGCCAGCTCACGGCGCTGCTCGTCGCTCATGACGTCCAGCGTCACGTCGACCCGGGTGACGCCCTCGACCCGGGAGACCGCCTCCGTGACGCGCTGCGTGATGGTGTCGCGCATCGGGCAGCCGGACACCGTGAGGTAGACGGTGACCGCGACCGCTCCGTCCGCGCCGATCTCCACGGACTTGACCATCCCCAGCTCCGTGATGGGGCGGTTGATCTCGGGGTCGTTCACCGTCGCCAGTGCTTCGCGCACCGCGTCTTCCGTAGCCATAAGGACGATGGTACGGCGCGCCCGGGGGCTGTCGGCCAGCCCGTCAGCGGTCGTCTGCGTCACGTGCCGCCGACCGTTCTGCCGGGAATACGGCGTGTCCGTCGTGGCGGGCCAGCTCTTTCGTCAGGTCCTGCAGCTCCGAGCGGATCCAGTCGCGGGTCGCCACCTCACCCAGGCCCACCCGCAGGGAGGCGATCTCCCGGGTCAGGTACTCGGTGTCGGCGATGGACCGCTCGTTCTGCTTCCGGTCCTGTTCCAGGTTGACCCGGTCCCGGTCGTCCTGCCGGTTCTGCGCGAGCAGGATCAGCGGGGCGGCGTAGGACGCCTGCAGGGAAAGGGCCAGCGTCAGGAAGATGAACGGGTACTCGTCGAAGCGCAGGTCGTGCGGCGCGGCGATGTTCCACAGCACCCACACGATGATCACGACCGTCATCCAGACCAGGAACCGCCCGGTCCCGATGAAGCGCGCGATGCGCTCCGAGAGCCGCCCGAAGGCCTCGGGGTCGTACTCCGGCAGGAACCGCCGCCGGGGCGGCATGGGCTGGTCCAGGCGGGCGCGCGGGCGCGTGGCGGCGGTGGCGCCGACGGGCGCGCGGTCACGGGCCGGGCCCGCGTGCGCGCGGCCCTCGCGGATGCCGTCGCGTTCAGGTGCCATGGGCCGCGCCCCCCGCCTCGTCGACCTCCAGGTGGAACTCCGTCTCCCGCCAGTCGTCCGGCAGCATGTGGTCCAGGACGTCGTCCACGGTGACCACGCCCAGCAGCGACCCCGCCTCGTCCACGACGGGCACCGCGACCATGTCGTACGTCGCGAAGAGCCCGGCGACCACCGACAGCGGCGCCTCCGGGTCGAGGGGCTGCAGGTCGTCGTCGATGATCGAGCCGACCAGCGTGTACGGCGGGTCGCGCAGCAGCCGCTGGAAGTGCACCGTGCCGAGGTACTTGCCGGTCGGCGTCTCGTCGGGCGGGCGGCAGACGTACACCTGCGCGGCGAGCGCGGGGGACAGGTCGGGGTTGCGGACCCGGGCCAGCGCGTCGGCGACGGTCGCGTCCGGCCGCAGCACGACCGGCTCGGTGGTCATCAGACCGCCCGCCGTGTGCTCCTCGTACGACATCAGCCGGCGCATGTCGGCCGCGTCGGAGGGCTGCATCAGGCTCAGCAGCCGCTCCTGGTCCTGCTCGGGGAGTTCGCCGAGCAGGTCGGCGGCGTCGTCGGGGTCCATCGCCTCCAGGACGTCCGCCGCGCGCTCCTCCTTCAGCTTGCCGAGGATCTCGATCTGGTCGTCCTCGGGGAGCTCCTCCAGCACGTCCGCGAGGCGGTCGTCGTCGAGGGCGGCGGCGACCTCCGCGCGGCGTTTGGCCGACAGGTGGTGCAGCACGTTGGCGAGGTCGGCGGGGCGCAGTTGCTCGAAGGTGGCGAGCAGGCTCTCGGCGCCCTGCCCGTGCTCCTCCAGGGAGAACCCGGTCACGGCCGTCCACTCGACGGTCAGCGCCTCGCCCTTGGCGCGCCGGAACGCGCCGGCCTTCTTGCCCTTGCGGACGAAGACCCGGTCGATCTCCCAGTCCCGGCGGGCCGGCAGCTGCTGCACCGACAAGTCGAGGACGGTGACCTCCTCGCCGGTCTCGACCAGGGTGACCCGGCGGTCCAGCAGCTCGCCGAAGACGAGGCGCTCGGTGGGCCGCTGCTCGAAGCGGCGCACGTTGAGCACCCCGGTGGTGAGCACCTGGCCGGACTGCACGCCGGTCACCCGGGTCATCGGCAGGAAGATGCGGCGGCGGGTGGCGAGCTCCACCACCAGACCGAGCAGACGGGGCGGTCGGCGGCCGACGCGCAGCATGACGACCAGATCGCGGACCCGGCCCACCTGGTCGCCGTTGGGGTCGAAGACGGCGACACCGGAGAGGTGCGAGACGAAGATCCGGGGGGCGCCGGCTGCCATGGCGAAGTGTCCCTTTCGGTGTCCTTCTCGGGTTCGTTTCGGTGTCCGACGGGTTCGGCGGTGCTGCGTTCCTGTTCCGGAATGCCCGTTGCCGCGGGCTTCAGGCTAGCCCGTCCGTATCGGCTCCGCCCTGGTGAGCGGTCCGGACGGACTGACTCCGTTCCGGATCTCCGATCCCGGTACGCTGCCGTACGCCGTTCAGGACACCCCCGCAGAAAGGCAGCCCTCTTCGTGACTGCGATGCCCCAGGGTCGTACGCGTCGGACCGCACTGCTGGGCGCCGTGTGCGCGCTGGTCGTGACGGGACTCGGGCTGACGGGGTGCAGCGAGGATCCGGACGCGGGCACCAACGGGGTCGGCAAGCTGCCCCCCGAGCAGATCCAGCAGCGCACCAGGGCGGCGGCCTCCTCGGTGAACGCGGTGCGCCTCGCGGGAACGGTGGCCGCCGGCGGGCGCACCTACGAGCTGGACATGCGCCTGAAGGCGGACGGCGGCAGCGGCTCGGTCACCGCGGAGGGCGCCACCTTCCATCTGCTGCGGATCGGCGAGCAGCTCTACCTGAAGGCCGACGCGGACTTCTGGAGCCACGGCGACGACGGCGACGACGCCAAGGACGGTGAGGGCGGCTCGGACGCGGCGGCGGCCGACAAGCTCGGCGGCAAGTACGTGAAGGTGCCGTCCGGCGATCCGGCGTACAAGAAGTTCAGCGGTCTCACCGACAAGAACGTCCTGCTGGACGGCCTTCTCACGCTGCACGGCAAGCTGTCGACGGACGGCCACCACGAGCAGGCCGGCGTCCGCACCATCCGCATCACCGGCGGCGACGGCTCGGGTGGCACCCTGGACGTCTCCCTTGAGGGCCGGCCGTACCCGCTGCGCCTGGTCCGCGCGGGCGGCGCCGGCACGCTCACCTTCTCCGCCTGGGGCCAGGACTTCGCCCTGGAGGAACCGCCGGAGAAGGAGACCGTGGACTACGGCAAGCGGCTCCCGACGTCCTGACGGCCGCTACCGGCGGCGGCGCTTCCTCAGCAGGAGCCGGGGCAGGCCCGCGGGGGCCGGTTCCCGCGTCGTCGCCGCGGACGGCACCGGACGGGCCGCGAGGTCCCCGTCCGGCAGCGGCAGCGTCGTACCCGTCGGCTCCAGCCGCAGCACCCGGCACTCACGCGCCCAGCGCTCGGTCATCGCCTCACCGTCGGGCGCGTTCAGACGCTTGCCCTTGAGCTCGGCGACCGCCGCCTCCCACGCCTCCCCGCCCGGGGCGAGCTGGACGGCGCGCGCGGTCCAGGAGACCAGCCGGCCGCCCTTGTCCTTGCTGCGGACGGTGACCTCGACCGCCGCCCCGTCGACCAGCCCGGGCAGCGGCTGCTCGCCCGGCCCGTCGCCCACCACGCAGGCCGCTCCCTCGTGCCACACGTGCCACAGCGCACGCGCGGCCGGGGCGCCGTCCGCCGAGACCCAGATGAGCCCGGACTTCTTGCTGGCCTCCTCGACGAGGGCCTGGTCGAGCAGCTCGCTAGTCATGGCATCACCCTAGTGCCGCGCCACCAGCGGGGCTCTCACAGCCAGCCGTTGCGCTTCAGGGTGCGGTGGATGCCCACACAGATGACGACCGTCACCCCGAGGACCAGCGGATACCCGAACTTCCACCGCAGCTCCGGCATGTACTCGAAGTTCATCCCGTACACCCCGCACACCATGGTCGGCACGGCGATGATGGCCGCCCACGACGTGATCTTGCGCATGTCCTCGTTCTGGGCGACGGAGGCCTGCGCGAGGTTGGCCTGCAGGATGGAGTTCAGCAGCTCGTCGAAACCCATGACCTGCTCGTGCACGCGCGCGACGTGGTCGGCGACGTCCCGGAAGTACTTCTGGATGTCGGGGTCGATCAGCCGCATCGGCCGCTCGCTCAGCAGCTGCATGGGCCGCAGCAGCGGCGACACCGCCCGCTTGAACTCCAGGATCTCCCGCTTGAGCTGGTAGATCCGGCCCGCGTCGGTACCCCGCGGGGTGCCCTTGCGGCCCGGCGAGAAGACCTCGGTCTCCACGTCGTCGATGTCGTCCTGCAGTGCGTCGGCGACCGCGATGTACCCGTCCACGACGTGGTCGGCGATGGCGTGCAGCACCGCCGACGGGCCCTTGGCGAGCAGCTCGGGGTCGTCCTGGAGGCGGTGGCGCAGGGCGCGCAGCGAGCCCTGGCCGCCGTGCCGCACGGTGATGAAGAAGTCCCGCCCGGTGAAGCACATGACCTCGCCGGTCTCCAGGACCTCGCTGCTGGCGGTCAGCTCGTCGTGCTCGACGTAGTGCACGGTCTTGAACACGGTGAACAGGGAGTCGTCGTAGCGCTCCAGCTTCGGCCGCTGGTGGGCCTGTACGGCGTCCTCCACGGCGAGCGGGTGCAGCCCGAACTCCCCGGCGATGCCGGCGAACTCGGCCTCGGTGGGCTCGTGCAGCCCGATCCAGACGAACCCGCCGTCGCGGCGCACCCGGCGCATCGCCTCGTGCGGGGTGAGCGGGGTGTCGGTCTGCACCCGGGCGCCGTCCTGGTACACGGCGCAGTCGACCACGGCCGAGGACGCCGTGCCGTCGCGGACCGGCTCGTACGGAGCGTCGTAGCCGCCCGCCCCGTGGTGCTTGCGCAGGACGGGGCGGGACGGGCGGACGACGGCACGCAGGTCGCGGATCATCGACATGGCAGGGCTCCTTCGCGACGAGCAAAGAAAGTCCGCCACGACGGCTGGAACTGCCCGGAATGGGGACGTCCTGACACCGGAGGTTTGGCACGTCCACAAAGCGGGGAGCACCGCACCGTCGCGGTGGCGAGCTTCGCTACTGACTGAGATCAGGCAAGACGAAACGAAGTGCTCTTCCGGATGAAGGTGAACGCGAGAGGCAGAACGCCAGAGCAAGAGCAGCTGAACAGCTGATTCAGCGGCCGGAAGAGCGAGTGGTACTGCACGGTCGACTTCGATCCATGGCAGCCCCACCTCCTCCGGCCGGTCCCTCGTAAGGGAGTTCCTTCGGCGTCGGGGCTGATACGCGACGCAGATGCGTGCTGCCCCGAACCACCGGGCAACAGTATCAGCCGACTGAACTGTCAAGGCGCCGCTTTGCCGCGTGCTGACGAGTTCTATGCTCGCCGCATGGCTGATGTTCTTCCTCTGGTCGAGGCCCGGTTGCGCTCGGCGCTCGGCGAGCCGGACGCGCGTGCCGCGGTCACCTTCCTCGGCGCCGACCGTGTCGAGGTGCTCCGTTTCCACGAGGGCGACATCGTGCGCTACGCCACCCTCGGCATGTCCGCGCAGCCGATGAACGACCCCACGGCGATGGTCGCCGACCCGTTCAAGGGCCCGCGCGCCGAGCTGGTGCTGTCCGTGCGCACCGGCCCCGCCGACACCGACAAGGTCCTCCGGCCGCTCGCCGTCCTCGCCGCGTCCCCGCAGGTCGAGGGTGTGGTGGTGGCCCCCGGCGCCTCGCTCGACGTGGGGGAGCCGCTGTGGCCGGGGGCCGCGTTCACCTCCGTGCTGGTCGCCGAGCCCGGCGGTCTGGTCGAGGACCTGGAACTCGACGAGCCGATGGATCCGGTGCGCTTCCTGCCGCTGCTGCCGATGACCGCCAACGAGGCCGCGTGGAAGCGGGTGCACGGCGCCGAGGCTCTCCAGGAGCGGTGGCTCACCCAGGGCACCGACCTGCGCGACCCGGTCCGCGCGTCCGTCCCGCTGGCCTGAGCCGACGAGGGCCGACGTGAGCAAGCTCACCGGAGACTGCCTCAACAGGTGGCTCACAGGGGGCAGTTGGCGAGCCGCCCGCGCGGGCGGCTCGCCGGTCGCGCCCGCGGACGCGACGCCTTCACCACCGCGCTTCCGGCCGGACGGGTGATCGTCCTTGACGTGGCGGGGCAGGGGTAGGACCGTGGGGCTCTATGAGGGGCGAACCCAGTTGCCCGAAGTGCGGTGGCCGGGTCAGGGCGCCCGGTCTCTTCTCCGACTCCTGGCAGTGCGCCGTGCACGGGACGGTGTATCCGCTGCAGCCCGTGATCCCGCCCAGTGTCGAGGCGCTCAGCGTCGTCGTCGCCAAGACCCAGGTGCCGGTGTGGATGCCGTGGCCCCTGCCGGTCGGCTGGCTCTTCACGGGTGCGGCCTGCGCCGGTGACGACCGCAGCGGCGGCCGGGCGAGCGCCGTCGCCTGCACCGGACCCGGGCCGCTCGGCGGGATGGGCGAGCTGATCCTGGTCGCGGAGGAGCTCGGCGTCGGACTCGGCGCGCGGTACGCCGGCATCGACGGACCGGATCCCGGGCCGTACATGAACGTCGAGAAGCCACCCCAGGTCAAGGTGCTGGCCGCCGGCCGGCCCACCCCGCTGTGGCACGTCGCCGGCTCGCCGGACGACCGCGCGGTGTTCGCGGGGGAGGCGCTGGGGCTGTGGCTCTGGGCGGTCGTGTGGCCCGAACAGTCGGGACTGCTGATGTACGACGAACTGGTGCTGGCGGACCTGCGGGAGGCGGGGGCCGAGGTGGAACTGGTGCCCTGCGGAGCCTTGTCGCCGCGGCTGTTGGAGCCGTGACCTCGGGGGGAGCGGCACCGCTCGGCGAGAAGGGCTCTGTGAGTCCGTGAGGTGGGCGGGGCTCGGTGAGCACCGCCCGGTGAGCAGGGCCGGGTAAGCCGGTAAGCACGGCTCGGTGAGCACGCGGCTGTGAGAAGGGCTGCGGGGGCGGGGCGCCGGGGCGGCGGGTCTTTGGGGGCCGGGTGCTTGAGGGGCCGCTGCTTGAAGGCCGGGTGCCCGAGGGCTGGGAGCCTGGAACGGGGGGCATGCCGGGTGCCGAGGGTCGAGGGACGAGTGCCGAGCGCTGTCCCGGCCCCAGGAGGGCGTCGGCGCTGCCGTTATGCTGGAGCGTCCCCTTCCGTCCGGAACCGCCTGGAGTTGCGTCGTGCGTATCGATCTGCACACCCACTCCACCGCCTCCGACGGTACGGATTCCCCCGCCGAGCTGGTGCGCAACGCCGCCGCTGCCGGGCTGGACGTCGTCGCGCTGACCGACCACGACACCACGCGCGGGCACGCCGAGGCCGTCGCCGCGCTGCCGGCCGGGCTGACGCTGGTGACCGGGGCCGAGCTGTCCTGCCGGATCGACGGCATCAGCATGCACATGCTGGCGTACCTCTTCGACCCCGAGGAGCCCGCGCTGCTCGCGGAGCGGGAGCTGGTGCGCGACGACCGGGTGCCCCGGGCCAAGGGCATGATCGCGAAGCTGCGGGCGCTGGGTGTGCCCGTGACCTGGGAGCAGGTCGCGCGGATCGCGGGGGACGGATCGGTCGGCCGCCCGCATGTCGCGACCGCGCTGGTCGAGCTCGGCGTCGTGGCGACGGTGAGCGACGCGTTCACCGCGGACTGGCTGGCGGACGGCGGCCGGGCCTACGTGGAGAAGCACGAGACGGATCCGTTCGAGGCGATCCGGCTGGTGAAGGCCGCGGGTGGGGTGACCGTGTTCGCGCACCCGGGCGCCGACAAGCGCGGCCGTACGGTGCCGGAGACCGCGATCGCCGAGATGGCCGCCGCCGGACTGGACGGCATCGAGGTCGACCACATGGACCACGAACCCGACACCCGGGCCCGGCTGCGTGGTCTCGCCAAGGAACTGGGACTGCTGACGACCGGGTCCAGCGACTACCACGGCAGCCGCAAGACGTGCCGGCTCGGCGACTACACCACCGATCCCGAGGTGTACGGCGAGATCACGCGGCGGGCGACCGGGGCCTTCCCGGTGCCGGGGGCCGGCGGGGCCTGAGGGCTCCACCCCGCGCTCACCCCACCTCCGTACGTTTCATATCTCCGCAAGGCACTCATGTTCGACGTCGCCGTTTTCGGCTCTCTGTTTCTGACCCTTTTTGTCATCATGGATCCCCCCGGGATCACCCCGATCTTCCTCGCGCTGACCGCCGGGCGGCCCGGCAAGACGCAGCGGCGGATGGCCCTGCAGGCCGTGTGCGTGGCCGGCGGTGTGATCACCGTGTTCGGGCTGCTCGGCCACCAGATCCTCGACTACCTGCACGTGTCCGTGCCGGCGCTGATGATCGCCGGTGGGCTGCTCCTCCTGCTCATCGCGCTGGATCTGCTCACCGGCAAGACCGACGAGCCGCAGCAGACCAAGGACGTGAACGTGGCCCTCGTGCCGCTGGGCATGCCGCTGCTGGCCGGCCCCGGTGCCATCGTCTCGGTCATCCTGGCCGTCCAGAAGGCCGACTCGGTCTCCACACAGGTGTCGGTGTGGGCGGCGATCCTCGCGATCCACGTCGTGCTGTGGCTGGTCATGCGGTACTCGCTGCTGATCATCCGGGTCATCAAGGACGGTGGTGTGGTGCTGGTGACGCGGCTCGCGGGCATGATGCTCTCGGCGATCGCCGTTCAGCAGATCATCAACGGGGTGACCCAGGTGATCCAGGGGGCGTGACCGGCACCCGTGCGGCACGGAGCCCCCGTACGGTCATCCATGCCGTACGGGGGCTCCGTGCTGCTGCGGGGCGTGTTCGCGTCTGCTGCGGGGTGTGTTCGCGTCTGTTACGAGGCCGGGCCGGCGGCCGGGCGGATCCAGAGGCGCTGCCCGGTGGCGGCGGCCTGCTGCACGATCCCGTTGACGGAGGCGGCGTCCACGACGGTGCTGTCCACGGGCGTGCCGTCGACATCGTCGAGTCGCATGATCTCGAAGCGCACAGCTTCTCCCTTCGTCTCGATGGCGTTGTACAACCGAGTTAACAGACTCCGTGTTACAAACATTCCCTACGCTAAAGAAATTTTTCGAACGGCTAAATACTGACCGGTAAGAGGCTCGTCGGGGCGCCTCGCCGGGACGGATCGGGATCGGTTGTGTTCGCAGCGTGACCGCCGGGACAATGGAGACGATGAACGACGACCTCGCGGCCCTCGCCGCCCGCATCGACCACACCAACGAACTGCTGACCCGCATGCTCGCCGAGGTGGCCAAGACCCCCTCGACCCATGCGATCTTCGTCGACGCGGGATACCTCTACGCGGCCGCCGGACGGCTGGTCGCCGGCACCGAGGACCGGCGCGCCTTCGACCTGGACGCCGAGGGCCTGATCGAGGCGCTCATCGACCGGGCCCGCTCGATCTTCGCCGACAGCCGGCTGCTGCGGGTCTACTGGTACGACGGCGCCCGCCGCCGCATCCACACCGCCGAGCAGCAGTCCATCGCCGAGCTGCCCGACGTCAAGGTGCGCCTCGGCAACCTCAACGCCAACAACCAGCAGAAGGGCGTCGACTCCCTGATCCGCACCGACCTGGAGTCCCTCGCCCGCCACCGCGCCATCAGCGACGCGGCCCTCCTCGGCGGCGACGAGGACCTGGTCTCGGCGGTCGAGGCGGCCCAGGGCTACGGAGCCCGGGTGCACCTCTGGGGCATCGAGGCCCCCGAGGGCCGCAACCAGGCCGAGCCGCTGCTCTGGGAGGTCGACAGCCAGCGCACCCTCGACCTCGACTTCTTCAAGCCCTACGTCACCCGCCGCACCCCGGCCGCCTACGAGGCCTCGGGGGCCCGGCCGACCCGGGACGACGTACGGTTCGCGGGCGCGCAGATCGCCGCCAAGTGGCTGGCGGCGCGGGGCCGCGACTCCGTCGGGGAACTGCTGCCCGGCCACCCCTATCTGCCGGGGTCCGTCGACCAGGATCTGCTGGTGGAGGCGGAGGCCATCCTGCAGTACTCGCTGCGCGGCCAGGCCGAGCTGCGGCGCGCCCTGCGGGACGGGTTCTGGGAGCACCTGCGCACGCAGTACTAGCGGACCCGGCCGGTGGGCCCGCCGCGGAAGTACCCCGGCCCGACACCTGTCAGGCGCCGTGCCCGCGGGGATCCCGGTGCCCGTCCCAGAAGCCGGCGAGGGCGGCGGCGGTCGGCAGGGGGCGGTCCAGGTTGGGGGAGTGCTCTGCGCCCGGTACGACCGTACGGTGGGCTCCGAGCCGCGCCGCCATCTCGTCCAGGAGCGGCACCGGCCAGGTGTCGTCCCGGGAACCCGACAGCACGTGGAAGGGCAGCGGAAGCGCTGCCAGCGCGCCGACCCGGTCCGGCTCGTGGCACAACTGACGGCCCGTGGCCAGGAGTTGTGCCGGGCTGTGGGCCAGCCAGCGGCGGCGCAGCAGCCCCGGCCCGCCGAAACCCCGGGCCGGGCCGCCGACTTCCTCCGGTGGGCCCATCGCCGTGATCGCTTCCCACACCTCCGCCATCGTCAGCACCGCCAGCGCGTCGTGCAGCAGCTTCACCCGGTGCTGCTGGGCATCGGAAATCGCAGCCGGGCCCGACGACATGAGGGTCAGCGAACGGAACGGGGTGTGGTCGAGGAGGACGGCCGCCCGGGCGATGTGACCGCCGAGGGAGTGCCCGACCAGGTGCACCGGCATGCCCAGCGCGGCAGCCTGCGCCAGCACGTCCCGCGCCAACTCGTCCTGTGCGTAAGGCGTCTCGTCGTCCACCGGCCCGGGTGACTCGTTCTGCCCGCGCCCGTCCACGGCGATCGTGCGGTAGCCGCGCGCCGCGAGGGGCTCGTGCAGCAGGTGGAAGTCCTCCTTGCTGCCCGTGAACCCGGGCAGCAGCATCACCACGCCCCGCTGCGCCGTACCCGCGTCCACGACGGCGAAGGCACCGCGCGTGGTGCGCAGGGGGTAGGCGCGGGCGCCCTGGGGCGGAGGGAAGGCGGGGGGTTCTGTCACGGGGGGAGGGTACCGGCTCGGCCGCGGGCCGCCCGGGCCGGGCGCCGGGCCGGGCGCCGGGCCGGGAGCCGGGTTCGGGAAGACGCCGACGGCCCGGCCCCGTGGTGTACGGGTCCGGGCCGTCGGCCGGTGCCGGTCGGTCAGCCTTCGGCGGGCGCCTCGACCGTCGCCACGGCCTTGCGCGTACGCCGGGCCTTCGGCTTCGCCTCGGTCGCGTCGGCGCCCTGGGCGCCCTCGGCGGGAGCCTCCGCGGCAGCCGCGGTCTTCCGTGTGCGACGCGGCTTGGGAACCACGCCCTCGGCCGTTTCCGTGGCGGTTTCGGCGGCCTTGGTGGCGGCGGTTTTGCGGGTGCGGCGGGGTTTGGCCTCGGTGGGCTCGGCGGGGGTGTCCGCTGCGGTTTCGGTGGTTTCGGCCGTCTTGGTGGCGGTGGTCTTGCGGGTGCGGCGGGGTTTGGTTTCCGTGCCTTCCGCTGTGTCGACGGCGGTTTCGGCGGCCTTGGTGGCCGCGGCCTTCCGGGTCCGGCGCGGCTTGGCCTCCTCGGCCGGGACTTCCGCCTCGGGGGCCGTCACCGTCTCCGCCGCAGGGGCGGTCGCCGTCGGCTCCGCGCTCCGGCGGGTGCGGCGGCGCGACTTCGCCGGGGTCTCCGCCGGGGCCACGACCGCCTCGGCGGACTCCGTGGGCTGCGCGGCCACGGCCGGGGTGTCCAGCGCCGGACCCTCGGCGGTCGCCACCGCGGCCTCCGCGGACGCCTGGACACCGGTGCCCTCGGGCGCCGTGGCCGCCGTCGCGGCGGAGGCGGCGAGCGGGGCGCCGTTGCGGGTGCGGCGACGGCGGCGCGGGGTACGCGGGGCGGCCGCGTCCTCGGTCACCGCGGCCGGCTCGGCCGCGGGGCCGGCGGCAGCCGGCTGGGCCGAGCCCGACGTCGCGTCGAGGGGGGCGCCGCCGCGTGTACGACGGCGGCGGCGTGGCGTACGGGCGGCCGGGCGCTCGCGCTCGGCGGTGCGGGACTCGTCCCGCCCGCCGCGGCCACGCCGGTCACCGCGGCTCCGGCCGCCCGGCTCGCCCAGGTCCTCCAGCTCCTCCGCGTCCAGCCCGGCGCGAGTGCGCTCGGCGCGCGGCAGGACACCCTTGGTGCCGGCCGGGATACCGAGTTCCTCGAAGAGGTGCGGGGAGGTCGAGTACGTCTCCACCGGGTCGTTGAAGCCCAGTTCCAGCGCCTTGTTGATCAGCTGCCAGCGCGGGATGTCGTCCCAGTCGACGAACGTGATCGCCGTACCCTTCGCGCCCGCGCGGCCCGTACGGCCGACGCGGTGCAGGTAGGTCTTCTCGTCCTCGGGGGACTGGTAGTTGATGACGTGGGTCACGCCTTCGACGTCGATGCCGCGGGCGGCGACGTCGGTGCAGACGAGGACGTCCACCTTGCCGTTGCGGAAGGCCCGCAGCGCCTGCTCGCGGGCGCCCTGGCCGAGGTCGCCGTGGACCGCGCCGGAGGCGAAGCCGCGGCGCTCCAGCTGCTCGGCGATGTCGGCGGCCGTGCGCTTGGTGCGGCAGAAGATCATCGCCAGTCCGCGGCCCTCGGCCTGCAGGATGCGGGCGACCATCTCCGGCTTGTCCATGGAGTGCGCGCGGTACACGAACTGCTTGATGTTCGCGACGGTCGCGCCCTCGTCGTCCGGTGCCGTGGCGCGGATGTGGGTGGGCTGGGACATGTACCGGCGCGCGAGGCCGATGACCGCGCCCGGCATGGTGGCCGAGAACAGCATGGTCTGCCGCCGGGCCGGGAGCATGTCGATGATCTTCTCGACGTCGGGCAGGAAGCCGAGGTCCAGCATCTCGTCGGCCTCGTCGAGGACGAGGCACTTGACGTGCTTCAGGTCGAGCTTCTTCTGGCCTGCCAGGTCGAGGAGCCGGCCCGGGGTGCCGACGACCACGTCGACGCCCTTCTTCAGGGCCTCGACCTGCGGCTCGTAGGCCCGGCCGCCGTAGATCGCGGTGACGCGTACATTGCGCGCCTTGCCCGCGGTGAGCAGGTCGTTGGTGACCTGCGTGCACAGCTCGCGGGTGGGGACGACGACGAGCGCCTGCGGGGCCTCGGTGAGCTGCTCGGGCTCGGCGCGGCCGGCCTCCACGTCGGCGGGGACGGTCACGCGCTCCAGGAGCGGCAGACCGAAGCCGAGGGTCTTGCCGGTGCCGGTCTTGGCCTGGCCGATGACGTCCGTGCCCGAGAGGGCGACGGGGAGGGTCATCTCCTGGATGGGGAAGGGGGTGATGATGCCGACGGCTTCGAGGGCCTCGGCGGTCTCGGGGAGGATTCCGAGATCTCTGAACGTGGTAGTCAGGGTGCTGCCTCTTCTGTGTGGCGCGGTGCGAGGCGAGCGCGGGGGTCGTTGACGGACCGTGCCGGGGACGTCGGCTGCCTTACGGACGACCCACTGGGGCAAGCCGTATGACACGGGACCTCTGCCGACGCTCTAGCGCTCTCACCGCTGAGGGTTCCCTCTGGCCCCCGCACGCGATGTGCCGTACGGACCAGGAGGGCTGTCGGGTCGGAGCCGATCGGGCCACCGACCGGGCATCCTCATACGTGCGGCCTGTCGAGGTACGGCGCGTACATGAAGTGCCGTCGTACCAGCAGGCGCATTACCACCATACCCCGGAATCGCGCACACGCGATGACCGATTCGGTCACGTAGTGGTTGTCACATCGCCGCACGGCTTCCCGTCCCGCTCCGCGCCCGGTCGCGCGGCGGGTCTGCCGGCCGGTCCTGTGCGTCGTCGTGGTCACACTGATTGACCAGGGACTTCCACCGTCCGGTGAGCGGGCTATTGTGCGCTGCATGACCACCTCTGACAAGCCCGAGAACGCCGAGTCCCCCGCCGACCCCGCCACCGGTATCGCCGCCCAGGACTGGACCGCGGCCTCCGCCGACCCGCAGTACCGTGCCGCCGTGGTGGACCTGCTCGGGGCTCTCGCGTACGGCGAGCTGGCCGCCTTCGAGCGGCTCGCGGAGGACGCCAAGCTGGCGCCGACCCTGGCGGACAAGGCGGAGCTGGCCAAGATGGCGTCCGCCGAGTTCCACCACTTCGAGCGGCTGCGGGACCGGCTCACGGAGATCGGGTCGGAGCCGACGGAGGCCATGGAGCCGTTCGTCGCGGCGCTGGACGGGTTCCACCGGCAGACGGCGCCCTCGGACTGGCTGGAGGGCCTGGTCAAGGCGTATGTCGGCGACTCGATCGCCAGCGACTTCTACCGAGAGGTCGCGGTCCGGCTGGACTCCGACACCCGGGCGCTGGTGCTCGCCGTGCTCGACGACACCGGGCACGCCGGTTTCGCCGTCGAGCGGGTGCGGGCGGCCATCGAAGCGGACCCGCGCGTGGGCGGACGGCTCGCGCTGTGGGCGCGTCGGCTGATGGGCGAGGCGCTGTCGCAGTCGCAGCGGGTGGTCGCGGACCGGGACGCGCTGTCGACGATGCTGGTCGGCGGAGTGGCCGACGGGTTCGATCTCGCCGAGGTCGGCAAGATGTTCTCCCGGATCACGGAAGCGCACACCAAGCGGATGGCCGCGCTGGGCCTGGCGGCCTAGGGCCTTTCGCGACAGGCCGCGGCGCCCCCACGGGCGGGCCGGCTGCCGCACAGCGGCGGAGCTGCTGTCTTCCGGACGAGGGTGCGGTCTACGCCGTCGCTGATCGGCGCAGACGGCGCCCCGCCGGGCGCAGCAGCAGCGAGAGCGAGGCGGCCGAGACCACCGTCGCACCCACCAGGACGAGGACGATGCTGCCCGACTCCAGCGCGCTGTCCATGAGGAAGGCGCCGAACAGGGCTCCGGCGACACCGGTCGCCAGGACCAGGGTGCGGGCGGGCAACCGGTGGGACAGGCGGTGGATCGCCGCCCAGGCGAGGACGATGCCGAGCACAGCGGAGCCTAGCGCTTCCAAGATCATGCGGGTCCCTCCCAGACGGCCGGGCTGTGCGTCGAGTCGTAGCCCGTCATACCCGTGACCTGCGAAATGCAATCCTCCCGAGGAGGCCCGATGTGCTCCGTCCGTGGTGAGGGTGCGGCGGTGACGTGGTGACACCGTGTCGATCGTGTGACGGGCGTGGGACGGGCGTGGGACGGGCGTGGGACGGGAGGCGCGGACGGATCGGAAGGGCCGCACGGACTGGACGGGCCGGGAAGGGCCGAAGGAGCCGAAAGGCCGGAGGGGTCAGGTGACGCGACGTCACCTGACCCCTCCGGTCGTGCTGATCGTGCTGTCGGCTACAGCGCGCCGAAGCCCACCTTGCGCGGGGCCGGCTCGCCCAGCTCCACGTACGCGAGGCGGTCCGCCGGGACCAGGACCTTGCGGCCGTGCTCGTCCACGAGGGTGAGCAGCTGCGACTTGCCGGCCAGTGCCTCGGCCACCACGCGCTCGACCTCCTCGGCAGTCTGACCGCTCTCCAGAACGATCTCGCGGGGCGCGTGCTGCACGCCGATCTTGACCTCCACGGCTATGTCCCTCCGACGGTCACTGCGGTGCGCGGGCGTCCGCGCCGTACGCTGCACACATTAGCCCGGTGAGGGGACGTACACGGCGCGGCCGTCCACGCCAGGAGCGAACACCGGCCGGGAACAAACCCGGGAGCAAACACGCGTGCGGGGCGAACCCCCGTGTGCCGGAACACCGGCCGGGAACGGACCCGGGTGGGGACGAACCCGCCCGATCGTCCGGACGCCCAGGCCGGCTCCTCGGATCGCGTACCGCTCGACGCCGCTCGAGAGCGCCCGACCGCTCAGTGCTGCTCGGCCCCGTGCAGCGGGAAGCCGGCGATACCGCGCCAGGCGAGCGAGGCCAGCAGTTGCACCGCCTCGTCGCGCGGGACGCTGCGGTCGCTGTGCAGCCAGGAGCGGGCCACCACCTGGGCCAGGCCGCCCAGGCCGGAGGCGAGCAGCATGGACTCCGCGCGGGACAGGCCGGTGTCCTCGGCGATGACGTCGCAGATCGCCTCGGCGCACTCGTTCGTCACCTTGTCGACGCGTTCGCGCACGGCGGGCTCGTTCGTCAGGTCCGACTCGAAGACCAGGCGGAACGCGCCGCCGTCGTCCTCCACGTACGCGAAATAGGCGTCCATGGTCGCCCGGACGCGCTGCTTGTTGTCGGTCGTCGACGCGAGCGCGTTGCGCACGGACTGGATCAGCGACTCGCAGTGCTGGTCCAGCAGGGCGAGATACAGGTCGAGCTTGCCGGGGAAGTGCTGGTAGAGCACCGGCTTGCTGACACCGGCGCGCTCGGCGATGTCATCCATCGCGGCGGCGTGGTAGCCCTGCGCCACGAAGACCTCCTGGGCCGCGCCCAGGAGCTGGTTCCGTCGGGCACGGCGCGGCAGGCGCGTACCCCTCGGGCGTGCCGCCTCTGTCTGCTCGATGGCTGTCACGCCGCCTCCCAAAGTCGTCCACAGTCGTCCACATGCGGTGTGCCGCTGCGCCCGCCATCGTACTTTTCGGTAACCGCTGTGTGCGCAGTGCGAGCGCAGAATTTCACGGACCGGACAGGCGGAACAGTCGTGCAAAACGTTTCAAACGGGGGCGGCCCGGGCATGATGAGCCGATTTCCGGTCTCCTGCGGGTCAGCGCCGTCGGCTCGGGCAACCGTCTTCAGCGGTAGTCGTCCTCGTCCAGGGAGACGATCCGCGCCTGTTCGACGAGATCGGCCTCGTTGGCGGTGGCCGGGTCGACGCCCTCCAGCGGGTCGTCCCGGTCGGGTGTCACATCGGCGTGCTGCTCGGCAGCGTCGTTCTCCGGGGCCTCCACGTCGTACTCGTCCGGCGTCTCCGTGTCGAGCTGCTCGAAGGTCTCGGGATCGGTGGGGTCGACGGCCATCATGGGCTCCCTTCCTACGGACGTCCCTGTGAACAAGCAGGGGCCACACGCGGGTGCCCTGTGACACGAGCCTAGGAGAACCGGGTTCCGTATGCCACGTCGTGCGGGTACGTTCTGTGACACCGAACACGTGAACCCCGACGTGATCGTCTCGTAACATTGCCGCATGTCTTCGACCGAGCTGCCGTCCGTGCCGCCCACCAGTGTGCTCCCGAAGGCGGTGCCCGTCCGGGTCGCGGAGGGTGAGCGGCTCAGGTCCGTGGGGCTTCCGGGGGCCACCCTGACGGTCAGGTCGAGACCGGCGACGCGCGAGGGCCTGGAGCCCGCGCTGTACGTGCACGGGCTCGGCGGCTCCTCGCAGAACTGGTCCGCGCTGATGGCGTTGCTCGACGGCGTCGTCGAGAGCGAGGCGGTCGACCTGCCCGGCTTCGGCGACTCCCCGCCACCGGACGACGGCGACTACTCCGTCACCGCGCACGCGCGCGCTGTGATCCGCTATCTCGACTCCTCCGGCCGCGGCCCCGTCCACCTGCTCGGCAACTCGCTCGGCGGGGCCGTCTCGACGCGCGTGGCCGCCGTACGGCCCGACCTCGTGCGGACCCTGACCCTCGTCTCGCCGGCCCTGCCGGAGTTGCGGGTCCAGCGCAGCGCCGTGCCGACGGGACTGCTCAGCCTCCCGGGTGCGGCCACCCTGTTCAGCCGGCTGACCCGGGAGTGGACGGCCGAGCAGCGGGTGCGCGGCGTCCTCGGGCTCTGCTACGGCGAGCCCGGGCGGGTGTCCGAGGAGGCGTTCCGCCACGCGGTGGAGGAGATGGAGCGGCGGCTGCGGCTGCCGTACTTCTGGGACGCGATGACCCGTTCCGCGCGCGGGCTCGTCAACGCGTACACGCTCGGCGGTCAGCACGGGCTGTGGCGCCAGGCCGAGCGCGTCCTCGCGCCGACCCTGCTGGTCTACGGCGGCCGCGACCAGCTGGTCGGCTTCCGCATGGCCCAGCGCGCCGCCCGCGCCTTCCGCGACTCCCGGCTGCTGACACTGCCGTCCGCCGGGCACGTGGCGATGATGGAGTACCCGGACACGGTCGCGACCGCGGTCCGCGAACTCCTCGCGACGACGACCGTCCAGGGGAGCTGAGGCGACAGGTGGGACGCCACAGCCGACGGGGACCCGCACCGAAGCGCGGTGCGGAGGGCGACAACAGGAGGGGAACGGGGGCCGCCGACAGTGGGGGCAGCACCGCCCACGGCGGTGTCGGCCGCGGGGATGGTGGCCCCGCGCAGGCCCAGGGCGACGTCTGGTACGGGCAGGGCCCGCCGGCTCAGGGCGAGGCCTGGTACGGGCAGGGCGGCTCGCTTGCCCCGGGTGAGGGCTGGTACGGGGACGGCACCCCGGCTCAGGGAGTGCCGCGCTTTCCGGAGGGCACACCCGCGCACGGCGTCCCCCGGGTCCGGGGAGGGCACCCCGAGCAGCGGGAGGCCGGCGGGGGCTGGGGTGAGGTGAACGGTGCCGCGCCGGCCGGTGACGGTACCCGGGCGGCGGTACCGCGGCAGCGGCCGGGCCACGGGTCCGGGCCGCGCCCGGAGTACCTCGACGCCTTCGACGAGTACGACGACGTGTTCCGCGCCCGGCATCCGGCCGCCGTCGGCGTCGGCACGGGGGCCGGACCCGGCACGGGGGCCGGACCCGCGACCGGAAGGATCCCGCGCCCCTCCGTCACCGACCGGCACGCACCCCCCGTTTCGCCCGGTGACGCGGACGACGAGGACGACGCGCCGCCCACCGGCGATCCGGCCTCCGCGCGCGGCGGCAGGGGCCGTACCTTCACCGGCATCGCGGCTGCTGCCGTCACCACCGTGCTCGCCGTGGTCGTGGCCGGACAGGTCACGGACGGCGCGGAGGCGGGCGACGAGCCGGCGCAGGCCGCGTCCGGGCAGGCCCGGGACGCCCGGGACCCGGCCTCGCGCGCCGACGACCGGCCCAGTGCCTCGGCACCGGCTTCCCCGACCCCCTTGACGTACGAGCAGAAACTCGGCACCAAGTTCGCGCTGAACCCCGCACTCCAGGGCTCGGGGAAGTTCGCCGCGGTCCCGGGGATCGCCAAGGGGCCGGAGAAGGGCCGGAAGTACACGTACCGGGTGGACGTCGAGCAAGGGCTCGGCCTCGACGCGGAGCTGTTCGCGCAGGCCGTCCAGAAGACGCTCAACGACGACCGAAGCTGGGCGCACAACGGCGCCCGCACCTTCGAGCGCGTCCACAGTGGCCGGCCGGACTTCATCATCACGCTCGCCAGCCCCGGCACCACTGCGGACTGGTGCGAGAAGTCGGGGCTGGACACGACCGAGGACAACGTCTCCTGCGACTCGGCCGCCACCGACCGCGTGATGATCAACGCCTACCGGTGGGCCCAGGGATCCGAGACGTACGGGGACGACATCCGCGGCTACCGCGAGATGCTCATCAACCACGAGATCGGCCACCGGCTCGGCTACGGCCATGTGAACTGCGACAAGAACGGCGAGTTGGCTCCGGTCATGCAGCAGCAGACCAAGTTCCTCGACCACGACGGCATCCACTGCCTGCCCAACCCGTGGCCCTACCCCGGTGGCGGATGATCGCCGGCTGAGCGGCTGCGGCTTAGCGGTGGCGGCTGAGCGGGGGCCGACCGGGCGCCCGCCCAACGTGTGAGAGCCGTCACGTTTCGTGTACGGACCATGTCCTAGCGCGACAGAACGCGACCCGCACCCGAAAGTTACGGCCGTTCACCCCTTCCGGTGGGGGGGGGGGGGGGGGGGGGGGGGGGGGGGGGGGGGGGGGGGGGGGGGGGGG